>NZ_JBFHQR010000068.1:0-11935 GCF_041592135.1 Porticoccus sp. | reverse complement strand
GACAGGTCCTTGAGATAGATACGCTGCAGGGCAAATTGGGCATTTTCCCTATTCCCGGGCGCAGCGGCGTTTTGGGTGTTTTCTTCAGTCATGTTTCTGCCTTCTGTAGATCAATAGGTTTGGTACGGAAAGTCCCAGGGTGCATACAGCCGTGGCTGTGCGGGAGCTACTGGTCCTGACTGGCAATTATCCGGTCGAGTTCACCCTGCTGTTCCAGGCGGCGCAGATCATCATAACCGCCGACATGAATTTCACCCAGCCAGATTTGCGGCACCGTGTGCCGCCCACTCATCACCACCAGTTGGCGGCGCAGGGCGGGATCGCGATCGACGGGAATTTCCTCATAGGCCAGTCCGTTATTGGCCAACAGGTTCTTGGCGGCGACACAGTATCCGCAACTCCGGGTGGTGTAGATCCGGACCCGAGCCATATCAGTTTTTCACGACGGGCAGGTTCTGGTTTTGCCACTCCATCATGCCGCCGGTGAGCCGGAACACCTGGAAGCCCTGCTGCTGTAACTTGCGCCCCACCGCGCCGGCCTGCTGCCCCACCTTATCGGCGACGATAATGACCTTTTCCCGATATCGGTCGAGCTCGCTGAGCTTGTCCTGCAACTTGGCCTGGGGAATATTCAGGGCGCCGGCAATGTGTCCGCTCTTGAACTCCTTGCTGTCGCGCACGTCGAGCAAAACCGCCTCTTCCGAATTCAGCATGCGGGTCACGGCATGCACAGAAATCGGCTTGCCGCTCTTGATGCGCTCATTAATGGCAAACAGATAAATCAGCACCAACAACACGCTGACCAGAATCCACTGTTCGCTGATAAATACAAAAAAATCCACTGTAGCCCGCCTCTTAGCTGTTCAGTCCGGACCGCCCGGCCCCGCAAAGCCGCAAAAGTATACACACCGCAATCTGCTCAAGGAACCACCAATGGCACTGAATGCACTTTGCAGGTAAGATTCGCCCATTATTCACCCCAGACATCATCACCCCATTGAAATCATGACAGAATCCAAGAAAACACTGCTGCTGCTGGTGCTCGACGGCTGTGGTCACAGCGACGACCCCGAATACAACGCCATCTACAGTGCCGACACCCCGGTGCGCGACCGACTGTGGCAGAGCTGCCCGCGCACCTTTATCGACACCGCGGGGCTGGCCGTCGGCCTGCCGGACGGCCAGATGGGCAACAGTGAAGTGGGTCATATGACGCTGGGTTCCGGGCGGGTGATTTACCAGAGCTTCACCCGCATCAACAAGGCCATCAGTGACGGCGACTTCTTTACCAACCCCGCCTACTGTGCGGCCATCGACAAGGCCGTGGGCTCGAACCATGCAGTGCATATTTTGGGCTTGCTGTCCCAGGGTGGCGTGCACAGTCATGAAGCCCATATCAATGCCATGATCGACATGGCCGCCCAGCGGGGCGCCGGGGAAATCTACGTACACGCCTTTCTCGACGGCCGCGATACCCCGCCGCGCAGCGCCGAGTCATCCCTGCAAGTGACCGCAGCTAAGCTCGCAGCCACCGGTCGCGGCCGCATTGCCAGCATCTGCGGCCGCTTCTATGCCATGGACCGGGACAATCGCTGGGACCGGGTACAGGCCGCCTATGACCTGCTGACCCTGGGCAAGGCCGAACACCGTGCCGCCGACCCTCTCAGTGCGCTCCACACCGCCTACCAGCGCGGCGAAAACGACGAGTTCGTGCTGCCCACCCTGATCGCCGAGCCGGGACAACCGGCCGCCACCATCCGGGATGGCGATGCGGTACTGTTCATGAACTTCCGCCCGGACCGCGCCAGAGAATTGACCAGGGCGCTTGTCGAGGACGACTTCGACGGTTTTCCCCGCACGGCGCATCCGGCATTGGCGGACTTCGTCATGACCACGGAATACGCGGCGGACATCCGGACCAGCTGCGCATTCCCACCGGAAAACCTGCACAACTCCCTGGGTGAATACCTGGGCAGCCTGGGCAAGACCCAGCTGCGCATCGCCGAGACGGAAAAGTACGCCCACGTGACCTTCTTCTTCAACGGCGGGCAAGAGACTCTGTTCCCCGGTGAAGAGCGCATCCTGATTCCCTCACCCAAGGTCGCCACCTATGACCTGAAGCCGGAAATGAGCGCCCGCGAACTCACCGACAACCTGGTGCACGCCATCGCCAGCGGCAATTTCGACGTGATCATCTGCAATTACGCCAACTGCGATCAGGTCGGGCACAGCGGCGTGTTCGATGCTGCCGTCAAGGCAGTGGAGGTGGTCGACCAGTGCCTGGCGCGAGTGCTCAAGGCCCTCGAGGACAATGGCGGCGAATGCCTGATCACCGCCGATCACGGCAACGTGGAGAAAATGTACGATCCACAATCCCGCCAGGTACACACCCAGCACACCACCCTGCCAGTGCCACTCATTTATGTGGGGCGGCGACAGTTGACCCTGGCCAGCGATGGCTCCCTGGCGGATATTGCCCCCACCATGCTGACCCTGCTGGGGCTGCCGCAACCGGTTGAAATGACCGGGCACTCCCTGGCGGTACTGAGCAACTGAATGGAGCCGCGGCGGACACGGCTGTGACAGGCGTTGTGCGGGCACTGGTTGCGACACTGCTACTGGCAGTCACTGCCGTTGCCTGCGCCGCAGAGCAGGAAGACCGCCAGAAACTGCAGCAACTCGGCAAGGACATCCTCAAGCTCGAACAGTCCATTCAGGGCGACAGCAAAGAACAGCAACAACTGGCCAGGGAATTGAAAAAAACCGAGCTGGCCGCCGCCGAACTGAGCGGCCAGGTCAGGCAGATCGAGCAAAAACTCGCAGAACTGGACGCCGAGTTAAAGCAGCTCCGGCAGCAGCAAACCGCTCTTGAACAATCCCGCCGGGATCAACAGGGGCTGATCGCCAGCCAGGTTTCCGCTGCCTACCGGCTGGGCAACGAGGAGTCCATCAAACTGCTGCTCAACCAGGAAGATCCAAACAAGGTCAGCCGCGCCCTGAAGTACCACGATTATTTTCTGGCCGCCCGCGCCGAAAAGCTTACCCAGTACCGCAAAACCATTGAAGAGCTGGCCACTGTTGAGCAGGGCATAGCCGAGCGACAGGCGGCGCTGGCGGACAATCGCACCCGCCTGGCCGAACAACAGCAAAAACTCGCTGAAAGTCAGCGCGTCAGAAGCGAGGTGCTGATGCGGCTGGATCGCCAAATCAGCAGCTCCCAGCAATCACTGGCGCAGCTTAAAAATGAGCGCAAACGACTTGAATCCGTCCTCAAGGCCCTTGAGGAAAGCCTCGCCAAACTGACCCCGCCCACGAGCACGGAACCCTTTAGCAGGCGCAAGGGCAAATTGCCGTGGCCGGTCTCCGGACAGCTAAGCCAGTACTTCGGCGCCACGCGTACCGCCGATATCACCTGGAATGGCTGGCTGATCAAGGCCAGGGAGGGCGCGGATGTTCACGCCATTCACCATGGGCGTATTATTTTTTCCGACTACCTGCGCGGTCACGGCCTGTTGGTCATCGTTGATCACAGTGACGGCTATATGAGCCTCTATGCCCACAATCGGGAGTTGCTCAAAGTCACGGGGGACTGGGTCAGCGCCGGAGAGGTCATCGCCAAGGTGGGCAACAGTGGTGGACAGCGGGATCATGCACTTTATTTTGAAATTCGACATAATGGCAGGCCGACCAATCCGAAATACTGGCTCGTCGGCAAAGGATAACCCCGGACCGGGCAATAGCACCCGCAGGCATTGCCCGACACCGCCTGTAAAATGGTTGTAAACCCCAGTTAACTGAATCCAGGATCATTTCATGAAATCATTGAGCAAGTCGCTGCTGATCACCTTGGCAATGCTGACAGGAACCCCCTCGGCTTTCGCCGGCGAGCAGCCCGATGATGCGCGGATGCCCCTGGAGGAGTTGCGTCATTTTACCCAGGCCTTCGATCAGATCAGGCAGGCCTATGTCGAGGAAATCGATGACAAGACCCTACTCGAGATGGCCATCAGCGGCCTGCTCGGCAGTCTGGACCCCCACTCCGTTTACCTCAGTGAAACCGATTTCGCCGACCTTCAGGAACACACCACCGGCGAGTTCGGCGGCCTCGGCATCGAGGTGGGCATGGAGGGCGGATTTATCAAGGTCATCACCCCCATCGACGATACGCCGGCACAGCGGGCGGGCATTCAGGCCGGCGACCTGATCATCAAACTCGATGACCAGCTGGTCCAGGGCATGAGTCTGAACGACGCCATCGAGCTCATGCGCGGTCCCAAGGGCTCCAAGCTCACCCTGACCATCGTGCGGCCAAATCGCGACGGCCCCTTTGAGGTCGAAGTGATCCGCGACATTATCCAGGTGCACAGCATCCGCGCCCGGATGCTGGAACCCGGCTTTGCCTATGTGCGCATCGCCCAGTTCCAGGAACACACCGGTACCGAGTTCCGCGAAGCACTGGAAAAACTGCTGCAGGACAACGCCAATTTCAAAGGGCTGGTGCTGGATTTGCGCAACAATCCCGGCGGGCTCCTCAATGCCTCCATCGAAGTCGCCGATGTCCTGCTGGAAGAGGGCCTGGTTGTCTATACCGAAGGCCGCCTGCCCAGCGCCAACACCAAGTACTACGCCACCCCCGGCGACCTGTTAAATGGCAAGCCGGTGGTCGCCTTGATCAACGAGGGCTCGGCCTCCGCTGCAGAAATTGTCGCCGGGGCACTCCAGGACCATCGCCGGGCACTGGTCCTCGGCACCAGCAGTTTTGGCAAGGGCTCGGTGCAAACCGTCATTCCATTGGGCGATAACACCGGGATCAAGCTCACCACAGCACGCTATTTCACACCGGCCAAACGCTCTATCCAGGCAGAGGGCATCCACCCCGACATCGTTGTTCAACCTGCCGAGGTGCACTTGCTGGAAAGCCGCGAGCAGATCAAGGAGGCCAACCTGGCGGGCCACCTGACCAATGAGAAGACCCAGCCACAGGCGGGCAAAACCGATCTTTCCCAGGAGGACAACCAACTCTACGAAGCCCTTAACCTACTAAAAGGAATTGAGATTTTCTCAACCTCGGCGGCGAATCGCCAAACGGTCGATACAGAAGATCCAACGGTATCCGGAGCAAACCCGGACAATTGACTTTTTAGCAAAAATTGGGCTGAATTGAGGGAGATTGTTGCTCTAACGTTAATGGTATGTAAACAATCTGCGTTTACAGCGGAGGTAAAACAAGAAAGATAAATCCGTCAATCTATACGAGGAGACGACATGGGAATGCCAAGAGACGGCGAAAATGGCGGCCAGAAGCCAACCATCAGAAGCGACCGCTTCTTCAAATTGCACAACTTCTGGTTTTTCGCCACACGTGAAGGTGCTGCCGTCGGGCCTTTTGATTCCAAGGAAGGTGCTGTACAAGCGGTAGCCGACTACATTGAGTTTGCCCAGAAAGCGGGGCCGGAGGCGCTGGGGTTCTTTACCTCCAACGCCCGTTATGCCGTCTAACCGGGTGACAACTCAACGCCGCACTTCGACACCTCGCTCGGCCATATAGTCCTTGGCCTGAGCGATGGTGTACTCACCAAAGTGAAAAATGCTGGCCGCCAACACGGCGTCCGCCTTCCCCTCCACCACCCCGTCCACCAGGTGCTGAAGGTTACCTACCCCGCCTGAAGCAATCACCGGAATATCCACCGCATCACTGATGGCGCGAGTCAGCGGCAGGTTAAAACCACTCTTGGTGCCATCCTTGTCCATACTGGTCAACAGAATTTCACCGGCACCGTATTCTGCCATGCGCACGGCCCAGGCCACCGCATCGATACCCGTGGCATTGCGCCCACCGTGGGTAAAAATTTCCCAGCGGAGAGGCTCGCCTTGCGCACTGACCTGTTTGGCATCAATGGCCACCACAATGCACTGGGAGCCAAAGCGCTCGGCCGCCTGACGGACAAACTCCGGGGTTTTCACCGCAGCGGAATTGATACTGACCTTGTCGGCACCGGCGTTCAACAGTGCACGAATATCCTCCAGGGTGCGTACCCCGCCTCCCACGGTCAGGGGAATAAAGACCTCGCTGGCCATGCGCTCAACCGTGTGAATCATGGTATCCCGCTCTTCGTGGCTGGCGGTGATATCGAGGAAGGTGATTTCGTCGGCGCCCTCCTCGTTATAGCGTTTCGCCACTTCCACCGGATCGCCGGCATCGCGGATGTCGAGGAACTGTACACCCTTGACCACTCGCCCCTTGTCCACATCCAGACAGGGAATAATTCGCTTGGCTAACATTATTTATCCCCCTCGCCTTCATCCTGCTCGTCGAACAGGTGGCCCAGTTTTCCGGCTTTGGTCGCCAGGTAGTACAAATTGTGCGGATTGCGGCCGGTCTGCAGGGCAACCCGTTCCGCAACCTCGATACCGAGTTGCTGTAGCGCTTCCACCTTGCGGGGGTTATTGGTCAACAACTTCACCTTGCTGATCTGCAGATGGCCAAGCATAGAGCGGCAGATACTGTAATCCCGCATATCGGCACCGAAGCCGAGCCGCTCGTTCGCTTCCACGGTATCCGCCCCCTGATCCTGCAAGTGGTAGGCCTTGATCTTGTTGATCAGACCGATACCCCGACCCTCCTGGCGCAGGTACAGGATCGCCCCGCGACCCTCGGCGGCAATGCGGCGCATGGCTTCTTCCAGTTGGGCACCGCAATCGCAGCGGACACTGAACAGCGCGTCACCGGTCAGGCACTCTGAGTGGATGCGCAGCAAGACCGGCTCGCCACCGGCGACATCGCCCATGGAGATGGCAATATGCTCCTTGTCGCTTTGCGCATCCTCAAAGCCGTGAATATCAAATACGCCCCAGCGGGTAGGCAACTTGGAGCTTTCAACAAAACGCAGGGTCACTCAAGACTCCTAAAGATCAGGCGGGTGGCTATTTTAGCCGGGAAACACCCCGAGTAAAGGGAGGCCGGGATTTTCGATAGGAAACAAGGGGTAACGGGTGCCTGAAAAACGTCTGCGAGGCGGCCGGCACAGGCCAGCAGGCGGCACAGCCGTCCATCGGCTATAACTGACCAACTTGCGCCACTTTTTAACAAGGTGCTGGCTGCGCAGCTGGTTTTCATCAGAATTTCGTTCGCAACACCATCACCCCTTCTTCCTCGGTCATTTCCACCCGGCTCAGGAAGCTGTTTCCCAGCAGCACCTGGGAAGGGAAATCACCGATCACCACGGTAGCTTCCACCTGGTGCAGGGTAATATTGCCAATAGTCAGCTTATCCACTGGCACCTGGTAGGTACTCACCATGCCGCCGGCGGTGCTGGCCACACTTTTTTTTCCCTGGCGGAAATTCACCCCTAGCTGCTCTGCGTGATGCAGATTCATGGCTATCGAGGTGGCCCCGGTATCGATCATAAAATCCACCGGGCGGCCGTTGATAAAACCACTGACCAAGTAATGGCCGTTGTCCGCCCGCGGGATTCTCACCTCGGCGACTTCCGCAGCCTTGAAGCTGGATGAAATATGCTCGGAGAGTCCCAAACTCATGCGCTTGCCCTCCACCTCCAGTAGCGCCTGGCGACTGTCAGCCTCAATCAAGGTGACACCTTCCGGGCTGGTCTGGCCCTTTTTCAGCAGCCGCTGCTTACCGTTGATGACCAGTACGGCGCTGCCGCCAAACAAGCCGTGGACCCGAATATCCGGGGCGGCCCAGCAGGCCGTCGTCGCGCTCCACGCCAACAGCAGTGCAATGAGCAATCCCTTCATCGTCCGCCCTCCCTGAACCGGGTTTAAAACACCAACCGCCATACTGTAAACAGTATCACCCAGGCAAACAGTCCCGCCACCAGGTCGTCCATCATAATACCGGCGCCGCCACCCATATGGCGGTCAAACCAGCGAATCGGCCAGGGCTTCCAGATATCAAACAGCCGGAACAGCACAAATCCGGCCAGCGCCCAGGACCAGGATGTCGGCAGCGCCGTCATGGTGAGCCAGTAGCCGACCATTTCGTCCCAGACAATGCCCTGGTGATCGTGCACCCCCATGTCCCGGGCTGTCCTGCCACAGAGGTAAAAACCGAGCAGCGAGGCCAGCACCACAGCGGCCAGGTAGCCGTAGAGGGGCAGCCAGGCCAGCAGTGGCCACAACAACAGGCCCACCAGGGTGCCGGCGGTGCCCGGGCCTTTCGGAGCCAGGCCGCTGCCGAAACCGAATGCCAGCAGGTGCACCGGATTTTTCAGCAGCTGTGAAAACGAGGGGTTAATGCGATGATCCATGGTTCACCTGTCCAATCTGGGTGCCATTAAAAGTGCTGGTAACCGGTCCCGGCAATCGCCAGCAGATTGCCGTCGTCATCGAGGCAATAGACACCCGGGGCGGGGGTCATCCGCCCGATACAGGTCGCGGCCAGGTCGCCCGCCGCAATCATGGCATCCACCGCCTGGCGCCGTTGCGCCGGCACGGTAAAGCAGAGTTCGTAGTCGTCGCCACCGGACAGTGCCCACGCCTGTAATTGCTCCGCCGATGATACCGCCCGCAGCCAGGGCGCCAGTGGCAGCAGCGGCAACCGCACTTCGGCGCCGAGACCACTGCACTCGGCAATATGGCCAAGATCCGCCAGCAGGCCATCGGAAATATCGATGGCGGCGGAAGCGAGGCCGCGCAATTGTAAACCCTCTGCCAAGCGCGGCACTGGCCGGTAAAAACGCCCGGCGAGCCGTCGACAGACCTCAGCGGGAAGACCGCAGTCGGGGGCAAACAACTGCAACGCCGCCGCCCCCTCTCCCAGCGTACCGGTGACATAGACTCCGTCTCCGGCCTGTGCGCCATCCCGGCGCAGCGCCGCGCCAGCGAGCACCAGTCCCATCATTTGAATCGAAATGGTCAGCGGGCCGGCGGTGGTATCGCCACCCACCAGGGCGCAGCGGAATGTCCGCGCCTCCGCAGCCAGAGCAGTCGAAAATGCCGCCAGCCAGTCCGCATCCGCCTCGGGCAAGGTCAGCGCCAGGGTAAACCAGCGCGGCTCCGCCCCCATGGCAGCGAGATCACTGAGGTTGACACGCAGCGCGCGGCAGGCAATATCCCCGGGGGTAGCATCCAGCGGAAAGTGCACCCCCGCCACCAGGGTATCCACTGTCACGGCCAGTTGTTGGCCGGCGGGAACCTCCATTAGGGCGCAGTCATCGCCCACTGCCAGCACCACCCCCGGGCCTTCACCCAGGGTGGAGAAATACTGGCGAATCAGCGCAAACTCGTTCAGCGACATGGTCATCAACGCGATGCGGAATGGCCCGGAGGCTAGCGCCGCTGCTCGGCCTTGACTTCGACTGCGCGCCGCTCGGCGGCGACCTTGTCGAGAATACCGTTGATGTACTTGTAGGCATCGGTGGGACCAAAGCTTTTGGCCAAATTGACCGCTTCATTGATGGCCACCTTGTAGGGCACGTCGATGCGGAAACACAGTTCGTAGCAACCCATCCGCAGCAGGGCGCGGGAGACGGGGTCCAGATCCGAGGACTTGCGGTCCAGGTGGGACTCATAGGCGCCATCAATTTCAGGGAGCTTGCCGGGAATGCCGTGCAGCAGTTCGCGGAAGTAGGCCGTGTCGACCTTGCGCATGTCATTGTCGGCGAAAAATTCCGCCTCGATGCTGTGCAGGTCGGAGCCGGACAGCTGCCATTGATACAGCGCCTGCACCAACAGCTGGCGCGCCTTTCTTCGGGTTGAGGGCAGTGACACAGTAAGCTCCTATAGCTGGCGGAACAGGGAGATCATTTCCAGCGCTGTCAGCGCCGCCTCTTCCCCTTTGTTTTCGGCATTATCGCCAGCGCGCTCCTGGGCCTGGGCCAACGTGTCTGTGGTCAGCACGCCAAAAGCCACCGGCAATCCTTCCCGCAAGGCCACCTCGCCGATGCCGCGGGTGGTCTCACTGCACACATACTCGAAGTGCGGGGTGCCGCCGCGAATCACACAGCCGAGGGCAACCACCGCATCGTAAACACCGCTTTGCGCCAATTTGCTGCAGGCCAGCGGCAGCTCAAATGCCCCCGGCACCCGGAACAGGCCGATATCCTGCTCGGGAATGCCGTGGCGCAACAGCGCCCGCCGGGCGCCATTGAGCAGGCTTTCCGTGATCTGGCCATTCCAGCGCGCCACGGCAATGGCCACCCGCGCTCCCTCGACATTGAAACTGCCCTCATCGGACCGGTATTCACTCATGCTGTTTTCCGATCTCTCTATGGTTACTACTGCAAAACGAACTGCCGCAACCCTGTAGCAGGGCTGGCCGCAAGGCCCAGCGCACTAATCACAATTAATGTATTCGACCACTTCCAGATCAAAACCGGAAATGCCGGTAAAGCGAAACGGCGCACTCATCAGGCGCATCTTGTGCACGCCGAGATCCATCAGTATCTGCGAACCGGTACCCACCTGCTGGAACACCACATCGCTGGCCGGCTGGGGTTTGGCCGGGGCGCGATTCAGCATCTCGTCCACGGTGGCGTCGATATCGTCGGCGGTCTCGGGATAATAGAGGAACACCACCACCCCGCGGCCCTCCTCCGCGACCTTTTCCATGGCCCGGGACAGACTCCAGCTGCGATATCCCTCACTCGGCTCCATGGCAAACAGATCGCGGGCGGACTTGTTGATATGCACCCGCACCAGCGGCGCTTCACCGCTGGCCACGTCTCCCATCACCAGGGCGAAATGCTTTTCGTTGCGGGCAACATCCAGATAGGTCTTCAAAGTGAACTGACCGTAGTGGGTCTGGATGGGACGCTCGCTGATGCAGTTGATGGTTTTCTCGGTGACCAGGCGATAGTGGATCAGGTCGGCAATGGTGCCAATCTTCAGGTTGTGCTTGCGGGCAAAGGCTTCCAGATCCGGGCGACGGGCCATGGTGCCGTCGTCGTTCATGATTTCCACAATCACCGCGGCCGGCTCGAAACCGGCCATACGGGCCATATCGCAGCCCGCCTCGGTGTGGCCGGCACGGCTCAGCACGCCACCGGGTTCGGCCCGCAGCGGGAACACGTGGCCGGGCTGGACAATATCCTGGGAGCGGGCATTGCTGGCCACCGCCGCCTGCACGGTGCGCGCCCGGTCGGCGGCAGAGATGCCGGTGGTGACGCCTTCCGCCGCCTCGATGGAGAGGGTGAAGTTGGTGCCGTGACCGGACTTATTGGCATCCACCATCAGCGGCAGGTTCAACTGGCGACAGCGCTCCTCCGACAGGGTCAGGCAGATCAATCCGCGGCCGTGGGTGGCCATGAAGTTGATATCCTCGGGCCGCACCATGGTGGCGGCCATCAGCAGATCACCCTCGTTCTCGCGGTCCTCGTCATCCATCAGAATGACCATTTTGCCCTGACGCAGATCCGCGATCAGTTCTTCGATACTGTTCAATGCCATGATTTCAATGCCGTGCTTTGCTGTTGTCATTATGCCAGTTTAGACCGCTCAGGCGTCCGCGGCCCCTTCACCCAGCAACAGTCGCTCCAGGTAACGGGCGATCAGATCCACTTCCAGGTTGATACGGGTTCCCGGTTGATAGGTGCCAATCACCGTTTTCTCAAGGGTGTGGGGCACGATGTTCAGTTCGAACTCCGCCCCCTCAACCCGGTTCACCGTGAGGCTGGTGCCGTCCACGGTAATCGAACCCTTGTGGGCGATGTACTTGGCCAGCTCCCGCGGTGCCCGCAGCCGGAAGCGCTCGGAGCGGGCGTCGGGATGGCGACTGACCACTTCCCCAACCCCGTCCACATGACCGGAGACCAGATGGCCGCCCATGCGGGTCTGGGGTGTCAGCGCCCGCTCCAGGTTGACCGGCGTACCCACCGACCAATCGCCGATGGTGGTCATCGCCAGGGTTTCGGCAGACACGTCCGCCACGTAGCCATCTCCAGGCAGTTCCACCACCGTCAGGCAGACACCGTTG
>NZ_JBFHQR010000067.1:0-12007 GCF_041592135.1 Porticoccus sp. | reverse complement strand
GGACTGTTTATCGCCCTGTTCGTCGGCTGGCTGATGAAACCTGAGGCGGTGCGCGCTGAGCTGGCAGATGAACCCAATTGGGTGTTCGCGGCCTGGCACCGGGTGTTGCGCTATATCTCGCCGCTGGCGGTGCTGGTGGTTTTTGTAATGGGTGTCTACAAGACGTTCTCCTGATGCTGACAATGATTAAACGCAGTGCGCTGGTGATGTATTCGGCGGAGCAGATGTTCGACCTGGTCAATGATGTGGCCAGTTACCCGCTGTATATGGAGGGCTGTGTCGGTGCGCACATTCTGTCTGAAGATGAGCGCTCCATGATCGCCCGGCTCGATTTGAAAAAGGGCGGTGTGGGACACAGTTTTACCACCTGTAATATCCTCTATCCCCCGGAGCGCATTGTCATGCAATTGCATGAGGGGCCGTTCAAAAAACTGTCCGGGGAGTGGAGTTTCAAACCGTTGACGGAATCGGCCTGCAAGGTGATGCTGGACCTGGAATTTGAGTTTAACAGCCTGTCGGTGGGGTTGGCGTCTGGCGGGTTATTTGCCTCGGTGGCCAATAACCTGGTGGACTCCCTGGCGCGACGGGCGCAAGAGGTTTACGGTCGATGAAAGATGTGGAATTGATAACCGTGGAGGTGGCCTACGCGTTACCGCAGCGCCAGCAGTTGACAACGTTGCAGGTGGCACCTGGCACCACGGCTTACGAAGCCGTGCAGCAATCGGGGATTGTACAGCAGTTTCCGGAGATTGATCTGGACAACGCGAAGCTGGGTATTTTTGGCCAGGCGCTGGGCAGCAAGGGGCTAAAGCCGCCGAAAGAACATGTGTTGCAGGCCGGGGATCGGGTGGAAATCTATCGCCCGCTGATTGCGGATCCCAAAGAGGTCAGAAAGCGCCGGGCCGAGAAAGCCAAAGAGTAATCTCGGGTTTGGCGGCTCGGGCTTATTCCGTGTCGGTTGCGCCGTCTTCGACAGCGCTCTCCGCTGCGGCCGGTGGTGGTGCGAGGGCGGACGGGATATAGTCGCCGCGGAATCCCACCAGCTTGTCGTCGTCAAAGAAAATCGCCACCCGTTCGCGGACTTCATCCCCTTTGCCGGGCACCAGACTGTAATAGTAATCCCAGCGGTTTTCGTTGAAGGTGTCGGCCACCAGCGGTGTGCCCATGATAAACCGCACTTGCGACTTGGTCATGCCGGGTTTCAGCTGGTCAATCATCTCCTGATTGATGACATTTCCCTGCTGGATGTCAAATTTGTGTATGCTCGGCAGGTGGGGCATGCTGAAACTGGGCATCGACATATCGGAGCACCCGGTCAGGGCGACCGACAAAGCCAGGCAACAGGTCATGCGTGCAGTAAAGTGCATCGTGGGGTTCCAGTCATTTCAGCGAACGGCGATAATACCGAATCCATCCAGTGTATAGAAGGGGCGTTACCTGAATGAACGATGAAAACCGCGAATTGCGCAAGGCCGGACTCAAGGTGACAGTACCGCGGCTGAAGATCCTGCAGCTGCTTGAGGAAAGCGGTGATCGGCACATGAGCGCCGAGGATGTTTACCGCAAGATGCTGGAGACCGGTGACGACGTGAGTATTGCCACGGTGTATCGGGTGCTGACCCAGTTTGAGGGTGCCGGATTGATTACCCGACACAATTTCGACAGCGGCCCGGCCGTCTATGAAATCGACCGCGGCGACCACCACGACCACATGGTCAATGTGGATACCGGCCAGGTGGTCGAATTTCACAGCGATAAAATCGAGGCGCTGCAAAAGCAGATTGTGGAGAAGCACGGCTACCAACTGGTTGGCCACAATCTGGTGTTGTACGTTAAAGCGAAAAAGTAACCGCCGCACCGCAGCTAAAGGCGGATTCCCGACAGGGCTAGTAGCAGCACTGGATCTGGTTTCTGCCACCTTCCTTGGCGCGATACATGGCGCTGTCGGCAGCCTTTAAAACCCCCTCAAAGTGCAGCGCATCCTGGGAATCGGCCACGCCCATGCTGATGGTGACCCGGATGTTGCCCTCGCGGCGCGAGGCGCCGCGCTTCTTTTCGCCACTTTTGTGGATGCGCGGACGGCTTTTCTTGTCCCGGGTGGTCATGTCGTAGTCGGCAATTGTCCTGCGCAGTTCTTCCAGGAAGTCGAGCACCTGCTCCGACTGCCTGCCGCGAAACAGCAGGCAGAATTCCTCTCCCCCAAACCGGTAGGCCTTGCCGCCCCCCGCCACCCTGCGCAGTTTCGCCGCCACGGCCTTGAGAATCTGGTCGCCGACGTCGTGCCCGTAGTTGTCATTGACTTTTTTGAAGTGATCCACGTCCACCATGGCCAGCGCGTAATGGCTGCCCATACTGCGAACGTCCCGCAGCAGCGCCCGGCGGTTGGGTATCTGGGTCAGTTCATCCCGGTAGACCATGTTGAGCAGGCTGTGGGTCTGGTTGACGATCAGCAACAGCCCGGCGGCAGAAAACATGATGGCCGAGATGTAGGGCAGTTCAAACCAGCCCATGGTAATGAAGCCAAACAGCACACAGCCCGGCAGGCTGGTGTCGGGCGGCTCATGCTGTAACAGCGGCAGGGCTACTCCCAGGGGTAGGGCGATCAGGAACAGCAGCCCGGCGCTGGTGGACAGCCGGAGTCCAAGGAACCCCGTCTCGCCCAGCCCCGGCATCAGTTTGGCGAACCACAGGGGCTGCCACTGAAACAGGCTGATGACGATCAGGGCGAAGATCGAGATAAATGCTACCAGCACCAGAAAAGCCGGGTGGCGCCAGCCGGTGTCCGGCAGAATAATGAACAGCATTAACAACGCCGGCAGGCAAAGGGATATGATGCCGAATACCTGCCCTGCCGGCTCGGTGCCCAGCGGTGCCTGGAGAAAGTGGTTGATGATCCAGTAGCTGACCAGCATGGTGCCGGCGGCCCCCAGGTCCCTGGAGCGATTGGCGAGCACCGCCATAAATGCCGCCAATGTGCACACAATGAATGGCAACTGATCCAGCAGTGAAAGTTGTTCACGTTGCAGCCAGGGTAATTGCCAATAGGTGAACAGTGCCAATGCCAGGCAGAACAGGGGGGGGAGAAGGCGAATAAGGATTTGTGACATAACTCGCTATTCTGTGCGCCTTCATTTTTAAGTTCAGGACAGTCTAAGGGGTTGTTCTGGTTGCGTAAATGCTTCCTTCCGGGTGAGACGATGTGCTGCAGCCGGGAGAGATCAGCGGTCAGTTGGCCCGGGGCGGTGGGCACTTCGATCCAGGGGGATGATGATGGCGCGCAGAATGCTGTGGCTGGTTGGCTTGCTGGGGATGTTTTCCAGCGCCGGTGAGGCCGATGAGTTTTGCCTGTTGCTGGCGGAGACTTACCACGAGCAACTCTATTGTGAATTGCAGGCCCTCGGGCAGGGGCAAGGCCTGCCGCCGCTGCGGGACTTCCGTCGCAACGATGACATGACCCAGGCCCTGATCCTGAAGCGGCCCGCTGCGAAGGCCGGCATCAAGGTGGTTCTGCCCAGGCAAGCAGTTGCCGTGCCGGCGCGGCTCGACAGCACTGTGGCCTCGCCATCCCACCGGGCAGTACAGCACACTGAGGCGTCCTGCCAGCTGCACGGGACCGAGCTGCACTGTGGCGCCAACCGCTTCCGGCTGGTGGGTAATCGGGCCAACCATCGTCTGGCGGAGGGGGTGTTGGGGGGTGCCAACCGGATGGCTATTCCGAAGGCCCAGGGCCAGGGTGTCGCCGCCGGGCAGGGGGCGCTGCCCGGTTATCTCAACCGCGCCTACCGCCAATATTTACACAAGATGCTGGAAATCGGTTTGGGGGGCTCCACCTTTTCCTACCGGAAATTTGTCTACCTGTTTGAAGATGTGACGGCGCGGGGCCTGGATTTTAGTGAGCGCTTTGAGACCATGTTCGATTTTTTGAAGCGGGACAAGCAGCGCATGTCCGTGGGCGAAGGGCTGCCGGATACCAGTAACCTGGACCCCGGCCGCTGTGAACAGCTGGAGCCGGTGCTGGTGGTTTGCGATGGCGGGCACAAGAACTATCTGTTCAGGAAAGACAACTAGGCTGTTCAGGAAAGACAACGAGGATGTTCAAGGAAGACCGCTAGCTGTTCAGGAAAAACAACTAGGCTGTGCAGGAAAGGCAGCTAGGGCCTGTCAGTCTGACAGACCCTGGCCAGCCTTCAATCGAGGCGTTCTGCGGGCCCGTGCTCAATCACTTGCGAGGGTTTTGCCGTTAATACCCGGTAGGCCGCCAGCATGTTGATTAATGCCTGACCCATGTGCTGTTCCGCCAGTGCCAGTTCCCTGGCGGCGATCATCTCCCGCTCCTGATTGCTCAGATGGGCGGGATCTCCACCCAGTTCGTGGTCAATTCGGGAAAAAATCTGCCCCATCATGAACTGGGCTTCGTCGCGGGACTGGTGGATGTCGGCGGAGAACGTTTTCACCAGGTGGGGCAGGTCGCGCATGGCCTGCACGGTAACCCTGGTATTGCGAACGGCCAGCCTGGCGGGCAGCATCGAGAGGTTGAAGCCGGCTGAGAAAAGTTCAGCAATCATCAAACACTCCTGAGTAGTGTGATTCTGGAGTTTCAGAGTATAGCAGAGGGTTCCGACCGTCGAGTGTTGCCGGACGAAATTGTTGGCGGGGATTTAGGGAAAGCCCGCCGGCGAGCTTGCCGCCAGCGGCACCGGGTTTTCAACCTACCATACTGGCGGCGATGATCAGGAGCAGCATCACGCCGACACCCATTGCGACCAGCTTGCCGACCCGTGCTAAGGTTGCGGTATCTTCTGCGAGCATTTTTATCCACCTCATGAAATTGGAGGTGTAAGGATAGTGTTGGAATTGTGTGAGGTGGTTGATCCAGATCAACTGGGCTGACTGGCGAGTTCCAGCAGCTCCCGGGCGTGGCGCAGGGTGGTCTCGGTAATGGTCGCGCCGCCCAGCATGCGGGCGATCTCGTCGACCCGCTCGGTCTCCTGAAGCCGCTGGATGCTGCTGTGGGCGGACTCTGCCCCGGTTTGCTTGGTCACCCGCAACTGCTGGTGGGCGCAGGCGGCCACCTGGGGTTGGTGGGTCACGCAGATGACCTGTCCGCCGTTGCCCAGTTCCCGCAGCAGGCGCCCCACCACCTCGGCGGTGGCGCCACCGATGCCCACATCCACTTCGTCAAAGACCAGGGTTGCGATGGTGGAATGGCGCGCCGCGATCACCTGAATGGCGAGGCTGATGCGCGACAGCTCCCCGCCGGAGGCAATCCTCGACAGTGGCTTGGGCGGTTCGCCGGGGTTGGTGGCGATCAGGAATTCGATGTTCTCCAGACCCTGGGGCGCGGGTTTGGGGGGTTCCAGCGGGGTCAGTTCGACCACAAAGCGCGCGCCCTTCATGGCGAGTGTGGCAAATTGCTGTTCAATCAGGTCCGCCAGCTCCCTGGCCGCGGCGGCGCGCACCGTGCTGAGTTTGCCGGCCTGGACTTGATAATCTGCCCGCAATTGCTCGCTGCGCTGCTGCAGCGCCTCCAGGTTGTCCGCGCCGCCGGTCAGCTCCTCCAGTTCCGCTTGCAGCGCGAGCTGTTTGGCGGGCAGTTCTTCAGGGTTGATACGATGTTTGCGGGCCAGCTGGTAGATGGCGCTGAGGCGCTCTTCGATCTGTTGCAGTTGTTCCGGATCCAGCTCGAAACTGTCCAGGTGGCGTTGTATTTCCCGTCCGGCTTCCTCCACCTCGATCAGTGCGCTGCCGAGCAGGTTTCCCACTTCCTGCAGCGCGGCCGGCTTGTTGGGCATGGCGGCCAGCAGATGTGCCGCCCTGCTCAGTCCATCCTGCAGGTTGAAGTCGTCGCCGTCGCGACACAGCTGCATCAGGGCGTGACTGTCGCGGAGAATGGCCTCGGCGTTGGCCAGCAGTTGTTGCTGTGCTTCCAGCTGTTGCAGCTCCCCATCTGCCAGGGCCAACTCGGCCAGTTCCTCTAGCTGGAACCCCAGCAGCGCCTTGCGGGCCTCCTGTGCATCGCTGGCACTGGCCAGTCGCTGCAATTGCTGATGGGCGGCGGCCCATTGCCGATAGGTGTCGCGGAGGGCGTTTGCCGCCGCCGTGCAGCCGGCGAAGTCATCCAGTATCTGGCGGTGACTGTCGCGGCGCAGCAGCGACTGGTGTTCGTGCTGGCTGTGGATATCCATCAGCATTTCACCGAGCTCGCGCAACTGCTGCATGGTGGCGGACTGGCCGTTAATGTAGCCACGGGAGCGTCCCTCCCGCGTCAACACGCGGCGCAGCAGGCAGTCTGCGTCGGCGGTGGCGAAATCATGGGCCTTTAACCATTCGACTGCTGCCGGATCACGGCTGACATCGAACAGGGCGGAGACTTCTGCGCGATCCTGGTCGCGGCGAATCCGGTCGCTGTCGGCGCGATCCCCCAGCGCCATGGACAGGGCGTCCAGCACCAGGGACTTGCCGGCACCGGTTTCCCCGGTCAGCGCGGTCATGCCGCCACTGAAGTCCACTTCGAGGGCCTCCACCAGGGTGAAATTGTTGACCGTCAGGCTGGTTAGCAAGGTGATACCGGATTGAATGCGAGAGGACTCATGTTATACAGATTTTTTCAACGCGTCTGCCCTTGAAACTGCTGCTGGCGGCCCAATATAGCGGGTGAACCAAAGCCCAGAAGGGGGATTGTTGCGTGTCAACTGAAGAACATAGCCCGCAAGTGCCGGAACAACCGATGCCGGAGAACGAACAGGCCGCTGAGGAACAGCAGGGCGCCGAGGCTGAAACCAGCCCGGAACAGGATATGGAGCAGATGCTCGCGGATCTGGCGGCGGCCAGGGAGCAGGTATTGCGCACCCAGGCGGAAATGCAGAACCTGCGCCGCCGCCTGGAGCGGGATGTGGAAAATGCCCATAAATATGCGCTGGAAAAATTTGTCGGCGAGTTGCTGCCGGTGGTGGATAACCTGGAGCGCTCTATCCAGGCCATCGATCACAGCAATGACGAATTCAAGGCGGTGGGCGAGGGCATCGAGCTGACCCTGAAAAGTTTCCACGACGTGCTGGGCCGTTTCAAGGT
This sequence comes from Porticoccus sp., assembly GCF_041592135.1. Classification (GTDB taxonomy): domain Bacteria; phylum Pseudomonadota; class Gammaproteobacteria; order Pseudomonadales; family Porticoccaceae; genus Porticoccus. Next base: position 4,936 of record NZ_JBFHQR010000067.1, on the reverse strand, counting down.
GACGGCGGTGGACCCCAAGGGTGAGCCCTTCGATCCCGAGTTGCACCAGGCCATGAGCCTGCTGGAATTAAAGGAGGTGCAACCCAATACCGTGGTCGACGTCTTCCAGAAGGGTTACACCCTGAACGGTCGTCTGGTACGCCCCGCCATGGTGGTGGTCGCCAAACCTGCAGCCAATAACGGCAACGAGGGTTGAAATCCCGCAAAGTGGGCCAATATACACAACCAGAAGCCAGTTTTTAACTAATTGAGTAAACCCGGAGAATCACATAATGGGCAAGATTATCGGAATTGACCTCGGCACCACCAACTCCTGCGTGGCCGTGCTCGAGGGCGACAAGCCGAAGGTCATCGAGAACGCTGAGGGTGGGCGCACAACACCGTCCATCGTTGCCTTTGCCGACGAGGGCGAAGTGCTGGTGGGGCAGTCCGCCAAGCGCCAGGCCGTCACCAACCCCCACAACACCCTGTTTGCCGTGAAGCGTCTGATCGGCCGCCGTTTCGAAGACGACGTGGTCCAGAAAGACATCAAAATGGTGCCTTACAAAATCGTCAAGGCCGACAACGGCGATGCCTGGGTCGAAGTCAAGGGCGACAAAAAAGCACCGCCGCAGATCTCTGCCGAAGTGCTGAAGAAAATGAAGAAGACCGCGGAAGACTACCTGGGTGAAAAAGTCACCGAGGCGGTGATTACCGTGCCGGCCTACTTCAACGACTCCCAGCGCCAGGCCACCAAGGACGCGGGCAGAATTGCCGGTCTGGAAGTGAAGCGCATCATCAATGAGCCCACCGCGGCAGCGCTGGCCTACGGCATGGACAAAACCCCGGGCGACCGGGTGATTGCGGTCTACGACCTGGGTGGTGGTACCTTCGATATTTCCATCATCGAGATTGCCGATGTGGACGGTGAGCACCAGTTTGAGGTGCTGTCCACCAACGGCGACACCTTCCTCGGCGGTGAAGACTTTGACATGCGCCTGATCGAATATTTGGCGGCGGAGTTCAAGAAAGAGAGCGGTATCGACCTGCACAACGACCCGCTGGCCCTGCAGCGTCTGAAAGAAGCGGCGGAAAAAGCCAAGATTGAGCTGTCTTCCAGTCAGCAGACCGAAGTGAATCTGCCCTATATCACCGCCGATGCCACCGGTCCCAAGCACTTGGTGGTCAAACTGACCCGTTCCAAACTGGAATCCCTGGTGGAAGAGCTGGTGGTGCGCGCCATGGAACCAGTGAAAATGGCGCTGAAAGATGCCGGTAAATCCGCCTCCGAGATTGACGACATTATTCTGGTGGGCGGTCAGACCCGCATGCCGCTGGTGCAGAAATACGTCTCCGAGTTCTTCGGCAAGGAGCCGCGCAAGGACGTCAACCCCGATGAAGCGGTTGCCGTGGGTGCGGCCATTCAGGCGGCGGTGCTGTCCGGCCACGTGAAAGATGTACTGCTGCTGGACGTGACCCCGCTGACCCTGGGTATCGAAACCATGGGCGGCGTGGCCACCCCGCTGATCGAGAAGAACACCACCATTCCCACCAAGAAATCGCAGATCTTCTCCACCGCCGATGACAACCAGACCGCCGTCACCGTGCACGTGGTGCAGGGCGAGCGCAAACAGGCGGCTGGCAACAAATCCCTGGGCCGTTTTGACCTGGCGGATATCCCGCCGGCACCCCGCGGCATGCCGCAGATCGAGGTGACCTTCGATATCGATGCCAACGGTATTCTCAACGTGAGTGCCAAGGACAAGGCGACCGGCAAGGAGCAATCCATTGTGATCAAGGCGTCCTCCGGTCTCTCCGACGAGGAAGTCGAAAAAATGGTCAAGGATGCCGAGGCCAATGCGGCCGAGGACAAGAAGTTTGAAGAGCTGGCTCACGCGCGCAATGCCGCCGACGGCCTGGCTCACGCCGCCAGGAAAACCCTCGACGAAGCCGGCGACAAGGCCACTGCCGAAGAGAAGGAAGCCATTGAGGCGGCGATCAAGGATGTGAATGAGGCGGTCAAGGGCGATGACAGGGAAGCCATTGATGCCGCGGCCAACAAGCTGTCCGAAGCCTCGGCCAACCTTGCCCAGAAGCTGTACGCCGAGCAGGCGGCAGAGGGCCAGGCGGAAGCGGGAGCTGCCGCCGCGGAGGGCTCCCAGGATGATGCGCTCGACGCCGAGTTTGAGGAAGTGAAGGAAGACAACAAGTAAGGTCTCACGACCGGTTTGTTGTCCCCGGCTTCCACAGCCGGACGCAGGCGCGGATTGAGTCCGCGCCTTGCTGTGTCTGACAGATGCGGATTTGTCGGCGCAGCGGGAAATTTTATGCTGCCTTCGGGCCGCCAACCTGACTATAGAAGTTGATACGCCATGGCCAAACGCGATTACTACGAAATTCTCGGTGTAGCCAAGAATGCTTCTGCGGAGGAGATTAAAAAGGCCTACCGCCGGATTGCGATGAAAAACCACCCCGATCGCAACCCCGACAACAAGGATGCAGAAGATGTCTTCAAGGAGGCCACCGAGGCTTACGAAGTACTCTCCGACAAAGAGAAGAAGGTGGCCTACGACCAGTATGGTCACGCCGGTGTAGACCCCAATGCCGGATTTGGCGGCGGTCAGGGTGGACCGGGCTTTGGCGGCTTTGGCGATATTTTCGGCGACGTGTTCGGCGACATCTTTGGGGGTACCGGCGGACGCGGGCGCGGTGGCCCGCGGCGCGGTTCCGATCTGCGCTATGACCTGGACCTGGACCTCGAAGAGGCGGTGCGGGGCAAAACCATCCAGATCAAGGTGCCGACGCTGGCGTCCTGTCGTGTCTGTGATGGCTCCGGTGCCAAGCGGGGCAGTTCCCCCACCACCTGTCCCACTTGTGGCGGGCACGGTCAGGTACGCATGTCGCAAGGCTTTATTGCGGTGCAGCAGACCTGTCCGAAATGTCGCGGCCGCGGTCAGGTGATCACCGATCCCTGTGGCACCTGCCACGGTCAGGGGCGTATCCACGAAACCAAAACCCTGTCGGTGAAAGTGCCGGCGGGGGTCGACACCGGCGACCGCATCCGTCTGGCGGGCGAGGGCGAAGCGGGGCCGGAAGGCGGCCCGCCCGGCGATTTGTATGTGCAGGTGCGGGTGCGCGAGCACGCGCTGTTCCAGCGGGAGGGGCGGGACCTGTACTGCGAGGTGCCGATCAGCATCGTCGATGCCACCCTCGGGGGTGAAATTGAAGTGCCGACCCTGGATGGCCGGGTAAAACTGAAGATCCCGGCGGAAACCCAGACCGGCCGGCTGTTCCGGCTGCGCGGCAAGGGTGTGACCAGCGTGCGCGGCGGCGGTCAGGGCGACCTGCTGTGCCGTGTCATCCTGGAGACGCCGATCAACCTCAGTGCCGAGCAAAAGGAATTGCTGCAAAAATTGCAGGAGAGCCTGGAGGGCGGCAAGCATTCTCCCCGCAAAGCCTCCTGGTTTGAGGGTGTGAAAAAATTCTTTGATGGTTTCGCCCTTTAAGCGGGTGCGACCATCTCCCGACAACAACGAGAATAAGCTATGACCAGAATTGCTGTGACCGGTGCGGCTGGCCGTATGGGCAAGACCCTCATCGAGGCGGTTTCCCTGAACCCCGAAACCCGGCTGACGGTCGCTATAGAACGGCCGGAAAGCTCGCTGATTGGCGTCGACGCCGGTGAACTGGCCGGTATCGGCAAGCTCGGCGTCGCGGTGGTCGGCGATATCAGCCAGGTGCTCGACCAGTTCGATGTACTGATTGATTTCACAGCGCCCCAGGCGACCCTGACCAATGCCGAGGCCTGCGGTGCGGCGGGCAAGCAACTGGTGGTGGGTACCACCGGTTTCACCCCCGAGCAGAAAAGCCAGTTGCTGTCGGTTGCCGAGCGCACCGGGCTGTGCATGGCCTCCAATTTCAGCACCGGCGTGAATCTGTGCTTCAAGTTGCTGGAAATGGCGGCGAAGGTGTTGGGCGACGATGTGGATATCGAGATCTACGAGGCCCATCACCGCCACAAGGTGGATGCGCCCTCCGGTACCGCGCTCAGCATGGGCGAAGTGGTGGCGCAAACCCTCGGCCGGGATCTGCGCGATGTGGCGGTCTACGGTCGCGAGGGCCAGACCGGCGCCCGGGATCGCCAGACCATCGGCTTCGCCACCGTGCGCGCCGGGGATATCGTCGGCGATCACACCGTGATGTTTGCCGCCGAGGGCGAGCGGGTGGAGATTACCCACAAGGCCTCCAGTCGCATGTCCTTTGCCCGTGGGGCCGTGCGCGCCGCGGCCTGGCTGAAGGGGCGTGAACAGGGTCTCTACGACATGCAGGATGTGTTGGGTCTGCGCTAACCCGCAAACCCCTGCAAAGTGCCTGATGCGCCCGGATTTTTTCCTGCCATCCGGCGCATATCGGCTGGACAGATTGGGGCGCTTCCCCTAGAATGCGCCGTTAGTTTCCGCTGTTAGAGAAAGTCCTGCACAAGCCCTGAAAATATGGGTGGGAGACGCGGTTGAAGAATTCGAAAGCGAGGTGAGACGTACGGTTTCATCTCGCTTTTTTACAGCCCGAAGTTGGCAGGCCCGGCGGCCAGAAAGTGGCCAGCAGGGCGGGTTGTAACAAGTTTTATCCCCTATACGGTTGAGGAGGTTGCATTGAATACCGATAGCCATCGGTCCGCCATTCTCGCGCTCGAGGATGGCACTGTTTTCGAGGGCATTGCCATAGGTGCAGAAGGTCTCTCCAGTGGTGAAGTGGTATTCAATACGGCGTTGACCGGCTATCAGGAAATCCTCACTGATCCCTCCTACGCGCGCCAGATCGTTACCCTGACCTATCCCCATATCGGCAATACCGGTGTCAACACCGAGGACGAAGAGTCCGGTCGCATCTGGGCCGCAGGGCTGGTGATCCGGGATCTGCCAATGCTGGCGAGCAATTTCCGCTCCGAGCAGGCACT
>NZ_JBFHQR010000066.1:0-12104 GCF_041592135.1 Porticoccus sp. | reverse complement strand
CGGCCGCCAAAGAGGCCCGCCAGAGCGATGAAAAGGGGGCCCATTGAGCCCCCTTCCAGCTTAAAAAGATAGCGCTTTATTCAATAATTTTCGCGACCACGCCAGCGCCCACGGTGCGACCGCCTTCGCGGATCGCAAAGCGCAGCCCCTCCTCCATCGCAATCGGCGCAATCAGGGTCACTTCCATCTGCACGTTGTCACCCGGCATCACCATCTCAACCCCTTCCGCCAGCTCACAGGCGCCAGTCACGTCGGTGGTGCGGAAGTAAAACTGCGGGCGGTAGCCATTAAAAAACGGCGTGTGGCGTCCGCCTTCATCTTTGGACAGCACATAGATCTCCGCCTCGAACTTGGTGTGGGGCTTGATGCTGCCCGGCTTACACAGAACCTGTCCACGCTCTACGTCGTCGCGCTTGGTGCCGCGCAGCAGTACGCCCACGTTCTCACCAGCACGGCCTTCGTCCAGCAGCTTGCGGAACATTTCCACACCGGTACAGGTGGTGGTCTGGGTATCGCGAATACCCACAATCTCAATGGACTCGCCCACTTTGACAATGCCACGCTCTACACGACCGGTTACTACGGTACCGCGACCAGAGATGGAGAACACGTCTTCGATCGGCATCAGGAACGGCAGGTCGATGGCGCGCTCCGGCTCCGGAATGTATTCGTCCAGGGTTTCCACCAGTTTCTTCACCGCCGTGGTACCCATTTCGTTGTCATCTTCGCCGTTCAGCGCCATCAGCGCGGAACCGACAATGATCGGGGTATCGTCACCCGGAAAGTCGTACTGATCCAGAAGTTCGCGAACCTCCATTTCGACCAGCTCCAACAGCTCTGCGTCATCGACCATATCCGCCTTGTTCATGAACACCACGATATAGGGAACCCCTACCTGGCGGGACAACAGGATATGCTCGCGGGTTTGCGGCATCGGGCCGTCCGCGGCGGAGCACACCAGAATAGCACCGTCCATCTGGGCGGCACCGGTGATCATGTTTTTGACGTAGTCGGCGTGGCCGGGGCAGTCGACGTGGGCGTAGTGTCGGACCGGTGAATCATATTCCACGTGGGAGGTGGCGATGGTAATGCCGCGCTCGCGCTCCTCCGGTGCATTGTCGATACCGTCAAAGGCTACCGCACTGCCGCCCCAGGTTTCCGCACACACGCGGGTCAGCGCCGCGGTCAGCGTGGTTTTGCCGTGGTCAACGTGACCGATGGTGCCCACGTTGACGTGGGGTTTGTTCCGTTCAAACTTTTCTTTTGCCACTGGGATGCCCCTAAACGTAAAGGTTGGTTAAGCTCGCTGGCCACCACTTTCCCGCATCGCCAGGAACCTGCCAGCAAAATTCGCACAGCGGGCAATCTTATACGGCATTTTGTCGCTGTCAACGCTCGCTCGCGCCATTAGCGGGCAAAATTTTTGTCTTTTTCTACCCGCTCGCGACTTTCCCTCTCATATTTCTCTTTATTTCGGTATAATCGCGCGCGTTTTATAGGCCCATTGATATCGAGCATTAAAATGACTGACTTATCCCAATACAGAAACATCGGCATCTTCGCCCACGTAGATGCGGGCAAGACCACGACCACAGAACGTATTCTCAAACTGACCGGCAAAATCCATAAGACCGGAGAGGTTCATGATGGCGCCGCCACTACCGACTTCATGGCGCAGGAACAGGAACGCGGTATTACCATTCAATCCGCGGCGACTACCTGCTTCTGGAAAGACCATCGCTTCAACATCATCGACACCCCCGGGCACGTCGACTTTACCGTTGAGGTTTACCGCTCACTGAAAGTACTGGATGGCGGCGTCGGCGTATTCTGTGGCTCCGGCGGTGTAGAGCCCCAGTCCGAAACCAACTGGCGCTATGCCAACGAATCCGAAGTCGCCCGGATCATCTTCGTCAACAAACTGGACCGCATGGGCGCCGATTTCCTGCGCGTCGTCGGTCAGATCAAAAAGGTTCTGGGCGCCAATCCGCTGGTGATGACCCTGCCCATCGGTCGCGAAGACGAATTCAAAGGCGTAGTCGACGTCCTCACCAAGAAAGCCTATATCTGGGACGATACCGGCCTGCCGGAAAACTACGAAGTGACGGATGTCCCCGCGGACATGGTTGACGAAGTCGAGCAGTATCACCAGGAACTGGTGGAGACGGCAGTCGAGCAGGACGATGACCTGATGATGGCCTACATGGAAGGTGAAGAACCCTCCATCGAAGACCTCAAGCGCTGCATCCGCAAAGGCACTATCAAGCTGGACTTCTTCCCCACTCTTTGCGGCTCCGCCTTCAAGAATAAGGGCATGCAATTGGTGCTGGACGCCGTGGTTGACTACCTGCCCAGCCCCACCGAAGTTGACCCGCAGGATCTGACCGACGAAGAGGGCAACCCCACTGGCGAAAAAGCCATTGTGTCTATCGAAGAGCCCTTCCGCGCGCTGGCCTTCAAAATTATGGATGACCGCTTTGGTGCACTGACCTTTGTTCGCATCTATTCCGGTGTGCTGGAAAAGGGCATGACCGTGCTTAACTCAGCCACTGGCAAAACCGAGCGTATCGGCCGCATGGTGGAAATGCACGCCAATGACCGCAACGAGCTTGAGCGCGCCCAGGCAGGTGACATTATCGCCGTAATCGGCATGAAAAATGTCAAGACCGGCCACACCCTTTGCGATACCGACCACCCTTGCACACTGGAAGCCATGGTGTTCCCGGAGCCGGTGATTTCCATTGCCGTCAAGCCCAAGGAAAAGGCCGGCGCCGAGAAAATGGGTATCGCCATCGGCAAGTTGGTGGCCGAAGACCCCTCGTTCCAGGTGGAAACCGACGAAGACTCCGGCGAGACCATTCTCAAGGGCATGGGCGAACTGCACCTGGACATCAAGGTGGATATCCTCAAGCGCACCTACGGGGTGGAGCTTATCGTGGGCAAACCACAGGTGGCCTATCGCGAAACGATCACCCAGCCGATCGAAGACAGCTACACCCACAAGAAACAGTCCGGCGGCTCCGGTCAGTACGGCAAGATCGACTACCGCATCCGCCCCGGCGAAGTGGGCTCCGGCTTCACCTTCACCTCCTCCGTGGTGGGCGGCAATGTGCCGAAGGAATTCTTCCCCGCCATCGAAAAGGGCTTCAAGTCGATGATGATGGAAGGCCCGCTGGCCGGCTACCCGATGCTCGACGTCGAAGTGGATCTGTTCGACGGCGCCTTCCACGCCGTGGACTCCTCGGCCATCGCCTTCGAAATTGCCGCCAAGGGCGCCTACCGACAATCCATGCCGAAAGCGGGCCCGCAGTTGCTGGAACCGATCATGAAAGTGGACGTATTCACCCCCGAAGACCACGTGGGTGACGTGATCGGCGACCTCAACCGCCGTCGCGGCATGATCAAGGACCAGGAGCCCGGTGCCACCGGTGTTCGCGTCAAGGCCGACGTGCCGCTGTCAGAAATGTTCGGTTACATCGGCCACCTGCGCACCATGACATCTGGCCGCGGTCAGTTCTCCATGGAGTTCTCGCACTACCTGCCCTGCCCCCAGCAAATTGCTGAAAAGGTCATCGCGGAGGCGAAAGCCAGGAAAGAAGAAGCCAAGAAATAATTCTCGGCAACTTCCCATTAAAAAGCCCGGTAAGCAATTACCGGGCTTCTTTTGTTCCCTGTTATAAAGAACACCAGCCACAAAAAAGGCCGCTCCGAAGAGCGGCCTTTTTCATGGCGATAACGCAATCACGATTTACTCGATGATTTTGGCTACCACGCCAGCGCCCACGGTGCGGCCGCCTTCGCGGATCGCAAAGCGCAGACCCTCTTCCATCGCAATCGGCGCAATCAACGTCACTTCCATCTGCACGTTGTCACCCGGCATCACCATCTCAACCCCTTCCGGCAGCTCACAGGCGCCAGTGACGTCGGTGGTGCGGAAGTAGAACTGCGGACGATAGCCCTTGAAGAACGGCGTGTGACGACCACCTTCATCTTTGGACAGCACGTAAACTTCAGCTTCGAACTTGGTGTGCGGCTTGATGGAGCCCGGCTTACACAGCACCTGGCCGCGCTCGACGTCGTCGCGCTTGGTGCCGCGCAGCAGTACGCCCACGTTCTCACCGGCGCGGCCTTCGTCCAGCAGCTTGCGGAACATTTCCACACCGGTACAGGTGGTGGTCTGGGTATCGCGAATACCGACAATCTCAATGGACTCGCCCACTTTGACGATGCCGCGCTCCACACGACCGGTTACTACGGTACCGCGACCAGAGATGGAGAACACGTCTTCGATCGGCATCAGGAACGGCAGGTCGATGGCGCGCTCCGGCTCAGGGATATAAGAATCCAGCGCTTCTACCAGCTTGCGCACGGCAGTGGTGCCCAGCTCATTATCATCTTGGCCATTCAGCGCCATCAGGGCGGAACCGGCGATGATGGGGGTATCGTCACCCGGGAAGTCGTAGGTATCCAGCAGCTCACGCAGCTCCATTTCCACCAGTTCGATCATCTCGTTGTATTCTTCTGAACCCACACCGCCGCAGTCTTCAGCCAGCAGGTCTGCTTTGTTCAGGAAGACCACAACAAAAGGAACGCCAACCTGGCGAGACAGCAGGATGTGCTCGCGGGTTTGCGGCATCGGGCCATCCGTCGCACCACAGACCAGGATCGCGCCGTCCATCTGGGCAGCACCGGTGATCATGTTTTTCACATAGTCGGCGTGGCCGGGGCAGTCAACGTGGGCGTAGTGACGGGTCGGGGAATCGTATTCCACGTGGGAGGTAGCGATGGTAATACCACGCTCACGCTCTTCCGGGGCATTGTCGATACCGTCAAAGGCTACCGCACTGCCGCCCCAGGTCTCCGCACACACGCGGGTCAGCGCCGCAGTCAGTGTGGTTTTACCGTGGTCAACGTGACCAATGGTACCCACGTTGACGTGGGGCTTCTTACGTTCAAACTTTTCTTTTGCCATGTCCAGATCCTCTCAAAGATAAGCTTTTAAAAATTCGGAATATCAACGCATGTTCTTGGCGACAATTTCATCCGCGATATTGCGCGGCGCCTCAGAATATTTCTCAAATTCCATGGTGAAGGTCGCGCGCCCCTGGGTGGCGGAGCGCAGGTCGGTGGCATAACCAAACATTTCCGCCAGAGGCACCTCGGCATTGATTACTTTGCCGGAAACACTTTCATCCATACCCAGAATCATGCCGCGGCGACGGTTCAGGTCGCCCACCACATCACCCATATTTTCTTCCGGGGTAACCACTTCCACCTTCATCAGGGGTTCAAGCAGTACGGCACCACCCTTATTGGCCAATTGCTTGGTGGCCATGGAGGCGGCAATCTTGAAGGCCATTTCCGATGAATCCACATCGTGGTACGAGCCGTCGAAAGCCGTTGCCTTCAAGCCGAGCAGCGGGTAGCCCGCCAGCACGCCATTCTGCATCTGCTCTTCAATACCCTTGGCCACTGCCGGAATATATTCTTTGGGCACGGTGCCGCCAACGATTTCATTGACAAACTCCAGCCCCTCGGCGTTCTCGTCCTGGCCCGGCTCAAACCTGATCCAGATGTGACCATACTGGCCGCGACCGCCGGATTGGCGCACAAACTTGCCTTCAATTTCACAGGTGTTGCGAATCGCTTCGCGATAGGCCACCTGCGGCTTGCCGATATTGGCCTCGACACTGAATTCCCGGCGCATGCGCTCAACCAGAATATCCAGATGCAGCTCGCCCATGCCGGAAATAATGGTCTGACCGCTTTCCTCGTCCGTCCGCACCCGGAAAGAAGGGTCTTCCTGCGCCAGTTTGCCGAGGGCAATACCCATTTTTTCCTGGTCGACCTTGGATCTCGGCTCCACGGCCACGGAGATCACCGGTTCGGGGAACTCCATGCGCTCCAGGGTAATCACCTTATTGATGTCACAGAGGGTATCCCCGGTGGTGACATCCTTCAGGCCAATCCCCGCTGCGATGTCGCCTGCCAGCACTTCCTTGATTTCTTCCCGGTTGTTGGCGTGCATCTGCACCATGCGACCAATGCGTTCTTTCTTGCCCTTGACGGGGTTGTAGACCATATCGCCGGAATTCAGGGTACCGGAATACACCCGGAAGAAGGTCAGCGTGCCCACGAAGGGGTCCGTGGCAATCTTGAAGGCCAGCGCCGCAAAAGGTGCGGCGTCGTCGGCCGCCCGGGTGTCGTGTGTTTCACCGTCGGCGAGGACCCCGTCGATCGCCTTCACCTCGGTGGGGGCCGGCAGGTATTCAATGACGGCGTCGAGCACCGCCTGCACGCCCTTGTTCTTGAAGGCGGAGCCACCCAGTACGGGAACAATTTCATTGGCCAGGGTGCGCAAGCGCAGCCCCTGCTTGATTTCGTCCTCGCTCAGTTCGCCGTCCTCGAGGTACTTGTCCATCAATTCCTCGTTGGCTTCCGCTGCCGCCTCGACCATGAACTCGCGCATCTCTTCGCACTGATCGACAAGGTCTTCCGGAATCTCGGCATACTCGAAGGTCATCCCCTGGTCTGCCTCATTCCACAGGATGGCCTTCATCTTCACCAGATCGACCACGCCCCGGAAGTGTTCCTCCGAGCCAATGGTCATCTGCAGCGGCACCGGGCTGGCACCCAGGCGCTTTTTCAGCTGCTCGACCACTTTCATGAAATCGGCGCCGGCGCGGTCCATCTTGTTGACGAACACCAGGCGCGGCACATGGTACTTGTTGGCCTGCCGCCACACCGTTTCGGTCTGTGGCTGCACCCCTGAAGAACCACACAGGACCACCACGGCCCCATCGAGGACGCGCAGGGAGCGCTCCACCTCAATGGTGAAGTCCACGTGTCCGGGAGTATCGATAATATTGATGCGATGCTGGGGGAATTGCTGCTGCATGCCCGACCAGAAACAGGTGGTCGCAGCCGAGGTGATGGTGATGCCTCGCTCCTGCTCCTGCTCCATCCAGTCCATGGTGGCCGCGCCGTCGTGCACCTCACCAATCTTGTGGGAAAGGCCGGTGTAGAACAGTACGCGCTCGGTAGTGGTAGTCTTACCCGCATCCACATGAGCACAGATGCCAATATTGCGGTAACGGGCAATAGGTGTCTTACGCGCCACAAGTCTTTCCCCCACAGCAATTCATCTTTAAAACCACAAAAGGGTAGCTGCAGACAGCTACCCTTCTGGGAATCGTTAAGGTTCCGATAGCGAAATCAGAATCGGAAGTGTGAGAACGCCTTGTTGGCTTCCGCCATACGGTGGACGTCTTCACGTTTCTTCACTGCCCCACCCTTGTTTTGGTAGGCGTCAATGATTTCACCTGCCAGACGCTGGGACATGGATTTCTCACCGCGGTTGCGCGCGTAATCCACCATCCAGCGCATCGCCAGCGCGGCGCGGCGTGAGGGGCGAACCTCTACCGGCACCTGATAGGTGGCACCACCGACGCGGCGGGATTTTACTTCCACCATCGGGGCGATGTTATCCAGCGCTGTTTCAAACGCAGCGACCGGATTTTCCTTGAGGCGGGATTCAACCAGGTTAAGGGCACCGTAAACGATGCGCTCGGCGACGGATTTTTTACCGCTCACCATCACGTGGTTCATAAATTTTGCCAGCGTGACATTGCCAAATTTTGGATCTGGCAGAATTTCGCGCTTAGCGACAACTCTTCTTCTAGGCATAATCTTGCTCTTCTCTTCAGGGTTGTCCGGGATTGATCACACTGCGGCTAGCGCACCCGGCCTTACTCGGTTCTGACCGACACAAAGTGGTCCCTTATTTGGGACGCTTGGCTCCATACTTGGAACGACGCTGTCTGCGCTTGTTCACGCCGGCGGTATCCAGGCTGCCGCGCACGGTGTGATAACGCACACCCGGCAAATCCTTAACACGACCACCGCGAATCAGTACCACACTGTGTTCCTGCAGGTTGTGACCCTCACCACCGATATACGAGGTAACCTCGTAACCGTTGGTCAAACGAACACGACACACTTTACGCAGTGCGGAGTTCGGCTTCTTCGGAGTGGTGGTGTACACACGGGTACAAACACCACGACGCTGAGGACAAGACTGCAGAGCGGGCACATCGCTCTTAACAACTTTGCGTTTTCTCGGCTTACGAACCAACTGGTTGATCGTTGCCATTCAATAACTCCAGATTAAAAAAACGCCTTCCCATTGAAGGCTCCAATAAAAGAGACCCGCGCAGGCGGACCCCACTTTAGGGAGGCGGCATTCTAAAGATAGCGCCACCTTGAGTCAAGCGGCCCAAAACGGGCCGCCGTGCTCTTTTTATTACTCGTCGCCAGAGTTCAGCGCTTCGCTCAATGCCGCTTCGATATCCAGTGCACTGACACTGGTCTCCGCCACCGCTTCGCGCGCCTTGCGACGCTGGCTGTGATAGGTCAAGCCAGTACCCGCCGGAATCAAACGACCAACCACCACGTTTTCCTTCAGGCCGCGGAGGCTGTCGGACTTACCGGTTACCGAGGCTTCGGTCAGCACCCGGGTGGTCTCCTGGAAGGAGGCCGCGGAGACAAAGCTGTCGGTGGCCAGTGAAGCCTTGGTGATACCCAGCAACAGACGCTCGAACTTGGCCGGGGTTTTCCCTTCCTTGTAGAGCGCTTCGTTTTCTTCCAGAACGCGGTTGTATTCCACCTGTTCGCCCTTCACAAAGGAGGATTCACCCATATCGATGATCTCAACTTTGCGCAGCATCTGGCGGCAGATAACCTCGATGTGTTTATCGTTGATCTTCACACCCTGCAGGCGATAGACGTCCTGGATCTCGTTGACGATGTACTTGGCCAGTGAATCCACACCCTGCAGACGCAGGATATCGTGGGGGTTGGCCGGACCGTCGGCAATCACTTCACCCTTCTCGACATGTTCACCTTCGAACACGCCCAGCTGACGCCATTTGGGGATCAGGTCTTCGTACTGTTCGTTGCCATCGTTAGGTGTAATCACCAAACGGCGCTTGCCCTTGGTTTCCTTGCCGAAGCTGACGGCACCGGTAATTTCCGCCAGGATTGCCGGATCTTTCGGTCGACGCGCCTCAAACAGGTCGGCGACCCGCGGCAGACCACCGGTGATGTCCCGGGTCTTGGAACCTTCCTGGGGAATACGGGCAATTACGTCACCCGCACCGACCCGGTCGCCATTGTTGATACTCAGAATGGCATTGGTAGGCAACATATAGTGGGCCGGCACCGTAGAACTCGGGAAAGTCTGCTCTTTGCCCTTGTCATCCAGCAGGGTCACCATCGGCTTCAATTCCTTACCAGCGGAGGGCCGCTCGTTGGGATCGAGCACCGAAATGCTGGACAGACCGGTCAGCTCATCCGTCTGCATCCGGGTACTGAGGCCTTCTTCCATGCCAGAGAAGGCGATTTGACCGGCCACCTCGGTAATGATCGGGTGGGTGTGCGGATCCCAGTTGGCGACCACGTCGCCCGCCTGAACCTTGGCACCTTCCTTGACTTTGATAGTGGCACCGTAGGGCAGTTTGTAGCGTTCGCGCTCGCGACCGTTCTCGTCTGCCAGGGCCAACTCGCCGGAGCGGGATACCGCCACCAACTCGCCGTTTTGACGCTCGACCACCTTGATGTTGACCAGCCGCACCGTGCCGCTCATCTTCACCTGGATACTGTCCACGGCAGAGGCACGGGATGCCGCACCGCCGATGTGGAAGGTCCGCATGGTCAGCTGGGTTCCCGGCTCACCGATGGACTGGGCTGCGATCACGCCGATGGCTTCACCTGCATTGACCATATGGCCGCGGGCCAGGTCGCGACCGTAGCACTCGGAACAGATACCAAAGCGGGTTTCACAGGTGATCGGCGAGCGGACGATCAGCTCATCAATACCCATGGCTTCAATGCGCTCGACCCACTTCTCATCGATCATGGTGCCGGCTTCCACGGCGATGTCCTTGCCACCGGGCTGAATCACATCGGCAGCCACCACACGACCGAGGATGCGGTCACCCAGGGATTCGATGATGTCACCACCTTCGATAACCGGGGTCATCAGCAGACCTTGGTCGGTGCCACAATCCTGTTCGACCACCACCAGATCCTGGGACACATCCACCAGACGGCGGGTCAGGTAACCGGAGTTGGCCGTTTTCAGTGCGGTATCCGCCAGACCTTTGCGCGCACCGTGGGTGGAGATGAAGTACTGGAGTACGTTCAAACCTTCACGGAAGTTTGCGGTAATCGGCGTCTCAATAATGGAGCCATCCGGACGCGCCATCAGGCCGCGCATACCGGCCAGCTGACGAATCTGTGCAGGAGAACCCCGCGCACCAGAGTCGGCCATAATAAAGACGGAGTTAAATGAGGGTTGATTCTCTTCTTCACCATCACTATTAATCACTGGCTCGGTACTGATCACCTCCATCATGGCCTTAGCCACCTGGTCGTTGGCACGGGACCAGATATCGATCACCTTGTTGTATTTCTCACCCTGGGTAACCAGGCCGGAGGCAAACTGGCTCTCGATTTCCATCACCTCGGCTTCGGCGCGGGAAATAATCTCCGCCTTGGCCTCGGGAATGGTGAAATCGTTGACACCAATGGACACGCCGGACTTCGTGGAGAAATCAAAACCGGTATACATCAATTGGTCGGCAAAAATCACGGTCGCCTTCAAGCCGACATCGCGATAACAGCGGTTGATGATGCGGGAGATGGCTTTCTTGGTCATCGGCTGGTTGACCAGCTCGAAGGGCAAACCCTCCGGCACGATTTCCCACAACAGGGCACGCCCCACAGTGGTGTCCACCAGGAAGGTGCGATCGAGGCGCTCGCCCTCTTCATTGAAGGTCACTTCGCGGATGCGCACCTTGGCCTTGGACTGCAGGTGTGCCTGTTTGCCGAAGTAGGCGCGGGACACCTCCTGCAAGTTGGCGTAGACACGGCCCTCGCCCTGGGCATTGACGCGATCGCGGGTCATGTAATAGAGCCCCAGTACCACGTCCTGGGACGGTACGATGATCGGTTCGCCGTTGGCGGGAGAGAGGATGTTGTTGGTGGACATCATCAGCGCCCGGGACTCGAGCTGGGCCTCCAGGGTCAGCGGTACGTGTACCGCCATCTGGTCGCCGTCGAAGTCCGCGTTATAGGCCGCACACACCAACGGGTGCAGCTGGATCGCCTTGCCTTCAATCAGCACCGGCTCGAACGCCTGGATACCCAAACGGTGCAGGGTCGGTGCACGGTTCAACAGCACCGGGTGTTCGCGAATCACATCATCCAGGATATCCCAGACGACGGGTTCTTCGCGTTCCACCATTTTCTTGGCCGCCTTGATGGTAGTCGCCAGACCGCGCAGCTCCAGCTTGGAGAAGATGAACGGCTTGAACAGCTCCAGCGCCATACGTTTGGGCAGACCGCACTGGTGCAGGCGCAGGGTCGGACCCACCACGATCACGGAACGACCGGAGTAGTCGACGCGCTTGCCGAGCAGGTTTTGGCGGAAGCGACCCTGTTTACCCTTGATCATATCGGCCAGGGATTTCAGCGGACGCTTGTTGGAGCCGGTAATGGCCCGGCCGCGGCGGCCGTTATCCAGCAGCGCATCCACCGATTCCTGCAACATGCGCTTCTCGTTGCGCACGATAATGTCGGGCGCATTCAGCTCCAGCAGACGCTTCAGGCGGTTGTTGCGGTTGATCACCCGGCGATACAGATCGTTCAGGTCGGAGGTGGCGAAACGGCCGCCATCCAGAGGCACCAGCGGACGCAGGTCCGGCGGCAACACCGGCAACGCCTCCAGCACCATCCACTCCGGCTTGTTGCCAGAGTTGAGGAAGGCTTCCAGCAATTTCAGCCGCTTGGACAGTTTTTTGATCTTGGTCTCGGAACGGGTGTTGGGAATTTCTTCCCGAATGGTCGCGATCTCGTGTTCCAAGTCCAGGCTCTTCATCAGCTTCTGGATACCCTCGGCACCCATCATCGCTTCAAAATCGTCACCGAAGTCTTCCATCGCCTGGAAGTATTCGTCATCGTTCAACAGCTGACCGCGCTCCAGTGTGGTCATACCGGGGTCGGTCACCACAAAGGATTCAAAGTACAGCACGCGCTCGATCTCG
>NZ_JBFHQR010000065.1:0-12114 GCF_041592135.1 Porticoccus sp. | reverse complement strand
GCCATGTGTGAACCGGCTCTAGTTCATCGTATCCGAACGGCGCAGCACCACTCGGCGATTCTGGGCACGGCCCTCGGGTGTGGCGTTGTCAGCAATGGGCTGAGATTCACCATAACCCCTTGCCGGCACCCGCGATGCGTCAATACCCTGCTCCACCAGATAGTTGGAAACCGCGACAGCCCGGCGCTCGGATAGCGCCTGGTTATAGGCATCACTGGCAGTTGAGTCCGTGTGACCTTCGATCACGCCATGCATGGTTGGCACGCGCTTGAGCAGATCAACGGCGCGGTCAAGCTCGCCGTAGGATTCCGGCTGGATGACAGTCGAGTCCGAAGCAAACCACGCCTCGACCCGGATATCAAAACCGCAGCCAATGGTATCGACTTGCTCACCCCTGGGAGTATTGGGGCACTGGTCCTTGCCATCGGGCACGCCATCGCCATCCGCATCACGAGGCGGCGCAGCAATGGGGGCAGATAGCGGAGCAGGAACTGCTTCAGGCAGCGCCGTAACCGCAGATTTGGGGGCACTGCCAAATGTCATGCCGAAACCAATAAACGGCCCTTCAAAGGCGCCGTCAAAGGTATTGCCGCTATTGGACTCGATGTCATAATCCACTTTGCGGTAGCCAAAACGAAACGCCCCGTTCTTCCACGCCTGATACTGAAACTGGGGCTGAAGTTCATAGGTGCGTTCCGAATCGCCACCGGTACCATAGGACAGGGTCGGGTTGAAGCGCCAGTGTTCGGAAAGCTGGATACTGGGCCTGACAATGATCACAGGGTCGGTAATATTCCGGTCACCACTGAAGTCACCCAGGGTGTCCAGCTTCAGCTTGTTCTCCAGCCTCAGGTTGCGCACCCCGAGCAGCACATCGAATGTCTGCCCTGGTGTCCACCCCTGAAACTGGTAACCAAACCCGAAAGTGGACATGGTCATCTCGGACTCCAGGGATCCGCTTACCGGGCCTCTGGACAAATCCGTGCTCAGATCAAGGTAGTCCACCTGCAACCAGGTCACCCATGAGTTGTATTGGGCAGTAGCCAGGAACGCGGCGGTCATATCCAGGTTGTCGAGAATATCGCTGAAACTCGCATCCACCTCTGCCGATCGGTTGGCAATGGTAACGTCCGCATCAAGACCCGCCGCCCACAAATAGGGGGTAAACTCAAATTTCCAGGTGTCCTCTTCTGCCGCCGTTGCGGGCAGAGCCGCTGTCGCCAGAAATAGGGCCGCCAGCGCAGGCGACGTTTGTTTGATCCTGTTACCCATGCTCACTTTCATTTCGTTACACATAATCACAGTTCCTCTTGTGTTACTCAGGCTACTTTCAAATTTCAATCCATATCACCCTGATACCACCAAGGGGTGTGGCGACAATGTCGAATCATTGCGCACGATGGCCTCGTTACCCCCTTGCCCGCCCCTCTCCCGCCATGGCGGGAGCGCTATTTCGCGGAGACCTGCGCGGGCTCAACCTTGATAGCCAGTGATTCGCGGTACATTGCATCGACCTGGTCGCCTACCTTGATACTGCCCAGATCGATGTCCTCGGCAACCGGCAGAATCAGGGTCCGTTTTGGCCCCTGCAACGTGACCGTCCTGTTCTCCATGTCCACATTGCGCACGGTGGCAGTCACTTCAACCGTTTTGCGGACAATACCGGCGGGTTTCTGCCCAAGTTCCGCGCGACCGGTCTCCAATGTATCCCGGCGTGCCTGGATACCGCTGCTCGCTGGCGCCAGCGCCATGACCAGTCCCACGTTGTATGCCACCATCACCACATCGCCGACCTCCACCTGGGCCAGATTGCGTACTTCCTCACCGGCCACGAAGCTGATTGACTCACCGCTCTTGTTGCGCAGGGTAACGGCACGGCTGGTGTGATCGATGGCTTCGACCGTCGCGGTGGCTGTCGAACCGGTACCCATCAGTACTGCGGGCAGTTCACGCTTTTGCTGCACATCGGCTGCCTGAAGCGTCAACAGCGGTGTCACGGCAAGCAACACCCCCACACTGACTGCGATTAAAATGCCATTTTGCTTTTTCATATCATTACTCCATTTCGTTGAGGTTGGCCGCAGGGTTTTTCTCCCCATAACAGTACGTAGCCCCCGGTAACACCGGGGATAGTTACTCAAAAGCCGGCAAGCCGCTCAAACTCCATCGTGCCGGTATCGAATTTGAGATCGATGTAGAACCGGTTGTTGTGTAGAAAGTAGACCGCCGCACCGGTGAGATCGCGCCGGAATACGGCCGGCTGGGGGTTCCGGCGCTGCCCGTACCAAATCCGTTGCGACACCCGGCGCACTGATTGCGAGAGCGATCAAGGCTGCCACCCGTTTGCCTATCCGTCGCAATAGGTTTTCTCCGCACCTCATAAAGCGTCTGGAGTCATTCCTCACGGCGTGTACCAGATCGGCGAGGTGTAGGCGCGCTCCTGCAAGATCATGGTTGTGTCCAGCGGCGGTTTGACCCCGAAGCGCTTGGCGTCATAGGCGGTCCAGCGCGGTGTTGGAATTTCGATGACGCGGGCGTAGTAGAACGCCTTCTGCTTGGAATCAAAATCCGGATCCGTCCATACGGCGATCAGTTCAGGGGCGCCGATAGTATTGGTCCAGGTGGCATTGGCGATGTCCACGGTACTACCCACCGCCGGCAGCTTGCCGTCGCCGCCGGGCTTGCGCTTGTCGGCGTCGCCCCACACCACGTCGTACACCTGTTCCTGGACATTACCTTTGTTATCTACCCAGCCCTTGACGATCTGGATACGGTCGAGATTGGCACCGATCGGGTCTTTCAGCGCGGCGACAAGGAAGGTGGGCGCCTTGCCCTTGGGCGCGACATTGATATCGCCGCCCATCGGCACACCCTTTCTATAGCCGATCTGGGCGGGCAGGCGATTATTGGCATCCGCAGCTTCAAAGTCGAAACCACCGAAGAAGCGCACGGCCATGCGCGAACCGGTGGTGGCGTAGGTTTCGCGCCGTTCCATCGCATCCCAGAGCGCCTCACGCGTGTTTTCGGTTGCCCATACCGCGGCATAACCGGAAGCCGATACCTCCCAGTCCATCACCTTTACACCTGTCTTCGGATTATCGAAGAATGCCTTGGTCATGCGCTCCGGGCCAGGTTCCTGCGGTGCGGTCTTGCCGAAAAAGTTCTCCTCTTCCATCGCGGCCAGGCCGGTGTGCGCATCGCTGCTGCCGATGAGGCCGAACTTGTAAGGGTTGACGCCCAGTTTCTGTTCCAGTTCCAGGCCATTTTTCAACGCGCTGCGTGCGTACTCGAACTCGAGCATGTCTTTTTTCTTGGCCGCGCTGCCATCTAGATTGCCCTTGTCCCAGGTCTCGAAGTCGGCGAACTCGTCATTAGGTGACAGATAGGGGTGGGCCTCGCCATCGCCCTTTGTCTGGGTTACTTCATATAGTCGCTCCCATTTCATGCGTTCCTCGGCGTAGCTGCGGTCCAGTTTTTTGCCGAAGGCCTCGACCACCGGAAACATGGTCCCATTACTCAGATTGCCATTGTGCGCGATGGCCAATACATCACCGCCGGTCCTGGCTTCATACGCCGTCATCCATTTCCAGAGATCCACGGGATTGTCACTGCCAAGGGGTTTCTGCGTGGTGTAGGGTTCGACCTGGCCGGCCTTGTCGGCGTTATCGCGGAAGATCACATTGCGGTGCAGATTCATGCCACCGGTATTCGAGGTCCATTCAAAACCGATAAAAGCCGTAAAGCGGCCCGGCTCATTGAACGCCTCCGCGGCCGCTATGGTTTCCTGCCAGGCGCCACGGTAGGCCTTGGTCCCCGGCACCGGCATGATAGCCTTGGAGATCGTGCCCTTGCCGAAGCTGGTGACGATATCGATGGCCGCCTCCGCGCCCTTGCCGGAATGGATCAAATCATGCCATTTGCGGCCTTGGGGATCGGCCATGATCTCGGGCGCACCGCCGTTGATCAGCGGGAAAAACCCCATGCCGTCGGAGTGATCGGCAACCACCAGAAAGTCCAGCGGGCGCGCCAGTTTCACCGGCTGGCCGGTATTCGAGGTAACCTGGTTCCCGCGCGCAAAGCGATAGGCATCCCGCGGACCCAGGCGCGCGCCAAAGGCACCGGCATCCATCGAAAACGCGGTATGCAAATGCGTGTCACCAAAATAGGGACGGGTAGGAAAGTTACGCCCTGCGTAAGGTGAGTACACCGGCTTGGTGGAGTGTACCCGCCCCGCCTGTTCCTCATCTGGAGCGGCGAGACCGGGCGGACTGCTTTCGGCTGAAAGCGACGTCGGGCTCATACTGAGCGTGAGAATGCCGACCATCAGCGCACAGGGAAGTTTGTTCTTACGGAGAATTTTTTCGCTCATGAGGTATGTTTCCTTCCATAGTTGATTTGCCGCTACGGCGTGTACCAGATTGGCGAGGTATAGGCGCGCTCCTGGGTGGTCATCGGAACTTCCTTCGGCATCTTCACGCCGTAGTACTCGGCGTCGTAGGCGGTCCAGCGCGGCGTAGGGATTTCGATGACGCGGGCGTAGTAGAACGCCTTCTGCTTGGAATCAAATGCCGGGTCCTTCCACACCGCAATCAGTTCGGGATCGCCGATGGTGTTGGCCCACAGGGCATTCCGTACATCCACCGTGTTGCCCACCGGCGGCAGCTTGCCGTCCTTGCCGGGCTTGCGCTTGCCGGCGTCGCCCCAGACCACGTCATAGACCTGTTCCTGGACCTCGCCCCTGGTGTCGAGCCAACCCTTAACGATCTGGATGCGATCGAGATTGGCGCCGATCGGGTCTCGTAAGGCAGCGACGAGGAAGGTGGGCGATTTGCCTGCGGACTCCTGAGATGGCCGAAGGTCACCGCCCATGGGTACGCCCTTGGTATAGCCGACGACAGCGGGGCTGCGCGTGTGTGCATCGGCGGCCTCGAAGTCCCAGCTACCGAAGAAACGCACCATCATGCGCGAGCCGGTGGTGGCGTAGACTTCCTTGCGCTTCATCGCGTCCCAGATCGCTTCGCGGGTGTTCTCGGTGGCCCACACGGCAGCGTAGCCGGAGGCGGCCAGTTCCCAGGACATGACGTTCTGGTCGCCGGATTTTGTGAACGTATGGTTCGCGCGGTCGGCGGCCGGCTCGTAGGGCGGGGCCTTGCTGAAGAAGTTTTCCTCCTCCACCGCCGAGATGCCGGTGTGCGCATCGGTACTGCCGATCATGCCGAACTTGAACGGATTGACGCCGAGCTGCTGTTCCAGCTTGAGGCCGTTCTTGAGGGCGGCGCGGGCGTATTCGGACTGGAAATAGGCGTCCTGGTGCAACTTGGTGCCGCCGAGGTTCATCTTGTCCCAGGCCTCGTAGCCAGCGAACTCGTCGTTGGGAGACAGGAACTTGTGCGATTCGCTGTCGCCCTTTTGCTGGGTGACCTCGACCACTGGTTCCCAGCGGGCGCGCGCCTCGGCATATTTGCGCGTCAGCGGATTGCCGACGAAATCGGCCAGTGCGAACATGCGCCCGCTACTGATGTTGCTATTGTGCGGTATGGCGATCACCCGGCCGCCGGTCTTTTCTTCATACGCGCCCAGCACTTTCCACAAATCTTCCACATCCTCGCTATCGCTGGCCGAGAACGGTCGTGTCTGCACGGCCTTGTCCGCGCCGTCGCGGAAGATAACGTTGCGGTGCAGGTTGTCGCCACCCGGCATGCTGGTCCACTCATAGCCGATGAAGGCGGTGAACTTGCCCGGCTCGTTGAAGCGGTCGGCGGTCTTGGCGTAGGACTCCCAGACCGAGCTGATGAAGGCCGGATCGGTCATCGCCTTCGGCAGCTTGTTGGCGGAGAGCGCGCCAATAATCTCCCAGGCCGCCTTGACCGCCGTGTCGCCACCCTGCTGGATGCTGTCATACCATTGCTTGATCTGTGGATCAGCCAGCAGCGTGGGGTTGCCCTTGACGATCGCCACCATGCTGCCAAAGGCCTCGGCGTGATCGCTGACCACCAGGAAGTCCAGGGGACGCGACAACTTTGCCGGCTGGCCGGTGGAGGTGGTGACTTCCTCGCCGCGGGCGAAGCGGTAGGCCACCTCGGGTCCGACGTTCGCGCCGACTGCACCGGCGTCCAGTGAGATTGCGGTGTGCAGGTGGGTGTCGCCGAAGTACGGGCGCGTCGGGAAGTTGCGCCCGGCGTACGGCGAGTAGCCCGGCTGCTTGAATGCCTTCGCAACGCTCTCCTTGTCGATCGCCCCCAGATCCTGTGCCAAGGCTGGCAATATCGGCAGTGTCAAACCGAGCGCGACAAGCCCAGTAAAGATCCCGTCACGCAGAATACTTGGCCTCATGTTTTTGCCTCCTTAACACTAAAATTGCTTCAGAACGCGGCGACACGCTGAATGACCCAGAACATCGCCACGCTGCCGATGGCGTAAGGCGGAACCAACCCCGCCCAAGGGGGCGGGGATCTCTTCACTCGCCGCCCAAGCGCGACCAGCGCCAGCACGGCGGCGACAAACAGCAGTTGTCCAATCTCCACGCCCAGATTGAAGAACAACAGTGCCTGCGGAATATGCGCCTGCGGCAGGCCAATTTCATTCAAGGCACCGGCGAAGCCAAAGCCGTGCAGCAGGCCGAAGGTGAAGGCGACGATCCACGGCGCGCTTACGGCAATCCCCTGCTGCCCGTCCCGCGCGCGCAGAATTTCCGCAGCGACAAACACGATACTCAGGGCGATCACTGCCTCAACGGGCAACTGCGGGACGAGCACAAAACCGAGCGCGGCCAGGCCCAGGGTGAGGCTGTGAGCCACAGTGAAGGCGGTAACCGTCTTCACCAGTTTCCAGCCGCCACGGGTGATAAGTAGCAAGGCGAGAACAAACAGCAGGTGGTCGATGCCGAGCAGGATGTGTTCCATGCCGAGTTTGAGGTACACACCGGCCACCGCAGCACGGGTTTCCTGCCGTGGGATCATCGCCGACGGATGCGCTGGTGTAAGCCGCTGGATCCAGCGGGTACCATCATTGAATTCAGCCCGCACCAGCGCGTCGGTCATGGTGGCCTCCAACCCGGCTATGCGTAGCGATTGCCCGCGCAATGGCTCGATGGCACGCAAGCGCCAGGTCTGGACCGCCGCGTCGCCCGTCAGGCGTGTGGTGACCTCATTCGGGGATGCTGTCTGACCGGAAAATTCCACCGCCAGCGAGAGCCGCAGTTCGCCGCGCATGGGCGTTTTCCACAGCACACGGAACTCGCCGTTGCCCTCCTCGTGCAATTCCAGGTAGGCCGGACGCACCTCGTGGGCCTGGGCCGGCGCCATGCACAACAGGAGCAACAGCAACAGCCGCCTCATGGCGTCATCGCCACCAGGGGGCCGATCAGCGACTTCACCTCCTCATCCATGACCAGGTCGTATTTCGCCAGCAGCAGATCAAAGAACCGTTCGCTGGCCGCCACCTGCTGCTGGCGATGCCAGTCGTCCCGTACCCGCGCCTGTACCTGCTCGAAAGCCTGCTGCTGACCGGGCAGCCGTTCGGTGACCTGCACCAGGTGGAAGCCGTAGCTGGACGCAATCGGGCCATGCCATCGACCGGTGCCGAGCGCAAACAGTTGTTCGGCCAACCGTGGACCGAACAGACTGGCGACCGTTTGTTCGTCCGCTAGCCGATAGTCCCGCTCCAGCAGACTGGGATCGCCCACCTCCGCGCTCATGTCCGCCTCAAGGGCAGCAAGCCCACGGCGAGCAGCCGCTCCGGTTTTGAAGAAGTGTTGCGTAAAGGAAATGCGCGCGGCTGTTTTATACTCGGCGCGTTGCTCGAGATAGAACCGACGCAGCACCTTCTCGCCGGGTTCGGCGAAACTGGCCGCATCCCGCAAAAGAAACTCCATCTTTTGCGCCAAACGCCGACGCACAATGGTGTCGTTTTCGTCCAGCCCCAGCTCCTTCGCCTCACGCGCAAGCAGGTCTTCCTTCAGATAATCGGCCACGAGGCCGCGCAACTCCTGCTCACTCGGTGGACGCTGCCATTGCCGCACCCAGGTTTCCTTGAGCCAGGTCACGTCGGCCGTCGTAATGTGCACTGCGCGCAGGGTGTTATCTTGCTCGGGGTTGAGCCAGCCATGGATGGCAAACAGCAGGCTACCGACCATGAGAAAATGCAGCAGGGGTTCATGTATCCAGCTTTTCACGGCATCACTTCCTGTATCACTCCTTGGCGCGGATGATGCGTAAGATCAAAATCCCTGCGCGCCCCTAACAACCAAAACCAGTAACAACCAACAACAGGCATGCTTCTCACGGGGGACTTCCGCGCGCCATGCCCAACCCTGGCCGAACGCATCAGCCACCCCATGACCTGCCTGGACAGGGCATGAAGTCATAGGTCTCCGCCACACCACCCGTCTCCGGCAGAAAACCATGTCCGCCATGCCCTGATCAAGACAAGGGGAAGGGCAATCTTATCGATAAAGTTGGAGTTGCCTGCAAACACCTGCGGCAGGGATAAAGCCAGACGACTCGGCTCCAAGACTGAGCGATAATCCTTCATGTCGTTTTCCCTGGATTTTTATCAGGCAGGCTCTGTCTTAGTTAAGCAGGCATTTACCGCTTCGCAAGGTAAGATTTTCAAAGCCGGCTTGCAGCAGGGTGCATCGATATCCTTTTCCAGCAGCGCTGTATCTACTGATACCACAAGTACCCGCCCGGGTTCTTGTGTGTTGCCCTCTCCCACTTCGGCAATGGTTTTGTTAGGGCCCGAATCGTTTGCTGCCATGCCGCAGCAACTCGCCGGGGTTCAATGCCGGAGCGTCGCCGAGCAGGAAGTGCCATGCCCATTTGTTACCGACACGATTGAAAAGCGTCTCCAGCGACGATGATCCTATGGGTGTGACCAGGCCCTAAATCTACGCTTAACTTTATCCGTTTTTATCCGTTAACTTTTTCTTCGTTCGAAAACCGTCCCATACTTGGGGCAGTGATAACCTTTCACACAGGGTACCCATGTCACTAACTGAACGACGACAGCAGATCCGCCAAGCGGCCTGTGCCGATGAGCAGTACTGTGTGGAGCAGTTGCTAACCGCCCCCCTGCTGGATGACGAACAACAACAGCTCTCGCTCGAACTGGGCCGCGCGCTGGTAACCGCCTGCCGCCGGGATCGGCAGCGGGCGGGCACGCTGGAATCGTTCCTGCAGGAATTCGGCCTGTCAAACCGCGAGGGCATTGCCCTGATGTGCCTGGCGGAGGCGCTGTTGCGGGTGCCGGATGAGGCCACCGCCGACCGGCTGATCGCCGAGAAAATCCGCGAGGGCGACTGGGGCAGCCATCGCGGTCGCTCGGAGTCCCTGTTCGTCAATGCCTCGGTGTGGGGCCTGATGCTCACCGGCGGGGTGCTGCCGCTGGACCGGGAAGTGACCGATGACACCCCCGGCTGGATCAGGCAGCTGGTCAATCGCCTCGGTGAACCGGTGGTGCGCAAGGCAATGGTGCAGGCCATGCGGATCATGGGAAGTCAGTATGTGATGGGGAGAACGCTCCCCGAGGCCATGGCCCGCGGCCGCGGGGAATTACCGGAAGCCACCACCTTTTCCTTCGATATGCTCGGCGAGGGGTCTCGCACCGGGCAGGATGCCGAGCGCTATTTCGAGGCCTATGCCGAGGCCATTCGCCTGATTGGCGCAGCCAACTCGGCAAATACCGTCCTTGCAGCAGATAGCATTTCCGTCAAGCTTTCCGCCCTGCACCCCCGCTACCAGTACAGTCAACGGGAAGCGGTGATGACCGACTTGCTGGCACGCATCCGCGCCCTGGCTGTGTCCGCCCGTGGCTACAACATCGGCCTCAGCATCGATGCCGAAGAGGCGGCCAGACTTGATTTGTCGCTGGATATTTTCGAAGCCCTGGCCCGCGACCCGGCCCTCAAGGACTGGCACGGCCTCGGCTTTGTCCTGCAGGCCTACCAGAAGCGCGCCCCGGCGGTGGCCCGCTGGCTGATGGCGTTATCCGAAGACACCGGCCAGCGTTTTATGGTGCGGCTGGTCAAGGGCGCCTACTGGGACAGCGAAATCAAACTGGCCCAGGAACAGGGACTGGCGGATTACCCGGTGTTTACCCGCAAGGTGAATACCGACCTCTGTTATTTGCACTGCGCCAGGTTGTTGCTGTCCGCGCCTGAACAGATCTATCCGCAGTTTGCCACCCACAATGCCCAGACCGTCGCCACAGTACTGCAACTGGCGGGTACCGCCGCCTTTGAATTGCAGCGCCTGCACGGCATGGGCGAGCTGCTCTATCGGCAACTGCAACGCCATTTTGACCGGGTCAAGGGGCCTATGCCGCCGGTGCGGGTCTACGCGCCGGTGGGCCGACACCGGGAACTGCTGCCCTACCTGGTGCGACGGTTGCTGGAAAACGGCGCCAACAGTTCCTTCGTCAATCGGCTGCTGGACGAGAACACCCCGGTGGACACCCTGGTGCAACCGCTGCTGCCCCAGGTGACCGCCTCGGCGGAGCGGCGCCACCGCCATATTCCCAAGCCCGTCGACCTGTATCGCGCTGCCGGTGAGCATCGCAGCAACGCCGCCGGTATCGACCTCAATAACCCGCTCGAGGTGGAACCACTGTTGGCCCAGATGGCTGCGACCAGAAACCAGGCCTGGCAGGCCGGACCGCTGATCGACGGGCAACTGCGCAGGTCGCAGCCACAGCCGCTGCTGTCCCCCACCGACGGCCAGCCCGTCGGCGCGGTCAGCCCTGCCGGGGAAGCCGATGTCCGCGATGCCCTGGATATTGCCAGCGCGGCCCAGTGGCGCTGGGATCAACAGGGTGGTAGCGCGCGGGCCGAATTGCTGGAACAGGTGGCGGAGGAATTGACCCGGGAAATGCCCACCCTGATGGCACTGGTGGTCGCCGAGGCCGGCCGCACCGTTGCCGACGCCCTGGCAGAAGTGCGCGAGGCCATTGATTTCTGCCGCTACTATGCCCTGCAGGCGCGGCATCAATTCGCCGCTGGCCGCGCCCTGCCCGGCCCCACCGGCGAAGACAATCACCTCAGCCTGCACGGCCGCGGGCTGTTTGTCTGTATCAGTCCGTGGAATTTCCCGCTGGCGATTTTCACCGGCCAGGTGGCCGCGGCGCTGGCGGCGGGCAATGCCGTGATTGCCAAACCCGCGGCGCAGACGCCGCTGGTGGCCACCTTTGCCACACAGTTGATGCATCGCGCAGGGATTCCCCCACGAGTATTGCAGCTGCTGCCCGGCGATGGCCGCGCCCTGGGCAAGTGGTTGCTGGCGGATTCACGGCTCGCCGGGGTGGCCTTTACCGGTTCCACCGCCACCGCCCACACCATTCAGCGCCAGCTGGCGGATCGCCCCGGCGCCATCGTGCCTCTGATCGCCGAGACCGGCGGCCAGAACGTTATGCTGGTGGACTCCACCGCCCTGCCGGAGCAGGTGGTGGACGATGTGATTCGTTCGGCGTTTCTCAGCGCCGGACAGCGCTGCTCGGCCCTGCGGGTGCTGTTTGTGCAGGAGGAGATTGCCGATGGCCTGCTGCGAACCCTCAGCGGCGCGCTGCAAACCCTGAGACTCGGTGACCCGGCGCGGCTGTCCACGGATATCGGTCCGGTGATTGATGATCCCGCACGGCAGACCCTGTTGGCCCATATTGTGCGCATGGCAGCGGAGGGCAAGCTGCTAGCGAAACTGACGCCGCCGGCAAACCCTAGCGGCTGGTTTGTGGGGCCACATATTTTCGAGATCGACAATCTGCAACAGTTACCCGAGGAGGTATTTGGGCCGATCCTGCATGTGATTCGCTACCGGGGAGAGCAACTGGACGGGGTGATCGAGCAGATAAACCGCAGCGGTTACGGCCTGACCCTGGGCATTCACAGTCGCATTCGCGGCTTTGCGGACCAGGTGTTCCGGCGCACCCGGGTGGGCAACACCTATATCAACCGCAACATGGTGGGGGCGGTAGTGGGCTGTCAGCCGTTTGGCGGCTGCGGCCTGTCCGGCACCGGGCCCAAGGCCGGGGGGCCACACTACCTGCAGGCCTTCGCCACCGAGAAAACCCGTAGCGAGAATATCGCGGCGCGGGGCGGCAATGCCGCGTTGTTCGGGTTGCCGG
>NZ_JBFHQR010000064.1:0-12133 GCF_041592135.1 Porticoccus sp. | reverse complement strand
CGCAGATCCTTGTGTGGCGCATCGAGGATGGTCTGGGTGTTGGTGATATCGTGGATGGTGGTGATCGAGCCGTGCTGGATTCCCAACTGCTCATGGATCACCTTGACCACCGGCGCCAGGCAGTTGGTGGTGCAGGAAGCGGCGGTGACAATGGGGTGGCGCGCCTTGTCGTAGAGCTGGTGGTTGACCCCCATGACCACGTTGAGCACCCCTTCCTCCTTGACGGGGGCGGTGACCACCACCCGTTTGACGCCCTGGTCCAGATAGGCCTGCAAGACCTGGCTGGATTTCATCTTGCCGGAGGCCTCGATCACCAGGTCGCAGCCGGACCAGTCGGTTTCCGCGATGGTCTTGTTGCGGCTGCAGCGGATGCGCCGGTCGTCCACCAAAATGTCATCGCCGTCAGCGGACGCCTCGAATTGCCAGCGGCCGTGCACGGAGTCGAAGTTCAGCAGGTGGGCCAGGGTGGCGGCGTCGCCGGCGGGATCATTGAGCTGCACAAATTCCAGCTCATCGCTCTGCCAGGCGGCGCGCAGGGCCAGCCGCCCCATGCGGCCAAACCCGTTGATGCCTACTTTGATGGTCATCGTTATCTGTCCTCGGTGGTAAGTGGATTTGGGTGCGCTGCTCGGGGCAAACCTAGCAGCAGGCTCTGGCCCGTTCGGGGCGCTCCCCCATGCGACAGAGGTTGTGGAGGCTGTCCGCCAGGAAGTCGCCGTTGGCCCGGCTGGCCCCATCGATCACGTCCCTGGCCCAGTCCGGCAGGGACGGGTTGAGCCGGTAGAACACCCACTGTCCCTGGCGCCGGTCCAGCAACAGTTCGCACTGGCGCAGTTGCGCTAGGTGGCGGGAAATTTTCGGTTGGCTCTGCCCCAGCGCCGCGGTGAGTTCGCAGACGCAGAGCTCAGCTTCGCGTTCGATCAGCATCAAGGTTCTCAGGCGGGTTTCATCGGCGAGGCATTTGAAGAATTGAACCGGGTTCATGGCGTGGTCCCGTTGGGCAGTCATCAGTGGCTGATGAGTATATTTGAAAAATCATATATATGGAATATCGAATATTATTGCGATAAGCAGCCGGGGGAGGGCGCTGACGTAGTGAGGTGAGGAGTGGGAGGGGGTTACTGGTCGTCGCCCTGTTTCTGGTCCCTGAGGCGCTCGCGATATTTGATCTTGGTCAGTTCCTGCAGATCGGCGACGCGGTCGGTTTCGTCGACGATTTCCCTGCCCAGCAGGGTTTCCACCGCGTCCTCCAGAGTGACGATGCCGGCGGTCTGGCCAAATTCGTCCTCCACCCGGAACAGGTGGGCCCGGTGTTTGATAAACAGGTCGAGCAGCTGTTGCACCGGCAGTTTTTCCGAAACAGAAAAGATGGGCTTGGCCAATTCCGACAGGGGTATATCCCCTCGACCGGCCCGTTCCGCCTCAAACAGGTCGAGGCGGAAAATTTTTCCGGTAATGTCGTCAATGCCCTGGTCGAACACGGGGATGCGGGTGAATTCCCGGGTGGCGGGCTGGTCGAGCGCCTCCTTGACACTGGTGGACTGGGGCAGCATGTGCGTCACGGTTCGCGGCGTCAGGATTTCCTCGGTTTTGACATCCCGCAGGCGCAGCACGTTGGAGACGTATTCATTCTCCCGGTTCAGCAGCGTGCCGCCTTTCCTGCCCAGGGAGGCGAGGGCGATGATTTCCTCCCGGGTAATCTCGTGGTCGTGGTGGCTGAACAGCTTGGTCAGACGGGTGGCGAGCCACACCAGGGGGTACACCAGACGGGTGAGCGCGGCGATCAGATAGGCGCAGGGAATGGCCAGTCTGCGCCAGTAGGTGGCGCCCAGGGTCTTGGGAATGATTTCCGAGAAATACAGGATGGCCAGGGTCAGGAGTACGGCAATCAGGGTTTCCCAGTGGGCACCGTAGAGCTTGACGGCCTGGGAGCCGACGCCCGCCGCACCCATGGTGTGGGCGAAGGTATTGACAATCAGGATGGCGGAAATGGATTCGTCCAGTTGTTCCCTGACCCTGGACAGCATCTTGCCGGATACGGGGTTGGCCGATTGCGTCTGTTCCACAAACATCGGTGTGACGGACAGCAGCACGGCTTCCAGAACCGAACAGAGAAAGGAGATGCCGATGGCGATAGCCAGATAGATCAGCAGCGAGGTCATGATGAAACTGTAGTGGGCAATTCGGTACTTATGAAGAGAAAATTGTAGCCCCTATGACTGCTGCCATGGCCGCAGTTGGCGCAGATATTTGTCGCTGGAAGGGAGGACGCGGGCAAAAAGGCCGTTGGCTTCTGTGTTAGAATTGAAACAGGTATTAGTCAGTCAGTCCCCACCTATGAGTCAGTCAAGCAAGCTCCATATCGCCAATGAATCCGACCACCGCCAGATTGTCGAAAATTACCTCAACCAGATGCACGATGAGCCCCGTTATACCCCGGAGGAAGAGGCTTATTACCGCGACCGGATCAAGCGGCTGCTGGTGGAGAAAAATGCCGTCATCGTCGCCCACTACTACACCGATGCGGTGATCCAGCAGTTGGCCGAGGAAACCGGCGGCATTGTCTCGGATTCCCTGGAAATGGCGCGATTCGGCAGCACCCATCCCGCCTCAACCCTGGTGGTGGCGGGGGTCAAGTTTATGGGAGAAACGGCGAAGATCCTGACACCGGAAAAAACTGTGCTGATGCCGACCCTGGAGGCGACCTGCTCCCTGGATATCGGCTGCCCGGCCGAGGATTTCACGGCGTTTTGCGACCAGCACCCGGACCGCACCGTGGTGGTGTACGCCAACACCTCGGCGGCGGTAAAGGCCCGCGCCGACTGGGTGGTGACCTCCAGTATCGCCCTGGACGTGGTGGACTACCTGGACAGCCGCGGCGAAAAGATTCTCTGGGCCCCGGACAAATACCTGGGCAGCTATGTGCAGAAGAAAACCGGCGCCGACATGCTGCTGTGGGACGGCAGCTGTATTGTCCACGAGGAGTTCAAATCCCGCGGCGTCGCCAGTCTCAAGAAGCTGTACCCGGATGCGGCCATTCTGGTGCATCCCGAGTCCCCGGAGGCAATGGTGGAGATCGCCGATGCGGTGGGTTCCACATCCCAGTTAATCAAGGCCGCCCAGACCCTGCCCAACAAGCAGATGATCGTCGCCACCGACAGCGGCATCTTCTACAAGATGCAGCAGGCGGCGCCGGACAAGGAGCTGATTATCGCGCCCACCGCCGGTGAGGGAGCCACCTGCCGGAGCTGCGCCCACTGCCCGTGGATGGCAATGAACCATCTGCAGAACTTGATGGCGTCACTCGAACAGGGCAGTAATGAGATCCATGTGGACCCGGAAGTCGGCAAGCAGGCGATGCGGTCACTGCAACGGATGCTGGATTTCCGCGAGCAGCAACTGGCGGCGGAACCGCGCTAGGGCCTGTTCGCCCCGGTTTGGATGCCCCGGCGGCTGCCGGGGTGTTGTCAGAAGTTTTCCATTTTCTTTTCAAGGTCTGCCAGGTCGCGCAGTTGCTGGTCGATGATGGCTACTTCCTTGTAGTCGTTGATCAGCAGCTTGCGGGCGTAGCCAAACTGTTCCCGCGCCTTGTCAAACACCCCGTTGAGCAGGTAATACTGGGCGCGAGCCTTGTGGACGCCGGCGATGTTTCCCGCCAGGCCGCTGACCTCCGCCAGCTGGAACCAGACGTAGGACGTATCCGGGTGATCCAGGGTGAGGGCGCGCAACAGCTGTTCCGATTCGGTATAGCGGTTGGCTTTCAGGTAGGTTTCCGCCAGCGACATCCGCAACGGGTAGCTGTTGGCATGAGTGCGCAGCAACTGCTGGCTTTTTTCGATGGCATTAACAAATTGCCCTTGTTGGCGATCGAGGCTGATGTCCTCCAGCTGATAGGTCAGGCGATTTGGTGATTCCTTGAGTAGCAGGGCCAGACCTTCGCGCGCTTTCCGGTATTCGCCCAGCTCGGCATGGGCCAGAACCGTACCGTAACGGGCGGCTTCCCGGTTCAGGGTGTCGCCATTCAGCTCGCTCTGAAAGCGGTCCAGTGACTTGGCCGGGCTGCCGTCAATGGCGATCATTGCCCGCGCCCGCATCAGGTGGTACTCGACATTGTCCGGGTAGTGTTTGATCGGGTATTGGGCGATGCGGCTGTTGGCATCGGCCACGCGGCTTTCGGTGAGCGGGTGAGTGAGCAGGAATTCCGGCGGTTTGCTGCCGGTATAGCGCGTGGCCCGCAGCATTTCCTCAAACATGGCGCCCACGGCGCTGGGGTCCATGTCGGCGGCATAGATCGTCTCTATGCCGAGGCGATCCGCCTCCTGCTCATTCTGGCGACTGTAACGGAGGGAGTTCTGCAGGCTGGCGGCCTGGGTGGCCGTCATGGCGGCCATGCCCGCATCGCCGCCCACGGTGGCGGCCAGCACCAGGCTGGCCAGCATCCCCGCCATGGTGGTGGTAGCGTTTTTGCGCTGCTCGGCGACGCGCCGGGCAAAGTGCCGTTGGCTCAAGTGCGCCAATTCGTGAGCCAGGACGGAAGCCAGCTGGTGTTCCGATTTGGCGTAGCGAAACAGTCCCAGGTGCACGCCAATAATGCCCCCGGGCACCGCAAAGGCGTTCATGGTGGGGTTGTTGATGGCCACCAGGGACAGCCGGTGATCCTGCAGCTGGCTGTAGGCGGACAGCTTGAGCAGCAGTTCCTCCAGGTAGCTGTGCAGTTGCGGATCGTCGTATTCCGGAATGCGGCTGCGATAGGCGCGCAACCAGGCCTGGCCCAGCTCATATTCCTGCTGTTGCGAGATGACCGCGGAGGAGGTGTCCCCCAGCGAGGGCAGTTCAATATTGTTTGCCTGTGTGGTGGCGGCCAGCAGGGTGGAGAGCAGGGCCGCGCTAACTAACTGGGTGAGATATCTGATGAACACAGGGTAAAAATCCGTAGGTTTGCCGGAATAGCATGATTTGTGGGGATGGTAACGTATCTCTATGACCAAATTCATGGGCATTCGTGCTATTGGCGCAGAAAAACGTTCCCGCGTTGAAAACGTTGACCCCTGGTCCTTGATGCATACCGGGGGATTACGTAATCTGCCTCTTCATTCAGGTGTCTGTCATTTGTCGGGGTGTGGCTATGTGGAAAGTGCTCGGAAGCTGGGTCAACCGCTACTTCGGCGAGGAGGAGGCGGTATTGCTGGCCTTCATGCTGGCGGTGGCGCTGGTGGTCATGGTGACCATGGGTTCGATCCTGGCGCCTTTCCTGGCGGCGATTATTTTCGCATTTCTGCTACAGGGCGGGGTCAACCGGCTGGTGAAATGGAGGGTCCCCCGGTTGTTGGCGGTCACCCTGATGTTCCTGATGTTCGTGGGCATATTCCTGGCGATCCTGGTGGTATTGCTGCCGCTGATCGGTCGCCAGGCCGCCAACCTGGCGGGGGAACTCCCCGCCATGGTGAAGCACTGGCAGGGCGTATTGATGCTGTTGCCGGAAAAGTACCCGCATATTATTTCCGAAGCCCAGCTCAAGGATATCCTCAGCCAGGCTTCGCGGGAGGTGGCGGGCATGGCGGAGCGGCTGGTGAGTTTTTCCTTCAGTACCTTCCCCAGTATCGTGGTGATGATGGTGTACCTGGTGCTGGTACCGCTGCTGGTGTTTTTCATGCTCAAGGACAAGGATGAGCTGCTGGGTCTGATGGCCTCGCTGTTGCCCCGGGAGCGTCCGGTGATGTGGCGTATCTGGCACGAGATGAACCTGCAGATGGCCAACTATGTGCGCGGCAAGGCGATTGAAATCCTGGTGGTGGGGGTGGTCAGTTATGTGACGTTCCTGATCCTGGGGCTGCAGTACGCCGCGTTGCTGGGGCTGCTGGTGGGGTTGTCGGTGGTGATCCCCTATATCGGTGCCGTGGTGGTGACCTTCCCGGTGACGGTGGTGGCGTTTTTCCAGTGGGGCTGGGGCGGCGACCTGTTCTGGCTGGTGATGATCTACGGCATCATCCAGGGCCTGGATGGCAACGTGCTGGTGCCGCTGCTGTTTTCCGAAGCGGTGAATCTCCACCCCATCGCCATCATCCTCGCCGTGCTGGTGTTTGGCGGTCTCTGGGGCTTCTGGGGAGTATTCTTCGCCATTCCCCTGGCGACCCTGGTCAAGGCGCTTTATAACGCCTGGCCGCGAACTGATGACCGCGCGCCACTGTCCGAGTAACGCTCGCTTTAAACAGTTTTACCCAATAAGACGGATTGCCATGAAAAGAATTGCTATTGCCTTTGTTTGTTTGCTGTTTGTTGTTCCCGCCTTGAGCGATGTGCTGGCGCCCCGAGAGGACATTGCGCGCAGTGAAAGCGACACCTCCGCCTACCGCTATCTGGTGTTGCCCAATCAGTTGCAGGTGCTGCTGGTCTCCGACCAGCAAGCGGATAAGGCGGCCGCTGCCCTGGATGTGTTTGTCGGGAGTTCGAGTGACCCCGGGGAGCGGCAGGGGTTGGCCCACTTCCTGGAACACATGTTGTTCCTCGGCACCGACAAATTCCCGGAGCCAGACGAGTACCAGGCGTTTATCAGTGAGCATGGCGGCCAGCACAACGCCTATACCGCCTTTGAGCACACCAATTATTTTTTCGATATCAATCCCGCTGATCTGGAGGCGTCGCTGGAGCGTTTCTCGCGTTTTTTTGTGGCGCCGCTGTTTAACGCTGAATACGTGGAACGGGAGAAAAACGCGGTGCACTCCGAGTACAAGGCGCGCATTAAAAATGATTACCGCCGCCAGATGGATGTGTTCAGCCAGGTGGTAAATCCGGAGCACCCGGCCGCCAAGTTCAGTGTCGGGAACCTGGATACCCTGGCCGATCGTGACGGCAAGTTGCGGGAGGACCTGCTGGCTTTCTATCGGGCCCATTACTCGGCCAATCGCATGGCACTGGTCGTGCTCGCGCCGTCGCCCCTGGATCAACTGGAAAGTATGGTCAGGCAGCGCTTCGAGGAAGTGCCCAACTTTGACAGCGCGAAACCGGTGCATGGCAAGCCGTTGTTTCAAACCGGTGCATTGCCGTCGCTGGTGACCATGCAGCCGGTTCGCGAACTGCGCGAACTCTCCCTGTCTTTCCCGATGCCCGCTGTGGCGGATTATGATCGGGAAAAACCGCTCGGTTACCTCGGCAACCTGATCGGTCACGAGGGCCGGGGCAGCCTGCTGGGGGTGTTGAAATCCCTGGGCTGGGCGGAGAGCCTGCGCGCCGGTGAAGGCCTTTCCGACCTCAGCGGCAGCAGCTTTGATATCACCATCGGCCTGACCCCCGGCGGATATGAGCACTGGCAGCAGGTGCTCGCCCTGGTCTACAAAGAGATCGACCTGGTTGCCCGCAAGGGCGTGGCCCGCTGGCGGTTCGAAGAGCAGGGCGCCCTGGCCGATCAGCAGTTCCGTTATATGGAGCTGAAGGATCCGGTCAGTCGCGTCAGTGCCCTGGCGACCAATCTGCAGGAATACCCCTATGCCGACGTCATCCGCGGGCCCTATCGCATGGATCATTACGACGAGGCCCTGTTGAACAGCGTGCTCGGTTACCTGCGGCCGGACAACGCCATGGTGATGTTGATGGCGCCGGAGGTGAAGACGGATCGGGAAACCGAAAAATACCAGGTGCCCTACGGGGTGTCGCCGTTGCCGGCAATTTCCGCGGATGTCGCCGATGCCGAACCGCTGTCCCTGCCGGAGGCAAACCCCTATGTGCCGCACAATTTTGCACTGAAGTATCCGCAAAAGGCGGCCGAACCCGCCAGGCCTGCCCTGCTGGCGGATCGTCCCGGATACCGGCTCTGGCACTATGGCGACAGCTTCTTTCAAGTGCCGAAGGCCCAGTTGTACATCGCCCTCAAGACACCCCGGGTCAGCGGGGTTCGCGAGGCCGCCATGACCGACCTGTATGTGCGGGCGGTGGAGGAGACCCTCAACGAAACCAGTTACGAGGCGGCCCTGGCGGGACTGCGCTATGGCGTCAACCGCCGCGCCGACGGTGTGGGGCTGCTGTTTAGTGGTTTCGACGACAAGTTGCCGTTGTTGGTCGAGACCGTGACGGCAGGACTGCTGAAACCGGATACCTCGGACGCGCTGATCGAACGGCTGCGGCAGGAGTTGATCCGCCGCTGGCGCAACAGCGACAAGGACACCCCCTATCTGCAGTTGATGCGGGAAACCGGTTACCTGCTGGACGTGAACGCCTGGCAGCCCGCCAGATTGGCCGATGCCCTGGAATCCTTTGATATAGAGAGTTTTCGCCAGTTTGTGGGGCAGTTCTACCAGGGGGCGTCGATGGAAATGCTGGCCAGTGGCAACCTGGCTGCTGATGACGTGAACGCACTGGCCGCGACAACCGTCGAGCGGCTGGTCGCGGAGCAACCGCTTGCCTGGGCGGAGCGGGGCATCACCCAGGTGCTGCCCGGCGAGAAAATTCAGGTGCCGATGGCCATTGAGCACCGGGATGCAGGCCTCCTTCGCTACTACCAGGGTCGCAGTGATTCCGTCGACGAGACAGCCCGTTACCTGTTTTTGCGGCAGATCATCAAGGCGCCTTTCTTCCATGAACTGCGCACCCAGCAGCAGCTGGGCTATGTGGTGGCCGCGGTGGATCAAGGGCTCGACCGGGTACCGGGTTTCGGGTTATTGGTGCAGTCACCGGTCGCCCCTGTGAGCAAGCTCGAGGGAGCCATTGAGACGTTTTTGGCGGACTTCGACAAGGTGATGGATGCCATGACCGACGAGGAGTTTGAGCGCCACCGCGCCGCCCTTCTGACGGGGCTGAAGGAAAAGCCGAAGAGCCTGGCAGAGCAGTCCGCCCGCTACTGGGGCAGCATCGATCTGCGGGATTACGATTTCAGTCGGCGCCAGCAGTTGATTGCCGCGGTTGAGCGGATGGGGCTGCCCGACATGCGGACCACCTACCGTGAGGTGATGCGCGATGCCGGCTATTCAATACAGCTGGACAGCACCCAGGGCAGCTTCATGTCGGGACTGGGTTTTGATGGAAAACGAAAAATATATCGGCTCCCACCAAAAAATATGTAATAAAACTATCTTTTGTGTAAATGAAAAAAACGCATATATTACATATAGATAGTTTGTTAATTTGGGGCTTTCAACGGATTCCCGTTCGGGTAAATTCGCAGTTGAAAGCCCTTTTTTATGTAGTTATACTACATTCCATCGGAACGCCAAAAAACCGCAAATTCGTTAAGCGGGGATGATCTATAGTGATAGGGGTCGATTCCCGTTACCAAGATAACTACAGAATAGAAAGGTACTGGACATGCACGAAGATATGGATCCTATCGAGACCCAGGAGTGGCTCGAATCACTGGATTCTGTATTAAAATACCAGGGGCCGGAACGGGCGGCTTACCTGTTGCAAAAACTGCTGGCCCGGGCCACCGCCACGGGTGTCGGTATGCCCTCGGCGATTACTACCCCGTACCGCAATACCATCCCCGTCACCCGTGAAAAACGCATGCCCGGCGACCTGTTCATGGAGCGGCGCATCCGCTCGATGATCCGCTGGAATGCGCTGGCGATGGTGATGCGGGCCAACAAGAATCCCGAGGAGGGCATCGGTGGCCACATCGCTTCCTTTGCCTCTTCCGCCACCCTCTACGATATCGGTTTCAACTATTTCTTCCGCGGCAACGAGGGTGAAGAGCTGGGCGACCTGATCTATTTCCAGGGGCACAGTGCGCCGGGTATTTATGCGCGCTCCTACCTGGAGGGCCGCTTTGACGAAGAGGCGCTGGACAATTACCGCCGGGAGGTGGATGGCAAGGGGTTGTCCTCCTATCCCCACCCCTGGCTGATGCCGGATTACTGGCAGTTCCCGACGGTGTCCATGGGTCTCGGTCCGCTGCAGGCCATCTACCAGGCCCACGTGATGCGCTACCTGTCCGCCCGCGGACTGGCGCCCCGGGGTGATCGCAAGGTGTGGGCTTTCCTCGGCGACGGTGAGTGCGACGAGCCGGAAACCCTGGGGGCCATTTCGCTGGCCGGCCGGGAAGAGCTGGAAAACCTGGTGTTCGTGGTCAACTGCAACCTGCAGCGACTGGATGGCCCGGTGCGAGGCAACGGCAAAATCATTCAGGAACTGGAGGGCGTGTTCCGCGGTGCCGGCTGGAATGTTATCAAGGTGGTCTGGGGTCGCCATTGGGACCCGCTGTTCGAAAAGGACGAGACGGGCCTGATGCAGAAACGCATGGATGAAGCCTGCGACGGCGACTACCAGAATTACAAACACAATGGCGGCGCCTACACCCGCGAGCACTTCTTTGGTGCTTATCCCGAATTGAAGGAAATGGTGGCCCACCTCAGCGACCGGGACATCATGTACCTGAACCGCGGCGGCCACGATCCCTACAAGGTCTACGCCGCCTACGCGGAAGCCATGGCCCACAAGGGGCAGCCGACAGTCATTCTGGCGAAAACCGTGAAGGGTTACGGTATGGGAATCGGCGCCGGTGAGGCCGCCAACGACACCCACTCCATCAAGAAACTGGATTTCGAGGGCCTCAAGCATTTCCGCGACCGCTTCGGCATCCCCATTCCGGACGATGAGCTGGAAAAAGTGCCCTATTACCGTCCGCCGGAAGACAGCCCGGAAATGGTCTACATGAAAAAGCGCCGCGCTTCCCTGGGTGGGCCGGTGCCGAGCCGTCGCCCCGATTTCGAGGCGTTGCAGGTTCCGTCCCTGGATGGGTTCAGCAAACTGCTGGAAAGCAGTGGCGAACGCAAGATTTCCACCACCATGGCCTTTGTGCGCATGCTCGGCTCGCTGGTGAAAGACAAGGATATCGGTGAGCGGGTGGTGCCCATCGTGCCCGATGAGGCCCGCACCTTCGGCATGGAGGGCATGTTCCGCCAGCTGGGTATCTATTCCTCGGCGGGGCAGAAATACGTGCCCCAGGATCGCGACCAGATCATGTACTACAAGGAAGACAAGCGCGGCCAGATCCTTGAAGAAGGCATCAACGAAGCCGGTGCCATGTCCGCCTGGATGGCGCTGGCCACCGCCTACAGCAATTACGATTGCCCGATGATCCCGGTCTATGTGTACTACTCAATGTTCGGCTTCCAGCGCATCGGCGACTTCGCCTGGGCGGCGGGTGATATGCAGGCCCGCGGCTTCCTGATCGGCGCCACTTCCGGACGCACCACCCTGAACGGCGAGGGTTTGCAGCACCAGGATGGTCACAGCCACCTGCTGGCCAACACCATTCCCAATTGCCGCACCTACGATCCCGCCTACGGCTACGAAGTGGTGGTGATCATGCAGGACGGCCTGCGGGCGATGTACCAGGACAAGGAAAACTGTTTCTACTACATCACCACCATGAACGAAAACTACCTGCAGCCGGCCATGCCAGAGGGTGTCGAGGCAGGCATTATCAAGGGCATGTATCTGTTTGCGGCGGGCGCCGAGTCCAAACTCAAGGTCCAGTTGATGGGTGCCGGCGCCATTCTCAACGAAGTGCGTGCGGCGGCGGACATTCTCCGCGAGCAGTTTGGCGTGGCGGCCGATATCTGGAGCCTGACCAGCGTCAACCAGTTGGCCCGTGAGGGACAGTCCGCCCAGCGCTGGAACCTGCTGCACCCGGAGGCGGAAGCCAAGGTGCCCTATATCACCGAACAGTTGGCTGATCGCCAGGGGCCGGTGGTGGTGGCGACGGACTACATGAAGAGCTATACCGAACAACTGCGCGCCTTTATCCCGGCCCACTACCATGTGTTGGGTACCGACGGCTTTGGCCGCAGCGACAGCCGCGAGAAACTGCGCCACTTCTTTGAGGTGAATCGCTATTTCGTGGCCGTTGCCGCCCTGAAGGCCCTGGCCGACGAGGGGCAGATCGAGAAAGCGCTGGTCGCCAAGGCGATCGCGGACTTCGGTCTGGACCCCGACAAAGCCAACCCCCTGAGCTGCTGATAACGAGAAGAGACACAGAGACAGTGACTGCCGAAACCATTCTAGTACCCGACCTCGGCGGAGCCGAGACCGTAGAAGTGATCGAGCTGTGTGTGGCGCCGGGCGACCGGGTCGAGCTGGAACAATCCCTGATTGTGCTGGAGTCAGACAAGGCCACCATGGACGTGCCCAGCACCCGGGCGGG
>NZ_JBFHQR010000063.1:0-12175 GCF_041592135.1 Porticoccus sp. | reverse complement strand
TGGATTGAGTACAGCGGCTCTTTTTTCCCGGTGTTGTTGTTGGTATTTGTGCTGCGTTCGTTTCTGTTTGAACCGTTTCAAATTCCTTCCGGGTCCATGATCCCCACGCTCAAGGTGGGTGATTTCATTCTGGTCAACAAATATACCTACGGTTTGCGCCTGCCGATTACCGGTACCATGGTTTTCGCTGTCAACGAGCCCCAGCGGGGTGAGGTGATGGTTTTTTTCCCACCGGGGGATGAGCGTTATTTCATTAAAAGGGTAATTGGTCTGCCGGGC
Source organism: Porticoccus sp. (assembly GCF_041592135.1). Classification (GTDB taxonomy): domain Bacteria; phylum Pseudomonadota; class Gammaproteobacteria; order Pseudomonadales; family Porticoccaceae; genus Porticoccus. The sequence goes on along the minus strand of NZ_JBFHQR010000063.1, from coordinate 11,896 downwards.
GATGAAATTCGTGTCGTTGACAATCAGTTATTCGTCAATGGCCAACCCGCAGAACAGCAACCGGTTTCCGAGCTGGCGATAGATTCCCGCTTTGAGTTGAAAAATGAAGTGCTCGGCAGCGTCGTTCACCGAATCCAGAAAAGTAAAATACCGGGTCCCCTGGGAAGAAATTTTTCCTATATTGTCCCTGAAGGGCATTACTTCATGATGGGCGACAACCGCGACAACAGCAGTGATAGTCGTGTCTGGGGCCCGGTGCCTGAACAAAATATCGTTGGCAAAGCGGTTCTTATCTGGATGCACTGGGAGTCCATCGGCAACTTGCCCAGTTTCGACCACGTAGGCAGAATCCACTAATAGCCGGACACGTGACATTGGAGATGCGCACATGAAACACCATAAGCAGCAGGGGATTACGGTACTGGGAGCACTGGTAGCACTGGTCCTGGCCGGGTTTTTTATCACGGCCGGATTGAAGGTCGGGCCGCTCTACCTGGATAACTCCTTTGTCAAAGCCGCCATGGATTCACTCGCGGAAGAAAATATTCACACCATGACCGATGCCCAGGTGAGGCGAAAATTGGCTGACTTTTTTGACATTAACAATGTCCGCGATATCGATATGAAAGACATCAAAATCGAGCGCGAAAAAACCCGCACCCTGGTATCCCTCAATTATGAAAAGCGGGTAAATTTCATGGCCAATCTCGATGTGGTGGTACGCTTTAACAACAGCTACGACAGCTCGAAATAACAAGGGATCGCAGAGACAGGGTGGATATCAACAGACAGCGGCTGCTCAACAGGATCGGCTATCAATTCACAGATCAGGCCCTGTTTGATCTTGCCCTTACACACCGCAGCTGTGGATCCGAGAATAATGAACGACTGGAGTTTCTCGGCGACGCAGCACTCAATTTCATTATTGGCCACGCCATTTTCCAGCGGCTGCCCGATACCAGTGAAGGCGACCTCAGCCGTTACCGGGCCAACCTGGTCAAGGGCGTCACCCTCGCGGTCATTGCCCGCGAACTGGGCTTGGGTGAACACCGGAAACTGGGTGGCGGCGAAAAGAAGAGTGGCGGTCATCGCCGCGAATCGATTCTCGCCGATGCCGTGGAGGCCATCATTGGCGCGATCTATCTGGATGGCGGTATGGCGGCTTGTGAAAGCGCTGTGCTGGGCTGGTTTGCCAGTCGTCTGGACAACCTCCTCGATACCAATCTCAAGGATCCGAAGACTCAATTACAGGAGTTTTTACAGGCGCGCGGCAAGTCCCTCCCGGTCTATGAAGTGATTGAAGTCTCCGGGGAAGCCCACAACCAGCAATTTACCGTGCAATGCTCCGTCGAAGGGTTGGCCAGACCCACCCTGGGCGCGGGCAGCAGCAGGCGCGTTGCCGAAAAAAAAGCGGCTGCGGCCGCCTTGTCAGGACTCAATCAGTGACAGATACCGAACAACAGGCCCGTTGTGGCTACGTCGCCATCGTTGGTCGCCCCAACGTCGGCAAATCAACACTCCTGAACCACTTGCTGGGTCAGAAAATCAGTATTACCTCCAGGAAGCCCCAGACCACCCGGCAAAATACCCTCGGTATCAAGACGGAAGGGGATGTCCAACTGATTTTTGTCGATACCCCCGGGTTGCATACCAACCAGGACAAGGCGATCAACCGCTTTATGAACCGCGCTGCGGAGAGCGCCATTCGCGATGTGGATGTGGTGGTTTTTGTGGTCGATCGCTCCGTGTGGACCGATGCGGATGAGCGGGTGGCCGGTGAGGTCAGCAAGAGTGGTGCGCCGGTTATTATCGCCATCAACAAGACCGACCGGCTGGAGAACAAGGCCGCGCTGGTGCCGCAGTTGCAAACCCTGTCCCGGCGTTTCCCCGAGGCGACGCTGATACCGGTATCAGCGCTGCACGGGCAGCACCTTAATGAACTTGAGCAGGCCATACTGGCGCATATTCCCCAGGGTACCCATTATTTCCCCGAAGACCAGATCACCGATCGCACCCAGCGCTATCTGGTGGCTGAAATTGTCCGCGAGAAGATTACCCGCCAACTGGGTGCCGAGCTTCCCTACGAGGCCGCCGTGGAAATCGAGGAATTCAAATACCAGGGCAAGGTCTGCCACATCAGTGCATTGATTCTGGTGGAGCGCGATGGCCAGAAAAAAATCATTATTGGCGAGAAAGGGGCGCGATTGAAGAAAATCGGCCAGCAGGCGCGCCTGGACATGGAGAAGTTACTGGAATCCAAGGTGATGCTGAACCTCTGGGTCAAAGTGCGGCGTGGCTGGTCCGATGATGAACGGGCGCTGCGCAGTCTCGGCTACGACGAATAATCAGCTGCTCACCGGCATCCCCCGCTGCGAGGCGAGAAACATGTCTGCCAGGCCCTCTTTGCCCCCTCGCTACCCGCGCCGTTTCGTCCGGGTTAGCCCGCTGTGACCGCCATTCGAGTCGATGCGGAACCGGCGTTTGTGTTGCACCGGCGACCCTACCGGGAAACCAGTCAATTGGTCGATCTCTTTAGTCGTCACTACGGCCGCCTGCGGGTCGTCGCACGGGGCTTCCGTCACCCGAAATCCGGCGGGCGCCTGCTGGAGCCGTTTGTGCCGCTGCTGGTGGGCTGGAGCGGCAAGGGCGAATTAAAAACCCTGGTTGCCGCAGAGTTTTCGGGGCGGCCCCTGTCCCTGCAGGGCAATCGCCTGTTCAGCGGCTTTTACCTTAACGAATTGATTTTGCGCCTGCTGGCGGATCATGACCCCCACGGGTGCTTGTTCGACCAGTATCTGGCAGCCATTACCAGTCTGGCTGACAACGCCGGGATTGAACCTGCCCTGCGTCACTTCGAACGCAGCCTGCTCGAGGAAATTGGCTACGGATTGGTCCTGGATCACACTGGGGATAGCGGGATCGCGGTGGAGGCGGGGAACTGGTACTGGTTTGATCCGGCAACTGGCGTTTCGTCCAGGGAGTTTGTGGCGACAGAGAGATCGCAGCCCAACTGGTTCCGCGGCACTGAACTACTGGCGATCGACGCCGGCGATTATGCCGATGGGGCCAACGCCAAGTCGGCCAAGCGCCTGATGCGTCTCGCCATACAGAATCTGCTCGGGGATAAGCCGTTGCGCAGCCGGGAGCTGTTCAGCCGCGATCAAACCCGGAATCAGGAGTCCCCATGATTCTTGCCATCGGCACCGATATTGTTGAAATCGCCCGCATCAAGGCGGTGCTTGAACGCCATGGTCGCCACTTTGCAGAGCGCATACTCTGCCCCCGCGAATTACTCCGTTTCGACCAGCACGGCTCTCCGGCAGCTTACCTGGCCAAACGGTTTGCCGCCAAGGAAGCCCTGGCGAAAGCGCTGGGAACGGGGATAGGCCGGGTGTCCTGGCAGGATATTGAAGTCGCCAACAACCCTGCGGGCGCGCCGCAATTTGTTCTCGGTGGCACGGCAGAGGAATTGATGTCCAAGCTGGGCGCCACCGAGGCGCTGCTGAGTCTTTCCGATGAACAGGAGTACGCCCTGGCATTTGTGGTGCTGTCCAAACATCGGGATGCAGGGTCCCCAGACCAATAACCGATTGGCAGACTGTTATACATAAAGAGTCTTCATCTGACGCTTATCCGGCAAGACAATGGAAACGGGGCTGGCTAGAATAGTCGCAGTTTGCTGCCCGCCGCGGAAGGCGCTGCAACCGTCATTAGTAGAGATGTCCCGCTGTCCGTTATCGAGAGAGAAATGAGTTATCCCACCATTGAGTCCTGTATTGGCGAAACCCCACTGGTGCGACTGCAACGCCTGCCTGGACAAACCACCAATACCATCCTGGTTAAACTCGAAGGCAACAATCCCGCCGGTTCCGTAAAAGACCGGCCGGCTGTGAGCATGATCCAACACGCCGAGGCTCGGGGACAGATTCGCCCCGGGGATACGCTGATCGAAGCCACGTCAGGTAATACCGGCATCGCGCTGGCCATGGCCGCGGCGATCAAGGGTTATAAAATGATCCTGATCATGCCGGAGAACAGCACGGACGAGCGCAAGGCCGCCATGCGGGCGTACGGTGCGGAGCTGATACTGGTCAGTCGGGAACAGAGCATGGAAGGGGCCAGGGACCTCGCCAAGGCCATGGAGGCTGAAGGAAAGGGGATCGTGCTGGATCAATTTGGCAACCCCGATAACCCGCTGGCCCATTACGAGCACACCGGTCCCGAAATCTGGCGACAGAGCCGGCACAACATCACCCATTTTGTCAGTTCCATGGGTACCACCGGCACCATCATGGGGGTTTCCCGGTTCCTCAAGGAACAGAATCCGAGCATACAGGTGGTGGGTTTACAGCCGCGGGAAGGGGCCAGCATCCCCGGCATTCGCCGCTGGCCGGAAGCTTATATGCCCGCCATTTTCGATCCCGCGCGCATTGACCGGATCATGGATATCGGCCAGCAAGAGGCCGAACAGTGCATGAAGGATCTGGCGCGACTGGAAGGTATCTTTTGCGGTGTGTCCTCGGGGGGCGCGGTTGCCGGGGCGTTAAAATTGTCGGCCGAGCTGGAGAATGCCGTCATTGTTGCGATCATTTGCGATCGCGGCGACCGCTACCTGTCCTCTGGTATTTTCCAGTCGGAATAGCTCCCAGGGCCAGTTGCAGGACCCTGTTCCCGCGGTTAAGCTGCTCCCTTATTTACTGCTTCAAACAGACCTTCCTAAACAGGATGTGCGTTTCCACGGGCCAACAGGGGCGCAAACCTGTGCCTGCCTTGTGGGGCGACGCAGGTTGCCTGAGAGTCAACTTATGGTACAGGTTAGAGATCACCACCCGGTCCAGGAGCAGGGGGCGGTTGAAATCGAACAGTGGGTCGACAGCCTGCTGAACAAGATTGTCGCGGACCGCGAAGCCCGCGGCACCCTTGTCGCCGCCTGTGAACTTGCCCGTGAAGCAGAGGAGAAGTCCGGCGCCGAGCGTTGGACCCCCACCGTCAGCAGTTTCCGCACCGGCCTGGAGATGGCCGAAATCCTTGCCGAATTACACCTCTACGATGTCGATAGCCTGGTTGCGGCCATCCTCTACCGGGTTGTCAGGGAGCGGCGCTTGCCCCTGGCCGTGGTCAAAAAGGACTTTGGCGACAATGTTGCCACGCTGATCGAAAGTGTCCTCAAAATGGCGGTGATCAGCACCCTGCGCGCGGATGGTGAATCATCGGTATTCGGCCATGCCGCCGCCCAGCAGGCGGCCAAAGTCAGGGAGATGCTGGTCTCCATCATCGATGATGTGCGGGTGGCCCTGATCAAAATTGCCGAACGCACCTGTGCCATTCGGGCGCTGAAGACCGCCACCGATGAAAAGCGCCAGCGGGTGGCGCGGGAAATTTTCGACGTGTATGCCCCCCTGGCTCACCGGCTGGGCATCGGCCAGCTGAAGTGGGAGTTGGAAGATCTGGCGTTCCGCTACCTGGAGCCGGACGAATATATGCGGATTGCCCGCCTGCTGGACGAGCGCCGTATGGATCGCCAGCGCTATATCGATGAAGTCATCAATACGCTGCACAGTGAACTGGATCAGGCCGGCATCCGGGCAGACATCGCCGGACGCGCCAAGCATATCTACAGTATCTGGCGCAAAATGCACCGCAAGGATGTGGGTTTCTCGCAAATTTACGATATTCGCGCCGTGCGGGTGTTGGTGCCCACCATTGCCGACTGTTATACCGTACTGGGGATTGTCCACGGCCACTGGCGCAATATTCCCAACGAATTTGATGATTACATCGCCACGCCCAAGGAAAATGGCTACCGCTCCCTGCATACCGCGGTGATCGGGCCGCACCGCAAGGTGCTGGAAATCCAGATCCGCACCAACGACATGCACGAGGAGGCAGAATTTGGTGTCTGCTCCCACTGGCGTTACAAGGGAACGGATCTCAAGGCCAACGTGCGCAGCTACGAGGAAAAAATTGCCTGGCTGCGACAGGTGCTGGAGTGGCACGAGGAAATCGAGGACGATCAGGTCAAAGAGCTGCTCAGTCGCGATAATGCCACCGACCGCATCTATGTCTTTACGCCGGAGGGGCATGTTGTCGACCTGCCCGTGGGTGCCACGCCGCTGGATTTTGCCTATCGGGTGCACACCTCAGTAGGGCATCGCTGTCGCGGCGCCAAGGTCAATGGCCGCATCGTGCCCTTGAATGCGTCCCTGCACACCGCCGATCAGGTGTCGGTGCTGACAAGCAAGCACGAATCGCCGAGTCGCGATTGGTTGTCGCCTGCGTTGGGTTATCTCCATACCGCCCGGGCCAAAGCGAAAGTACAGCAGTGGTTTCGCAAACAGAACCACGACAAGAATGCCGAGGCCGGCAAGTCCATGCTGGAGCGCGAGCTTCGCCAGCTCAATATTGGACGGGTGAACCTCGAGCAACTGGCCGAGAAATTCAACAAGCATGGCGAAGATGGTCTCTATGCGGCCATTGGCGCGGGCGACCTCGGCGTGACCCAGGTGGTCAATGCCATTCTCGCCACCCTGGACATCAATAAGAAGGTGGAAAAACCGGCCGTGCATACGCCGGCCAAGGCCAGCCGCTATGAAGAATCCGACATCTATATTTACGGGGTCGGCAATCTGCTGACGCACATTGCCCGCTGCTGTAATCCCATACCCGGCGATCAGATCAGCGGCTATATCACCAATGGGCGCGGCGTGTCTGTCCACCGCAAGGATTGTGGCAATCTGCTGCGGTTGTTGAGCCGGGAGCCGGAACGGGTACTGGAGGTGTCCTGGGGTGGCAAGCCGAAGCAGGTATACCCTGTCCGCATCGGCATCGACTCCTATGACCGCAGCGGTCTGTTGCGCGACATCACCGCCATTCTGGACAAGGCCGGACTCAATGTGCTGGCCATGAGTACCCGCAGCGACGAAGGCCGGATGGGTGTCTCCGTGCGGATGGAAATTACCGTTGAGGTGATGAACTTTGATGAGCTGAGCACAGTATTGTCCAGGCTGCGTCAGATCCCCAATATCACCAACGTACAGCGTCTGGACGAAACCTGATATGACCGGGAAAAACTATCAGCTGGACGATTTGCTGCGCCTGATGGCGCGCCTGCGCGACCCCGACAGCGGCTGTCCCTGGGACTTGAAGCAATCCTTTGAAACCATCGTGCCCTTTACCCTCGAAGAGGTGTATGAGGTCATCGACACCATTGAGCGAGAGGATTTTACACACCTCAAGGAGGAACTCGGCGACCTGCTGTTTCAGGTGGTGTTCTACAGCCGACTGGGCGAGGAACAGGGGCTGTTTGATTTTGCTGAGGTGGTCTCCGTGCTGGTGGAGAAATTGGTCAACCGCCATCCCCACGTGTTTCCAGAGGGCACCCTGGAAAGCCGTCGCGCTACTGACGTTCCGCCCGATGAAACCGCCATCAAGCAAACATGGGAAGACTTGAAGCGCGGCCAGCGCCGAGAAAAGGGACAGCATTCCATTCTCGCCGATATTCCCCTGGGATTGCCGGCACTCAGTCGTGCCCAAAAGCTTCAGAAAAGGGCGGCCACGCAAGGGTTTGACTGGCCTGACAGCAGCGGGGTGTTTGCCAAGCTGGACGAGGAAATCGCTGAATTAAAAATAGCCATACAGCAGGGGGACTCTCAGGCGGTCGAAGAGGAACTGGGCGACCTGCTGTTTAGCGCGGTTAATCTCAGTCGCCATTTGAAAGTTGATGCAGAAAGCGTCCTGCGCAGAGCGTCTCGCAAATTTGAAGCGCGCTTTCAGTTGGTCGAGCGGCAGCTGAATCGATCTGGTGAAAAGATGAGCGATTGCTCGCCGGATTACCTGGAGAAGCTGTGGGAGCAAGCCAAGCAACAATCCCAGTAAAAATCCCTGAACCCCGCGTATTTGCTTGTTAAGCGGCGCCATTATGTGTAAGGTTTGCCGCCTCAACTGCGAGTTTGGGTAACTGGCTAACTATAATTTCACCCCAGATAACCGGAGATCACCGATGCGTATTATTCTGTTGGGGCCACCAGGTGCCGGCAAAGGCACTCAGGCCAAATACATTACCGAGAAGTTTGGTATTCCCCAGATTTCCACAGGCGACATGCTGCGGGCCGCTGTTAAAGCCGGCACCGAACTCGGCCTGAAAGCCAAAGGCATAATGGCCTCTGGCGGCCTGGTGTCCGATGACCTGATCATCGCCCTGGTCAAGGAGCGTATCCAGGAAGCGGATTGCGTCAATGGCTTTCTGTTTGACGGCTTCCCGCGCACCATCCCCCAGGCTGAAGCCCTGTTGAGCGAAGGTGTGATCATCGACAAGGTGATTGAAATCGATGTGGCAGACGATGAGATTGTCTCCCGGCTGAGTGGCCGCCGCGTCCATGAGGGCTCTGGTCGCGTTTATCACGTGATTCATAATCCGCCCCAGCAGGAAGGCCTTGACGATGTCACCGGCGAACCGCTGATTCAGCGCGATGACGACAAGGAAGACACTATCCGTCACCGCCTGGCGGTCTATCATGAGCAGACCCAGCCGCTGGTGGGTTTCTACCAGAATTTGGCAACCAGCCAGCCCGGCAATGCCCCCGGCTACGCCGGTGTCAATGGCGTAGGGGCCTTGTCTGATGTTGAGGCCCGCCTGGAAGAAGCGCTGGCTTGAACACCATAAGTCATGCAAAATGGGCTCGAAAGAGCCCATTTTTTTGTCCCGATTATTGTAACCAATGAAAAAAAAAGCCGTTATCCTGGTTAATCTCGGTACCCCCGAAGCACCCACGTCCTCTGCTGTAGCGGCTTTCCTGAAAAGTTTTCTCTCCGATCCACGGGTTGTGGAAGCACCAAAAGTATTGTGGTGGTTTTTGCTGCGCTTACTGATCATTCCCCTGCGCGCCAAAAAAGTCGCTCGGGCTTATCAGCAAATCTGGTGGGAGGAGGGTTCCCCGTTGCGGGTCATCACCGAGCGTCAGGTGGCCGGCCTGCAACAACAATTATCGGCCGAGTTTGCCGACCGCGCCCCGCTCGTGACGGCGGCAATGACCTACGGCCGGCCATCTCTTAAAGAAACCATCTCAACGCTCCTGGGGCAGGATATTGAGCAATTCCTGGTGTTACCCATGTACCCGCAATATTCCGGATCGACCACCGGTGCAATTTACGATCAGCTGGCAGACCTGGTTAAAACTGCCCGCAATGTGCCGGACATATCCGTACTGAAATCGTTTCATGATCACCCCGGTTATATCGATTGCCTCGCTGCCAGTATTCGCGATTCCTGGCAGCAACATGGACGACAGGAAAAGCTGTTGATGTCTTTTCACGGCGTGCCTCAGGAATATGTGGACAAGGGTGATCCCTATTACCAGCACTGCCAGGAAACAGCGCAGGCCGTTGCCCGGCGACTCGAGCTTGCATCCGACGATTGGGCGATGTCGTTTCAATCGCGCTTTGGGCCAAAAAAATGGCTGCAACCCTATACGGACATGCAACTGCAAACCTGGGCTGCCTCCGGGATCCGCTCTGTGGACATTATCAGTCCCGCCTTTACCGCTGACTGCCTCGAGACACTGGAGGAGCTAAACAGCAGTTACCGTGAATCTTTCATCACCCAGGGGGGGGCGCATTATCAATACATCCCCTGTCTCAATAGTTCAGAAACGTTTATAAAAACCCTCTCATCCCTCGTCGCCGAGAAGCTTTTCCTCTAATTTTCAGTTTTTGCCAACTAATTAATTGATTTTTTCAAGTATTTTTATGGTTCTGCTGGAAAATATCTGTGGATTGAATAAACTTTAGTCATATCTTGTCAGTCTTGGATATCTTTGCAATTTTTTCTTTTTTAAACGAGGGAACCCCACATGGCGCGAGCTCCTAAAAAGACCGTTGCTAACACGGCCAGCAAATCTGTAAGAAAACCTGCCACTGCTACCAAAAGTCCCATGAAAAATACGGCATCCCAGGCTGTCGCCAAAGCCACTGCGGCGATTGGCAAAATTGAAAAGGAAATTTCTGTACAGAGTGTGAAAGTTGCGACAGCTCGCAAAAAATTGGCCGCTGCCAGGAACCGGGTTGCAGGGAGCTCTAGCAAGGTAACACAGGCCGCTTTGAAAAAGGCGATGCAGGAAGTCCGCACCAATATAACGAAATTGGAGAACCTTAACGTGAAGAGTACATTGGCAAAAGCCGAGCTCCGCGCGGCAAAAATTCTTGACCAGATGAAGGTGATGGAAGAAAAGGCCAAAGCCAGAATCTCCCTGACAGAGGCTCGGCTGAAAGAAAAAACCCAGGCAGATCTGGAAGCGGCAAAAAAACGTTTTGAGCAGGCCTGGCTGAAGAAGCGTGCAGCCGATATGGCCCGAGCAGTTCGGCAGGTGGAAAGAAAAGCGCTCGCCCGGGTGAAAGCGGTTGAAAAACAACTGCACAAAAAAGCGACGGACGTAATTAAGGCTGCGGAGAAAAAAATCGCGGCATCCAAGGCCCCAGCTACCTCCGTGCCATCTGTACGCGGGCCCGGTCGTCCCCGCAAAACAGGAACCGCTTCTGCCGCGACCGCGAGTAAGGGGCCGGGAAGACCGAAAAAAGCCGCCCCGGCAACAGCCGCCAAGCCAAAGAGGGGGCCAGGTCGTCCGCCCAAAGCCAAGACCACAGCTGCGACAACTAAACCCGCAACGGCCAAACGCGGCCCGGGCCGTCCCAAAAAAACCGCCACTGTAACCACGGCGGCAAAGACGGCTCCCAAGAAAGCTCCGGCAAAAAAAGCAGTTGCGGCAGCAAAACCCGCTGCTAAGAAAACCACTACCACTGCCAAGAAAACAACAGCTACAGCCAGGAAAACGGCAACTGCGGTGACCAAGGCGAGTCCGGCGAAACGGGTCGGCCGTCCCCGTAAAGTAGTGAAGGCAGTGCCAGCAGCTCCGGCTGTGACTGAGACCGCCAGCAGCACTCCTGCCGCGACGGAATAAAACACGAGCTGATCCAGGAGGGCGCTGTTGTCCCGCTAATCAGGTTACAATCCCCCGCCACAACGGGGGATTTTTTATTGTGTTGACTGTTCTTGCCCTTGATACCACGACACCGGCCTGTTCGGTAGCATTGCGCCGGGCCGGTGAAACCTTTTTCCGTTTCCAGCTGGCGAGCCGTGAGCACACCCAATTGCTGTTACCTATGGTGGACGATATTCTCTCTGAAGCCTCGGTAGCGTTAGCCGACGTGGATGCCCTGGTCTTTACCCACGGCCCCGGGTCGTTCACCGGCATCCGTATTGGTTTTGGTGTGGTGCAGGGGCTGGCATTTGGTGCGGATATTCCCGTGGTGCCGGTTTCCAGTCTGGAAACCTTGGCCCATACCGCTATTCGACAGCTCGAGATCAAAGATCACTGCCAAATAATGCCGATGTTCGACGCGCGCATGGAAGAACTGTACTGGGCTCGATTTGAATGGCGCGACAGACAGTTGCTACGTCTCCATGCAGACAGTTTATCGGCCCCCGAACAGATTGAGATTCCAGCTGCGGGGTTGCCTTTATACGGTGTCGGTGATGGCTGGCATTACTCCAAACGTCTGGGGGTAAGCGCCGCTGTTATCGAGCCTTCGCTAATGCCCGACGCCCGGGATGCATTGTCGGTGGCAATGCCCGCCATTGGGCGGGGACAGCTACAGCGAATTGAAGAGGTTCAGCCACTTTACCTGCGCGATAAAGTGTCCTGGAAGAAGCGCCAGCGCCTGCGACCAGACTCAACCAACCGCACCACAGGAGCCGTGTAGTAGTGGATTTATTTCAGATTGTTTTTCTGGCGATCATTCAGGGATTGACCGAATTCCTGCCCATTTCCAGTTCCGCGCACCTGATTTTACCCTCTGCCGTTTTGGGCTGGCCCGACCAGGGACTGGCATTTGATGTGGCAGT
>NZ_JBFHQR010000062.1:0-12253 GCF_041592135.1 Porticoccus sp. | reverse complement strand
GAGGAAGGGGTGCTCAACGTGGTCATGGGGGTCAACCACCAGCTCTACGACAAGGCGCGCCACCCCATCGTCACCGCCGCCTCCTGTACCACCAACTGCCTGGCGCCGGTGGTCAAGGTGATCCACGAGCGACTCGGCATCCGCCACGGCTCCATGACCACCATCCACGACCTGACGAACACCCAGACCATTCTCGACGCCCCCCACAAGGACCTGCGCCGGGCCCGCGCCTGCGGCATGAGCCTGATCCCCACCACCACCGGTTCGGCCACCGCCATCACCCAGATCTTTCCGGAGCTCAAGGGCAAGCTGAACGGCCACGCGGTGCGGGTGCCGCTGGCCAACGCCTCCCTCACCGACTGCGTGTTCGAGGTAGCGCGTGCCACCACCGCGGAGGAGGTCAATCAACTGTTGAAACAGGCCGCCGACGGCGAATTACAGGGCATTCTCGGCTATGAGGCGCGGCCGCTGGTGTCCATTGATTACAAAACCGATCCGCGCTCCAGCATCGTCGACGCCCTCTCCACCATGGTGGTCAACGGCACCCAGGTAAAAATCTACACCTGGTACGACAACGAGTGGGGCTACGCCAATCGCACCGTGGAATTGGCGCGGCTGGTGGGACGGCAGGATCGCCCCTGACCATGGCAACCCTGGCCAGGCTGACCCCGGCAGTTCGCCAATACCTGATTGTCACCGGCAATTACTGGGCCTTTACCCTCACCGACGGCGCCCTGCGCATGCTGGTGGTGCTGCACTTTCACGAGCTCGGCTACAGCCCGCTGGAAATCGCCCTGCTGTTCCTGTTCTACGAGTTGTTCGGCGTGGTCACCAATCTGCTGGGGGGCTGGCTGGGTGCCCATATCGGCCTCAACCGCACCATGAACGCCGGCCTGCTGATGCAGGTGGTGGCACTGGCCATGCTGCTGGTGCCGACGGCACTGCTCAGCGTGCCCTGGGTGATGGCCGCCCAGGCACTGTCCGGCATCGCCAAGGACCTCAACAAGATGAGCGCCAAGAGCGCCATCAAATTGCTGGTTCCCAGTGATGCCGAGGGCACCCTGTACCACTGGATTGCGGTGCTCACCGGCTCGAAGAATGCCTTGAAGGGCGCCGGATTTTTTCTCGGTGGCTCGCTGCTGGCGTTGCTCGGCTTTCGCACCACTGTCGCCAGCATGGCGGTGGGCTTGGCCGCAGTCTGGCTGCTGAGCGTAGTGGCGCTGAAAGGAGACCTGGGCAAAGCACGGCATAAGCCCAAATTTTCCCAACTGCTTTCCCGCAGCGGCCCGATCAATTATTTGTCCGCCGCCCGGCTGTGCCTGTTCGGCGCCCGGGATGTGTGGTTTGTGGTGGCGCTGCCGGTTTACCTGACGGTCAGTCTGCGTTGGGATTTCTGGCAGGTGGGCAGCTTTCTGGCCCTGTGGGTGATCGGTTACGGGGTGGTGCAATCCCTGGCCCCACAGCTCACCGGCAAACGCCAGGGCAAATTGCCGGATGGCCGCAGTGCCTTCGTCTGGGCGGTGCCCCTGATGACGGCTCCCGCAATGATTGCCCTGTCCTTGTCCATGGACTGGCACCCCACCGTTGTTCTGCTGCCGGGACTGCTGCTGTTCGGGGTACTGTTTGCGGTCAACTCATCCCTGCACAGCTACCTGATTGTCAGCTATGCGCGGGAGGACGGGGTATCACTGGACGTGGGATTCTATTACATGGCCAATGCCATGGGGCGACTGCTGGGCACGGTGTTGTCCGGCTGGCTGTTCCAGGCCAGCGGTCTGGCCGCCTGCCTGTGGGTCTCGGCGGGATTGATTGCCGCGGCGGCGGTCATTTCACTGCGCCTGCCGAGGCGGAGCCCGGGCGCTGAAGAGAAGTGAATCGCCGCCGGGCGATCGCTTCGTATCACTCGGGGCTTATACTCCCTCAAACCCTATACTTGAATTTCGTGTCGGCGCGCTGCGCCGACCACCGGATAGCTCCGGTGAATGGAGAACCCGAAACAGTCGCTGAGGAGCAGCAATGCAGAACAAATGGCTGAATTTGTATCAACAGAACCGAGCCCAGGCCCGCTTGATGCTGTTGATCATCAGCGGCTTTTTGATGATCTATTTTTTACCCCTGGGCGCGGCCCGCTTTGACAATGCGCTGCTGGAAGGCTTCAGACTGACCCACTGGTATGCCCGGGAACACGTAATCCTGTGCCTGTTACCGGCCTTCGTCATTGCCGGGGCCATGGCTGTCTATATCAGCCAGGGCGCGGTGATGCGCCATCTGGGCCCGCAGGCATCAAAACCGGTGGCATTCGGGGTGGCCTCGGTGTCCGGCTGTCTGCTGGCGGTTTGCTCCTGCACCGTGCTGCCGCTGTTCGGCGGCATCTACAAGCGCGGCGCCGGGCTGGGGGCCGCGATTGCCTTCCTCTATTCGGGGCCGGCCATCAACGTCATGGCGGTGGTGGTGACCGCCAAGGTACTGGGTGCGGAGCTGGGCATTGCCCGGGCCGTCGGGGCGATCCTGTTTGCCCTGGTGATCGGCGCAATCATGCACCTGATCTACCGCCGGGAAGAAGCGGCCCGCTCCGCCACCTCAGGGAAAGGCTTCGCCGCCGGGGAGAGCGGCCAGCCGCTGGGCGCCGTGGTCGCCTTCTTTTCGCTGCTGATTGGCATCCTGGTGTTTGCCAACTGGGCCGCCGCCGACAGCCCCAGCTGGATGCTGATCCACCAGTGGAAGTGGCCGATTACCGCGCTGCTGGCAATCGCCTTCGGCGCGTTACTGGTGTGGCGCTGGCACTGGCCCGCACGCCAGCTGCTGCTGCTCGGTGCGGCCATGGCGCTGTTGGTGCTGCTGTTCCCCGGCATTCCCGAGTTGCCGTTCGCCACCGGCATCATCGGTCTGATGCTGCTGGCGGCGCGGCGCGACGAAGACCGGGAGTGGGCGGAACAGAGCTGGGACTTCACCAAGCAAATTGTGCCGCTGTTGCTGGCGGGGGTGTTCGTGGCGGGCTTGCTGCTGGGCAGACCGGGCTTTGAGGGCATGATCCCCTCCGGCTGGGTAACGGCGGCAGTGGGTGACAATAGCTTCCTGTCCACCCTGCTGGCGGCCCTGCTGGGCGGGTTTATGTATTTTTCCACCCTGACGGAGGTGCCCATTGTGGAGGGTTTGATCGGCAACGGTATGGGCAAGGGGCCTGCCCTGGCCCTGCTGCTCGCCGGCCCGGCCATCTCGCTGCCAAACATGCTGGTGATACGCACCATCATCGGCACCCAAAAGACGCGTATCTATTGCTCCCTGGTGGTGGTCATGGCCACCATCAGTGGCTTTCTCTACGGCAATTTTTTCTAGGAGTGACACCCATGAAGCTGACCATTTACGGCAAGGGCTGCAGCAAATGCGAAAAACTGCAGCAATACACCGAATCTGCCGCCCAGGCACTAGGGCTTGATTACCAGGTGGAAAAAGTGACCGACATGAATCTAATCATCGATGCCGGGGTGATGCACACGCCGGCCCTGGCGGTGGATGGCGAAGTGGTTCTGGAGGGCCACATCGGCAGCGTCAGTCAAATTACTGAACTATTGAAGACCGGCGCCTGACACAGGCCGGGATTGGCTGGCCCCCGATGCCGCACCGCAGGGCGGGGGAGCCGCTGATTTAACGGCCTACACGTCCATGCGAGGAAACAGTATCTGCCCGACAATGGGCGAGGAATCCTGCTGGGGTTCCCAGTTGGGCTCCGCCACAAACCAGTACTCCGGCTTCAGGGCCAGCAACCGGTACAGGCCGGCCGGCAGGTCGCGCTTGATTTCCTCTTCATCTCCGTGAACATGGGCATAGCTGAAAATGCCGTGGATAAAGTGGTAGAGCAGCCGGGCAGTCTGTTCAGCATCCACCCCCGCCTCCAGATGGCCCGCTGATTGCAGCGCCCGCACCAGCGCCATATTGTATTTCACCGCATTCTGGGACAGCAGTTGCAGCGCCTCAATAACCTTCTCATCGTTTGAGCCGATCTGCGCCCCGGCATTGTAGAAGGGGCAGCCGCGGATCCCGGCCCGGTCATTGCCGAGCTTTGCCATGATCAGGAAATGCAGCAGGTTTTCCAATTGCACCAGCGGTGAGTTGAGGGGAGAGAAAACCGCGTCCAGATCATTCTTGATCACCTGCCAGTAATAGGCGGTGGCCTCACAAAACAGGCTCGCCTTGGATTCGAAGTGGTGGTAGAAAGCGCCCTTGGTGACCCCGGCCTGCTTGCAGATTTCATTTACTCCGACACTGTTGTAGTTGCTCTGCCAGATCATTTCCAGGGCAATTTCCAGCAGGCGCTCACGGGTATCGGGTACAGTCATCATCACACAGCTATCAGGTAGGGTTGTCGGCAAGTATAGATACCCAGTGGTTTGTCAGGCAAGTCAAACACCCCTCTGGCACAGCCCTGAACAGCCTGGATTTGAGCCACATCAATTGGTTTTGCTGAACCCGGCCCAACAACCCACTGTAACAAAAGGCAAAAAAGTTTTTACCCTATGGGGGAATCTGGTCATTTTTAGGGCATTGACGAACATACCGACTGGTATGTAAGCTTTGGCATCCCGATTGATGACCCAACCTTATGCCGCAGTGGCGACACGCTACTCCCCCGGCACAGGCCTACGGAGCCTCCATGAACGATCAAGTCGACAAAGGAATGCGTCGCCCCCTGCTGGTTACTGCCGTTATCGCCCTGCTGGCGGCCGCTGGGTTCTACTACGCCCTGGCACCCCTTGACGGCCACTCTGCTGATAGCGGTTCTGCCGCCGCCCCGCCTGCCACCCGTGCGGAAATCACCCTGTTGAAGCGACAGCCTGTGCGGCTGTGGACCCATTTCTCCGGTCGACTCACTGCCGTGGACAGTGCGGAGATCAAGCCCCGGGTGAGCGGTGAAATCCAGCAGGTGTTGTTCGAGGATGGACAGCTGGTCAAACAGGGCGAGCTACTGTTTGTGATCGACCCCCGCCCCTATGCAGCAGCGGTGCAGCAGGCGGAAGCACAACTGTCTTCCACACGCTCGAGAACAACCCTGGCCAGGGACGAGCTGGAACGGGCCCGCAAACTGGTGGAGCGGAAACTGGTCTCAAAAAGTATCTACGATACCGCCAACAACGAGTTCCGGATCGCCAATGCCAGTATCAAGGAAGCCGAGAGTGCACTGGTTACAGCCAAACTGGAGCTGGACTACGCCCACATCAAGGCACCCTTCGATGGCCGCATCAGTCGCGCCGAGCTGACCGAAGGGAATATCGTCGAAGCGGGCGGCAGCGCCCCGGTATTGGCGACCCTGGTGGCCAACCAGCAACTCTATGCCGAATTCAATGTGGATGAGCAGACCTACCTCAGGTCGGTGCGCCAGCAAACCGCCAGCGGACAAATGCCGGTTGAGCTGACCCTGGCAGACGACGAACAGGTCTATCGCGGTAAAATTCATGCCTTTGACAACCAGCTGGATATCTCCACCGGCACCATCCGCGCCCGCGCTATTTTTGACAATACCGACGGCGTGCTGACCCCCGGCATGTATGCCAATGTCCACCTGGGGGCCCCCCGGGAAACCCAGGTCATTCTGGTCCCCAGCAAGGCTATCGGCACCAACCAGGACAAGAAATTTGTCTATGTGGTGGACCAAGCCAATACCGTCAGCTATCGCGAGGTCCACCTCGGCCAGCACCATCGGGGACAGCGAGTTGTCGAGAGCGGTCTGCAGGCCGGTGATCGGGTGGTCGTCAATGGCCTATCGCACCTGCGACCGGGCATGGCTGTCGAACCGATCATCGCCGCAACCAGTGCCGGACAAGAAACCGCCGCCTACTAGCACACCAAGTTGGAATAGGCCGTAGGGCCCTCTGAAGGATCACCATGAACATTTCCCGGTTTTTTGTCGACCGCCCCATCTTTGCTGCCGTGATGTCACTGCTGGTGCTGATAGCCGGCCTGCTGGCGATGTTTCAACTGCCGATTTCGGAATACCCGGAGGTTTCCCCGCCCTCGGTGGTGGTCAATGCCTCCTTCCCCGGCGCCAACCCCAAGGTCATCGCCGACACCGTCGCCCGCCCCCTGGAAGAGCAACTGAGTGGTGTGGAAAACATGATCTACATGTTTTCCCAGGCCACCTCGGACGGGCGCATGACCCTGACCGTCACCTTCAAGATCGGCACCGATCCGGATCTGGCCCAGCAAATGGTGCAAAACCGCATCTCCCAGGCGCTGCCGCGGCTGCCGGAGGTGACGCGCCAGCTGGGTGTCACGGTGGTGAAAAGCTCCCCGGACCTGACCATGGTGGTGCACCTGGTCTCCCCGGATCAGCGCTACGATGAGCTGTACCTGCGCAACTATGCCCTGATGCACGTCAAGGACGAGCTGGCCAAAGTGGAGGGCGTGGGCACCGTGCGCCTGTTCGGCTCCGGCGATTACGCCATGCGCATCTGGCTCAACCCGGAGAAAATTGCCGAACGCAGCCTCACCGCCAACGAGGTGGTGGCCGCCATCCGCGAACAGAACGTGCAGGTGGCCGCCGGGGTAATCGGCGGTGCGCCCATGACCAGCCCGGTGGACATCCAGCTGCCCATCAATGCCCAGGGACGCCTTGAAACCCCCGAGGAGTTCGGTGAAATCATTATCCGCGCCGGAGAGCAAGGTCAGATTACCCGGCTGAAGGATGTGGCGCGCATTGAGCTGGAAGCGGCCGATTTCAACCTCAATGCCATGCTCGACAACCAGCCCGCCGTGGCCGTGCCGATCTTCCAGGCACCCGGCGCCAACGCCATCGCCATTTCCGATGACGTGCGCCGCACCATGGAAGAGCTCAAACCGCAGTTTCCGGAAGGGGTGGATTACCGGGTGGTCTACGACCCCACGGTGTTCGTCCGCGACTCCATCAAGGCCGTGGTAAAAACCCTGCTGGAGGCCCTGGCACTGGTGGTCCTGGTGGTGGTGGTGTTCCTGCAGACCTGGCGCGCCTCCATCATCCCGCTGCTGGCGGTGCCAGTGTCCATCGTCGGCACCTTCGCCCTGATGTGGCTGTTTGGTTTTTCCATCAATACCCTGTCGCTGTTCGGGCTGGTGCTGGCCATCGGCATCGTGGTCGACGACGCCATCGTGGTGGTGGAAAACGTCGAACGGAATATCGCCGATGGACTGGACCCCAAAGAGGCCAGCTACCGGGCCATGCAGGAGGTGAGCGGACCGATTATTGCCATCTCGCTGACGCTGATCGCCGTGTTCGTGCCCATCGCCTTCGTGAGCGGCCTGACCGGACAGTTCTACAAGCAGTTCGCCCTGACCATCGCCATCTCCACGGTGATTTCGGCGTTCAACTCCCTGACCCTGAGTCCGGCACTGGCGGCCAAGCTTCTCCGGAGCCACGATGCGCCCAAGGATCGCCTCACCCGCATCATAGACTTCCTGTTCGGCGGTTTTTTCCGGCTCTTTAACCGCGGCTTCAAGCGCTCCTCCGAGGGCTATTCTTCCTCGGTCTCCCGCCTGCTGGGCCATAAGACCGTGGCATTTTTTATCTATCTGCTGCTGCTCGGCGCCACCACCTTCGGCTTCAATGGCCTGCCCAAGGGCTTCGTACCCCCCCAGGACAAGCAGTACCTGATCAGCTTCGCGCAACTGCCCGACGGCTCTTCCCTGGCCCGCACCCAGGAGGTGATCAAGGAGATGGGCCGCATCGCCATGGGGGAAGAAGGCGTGGAAAGTGCCGTACAGTTTCCCGGTCTGTCGGTCAACGGCTTCACCAACAGCCCCAGCGCCGGCATTGTCTTCGTAACCCTGGAGAATTTCTCCAAACGCAACAGCCCCGAGCTGTCCGCCGCCGCTATCGCCCAGCGCCTGCAGCAACAATATGCGGGCATTGAAGAGGCCTTTATCGCCATTTTTCCGCCGCCTCCGGTGCGCGGCCTGGGCACCACCGGCGGCTTCAAGCTGCAGGTCGAGGATCGCTCCGACCTCGGCTACGAGCGCCTGGCGGAAGTGATGCAGGCGGTGCAACAACAGGCCTGGCAGGACCCGACGCTGAAAAACGTCTACTCCAACTACAAGATCAATGTGCCGCAGCTGTTTGCCGACCTGGATCGCACCAAAGCCAAGCAGCTGGGCCTCAACGTCAAGAATATTTTCGACACCATGCAGGTTTACCTGGGCTCGCTGTACGTCAATGACTTCAACCGCTTTGGCCGCACCTATCAGGTGATAGCCCAGGCGGATTCGCCGTTCCGCGCCACCCCGGAAAGCGCCCTGAACCTGAAGGTCAAAAATGATCAAGGGGCCATGGTGCCGCTGGGCAGCGTGCTGGAAATGAAAGAGAGCTACGGCCCGGAGAGTGCCGCCCACTACAACGGCTATCTCGCCGCCGACCTCAATGGCGATGCCGCGCCCGGCTATTCCAGCGGCCAGGCCCAAGACGCCATCAGCGCCATTCTCGAAGAGAAACTGCCAACCGGCATGACCTTTGAGTGGACCGACCTGACCTATCAACAGGTATTGAGCGGCAATACCGCCATCTTTATTTTCCCCCTGTGCCTGCTGCTGGTATTCCTGGTACTGGCCGCCCAATACGAAAGTCTGGTGCTGCCGCTGGTGGTGATCAGCATCGTGCCCCTCTCCGTCCTGTCCGCCGTGGTGGGGGTGTGGCTGACCGGTGGTGACAACAACATCTTCACCCAGATCAGCCTGTTTGTGCTGGCGGGCCTGGCCAGCAAGAATGCCATCCTGATCGTGGAATTTGCCCGCGAGCTGGAGCACCGCGGTGCCGATACCTGGCATGCGGCCATTACCGCCAGCCGCATGCGGCTGCGGCCCATCCTGATGACATCCTTCGCCTTCATCATGGGCGTGGTGCCGATGGTCTTCTCCACCGGAGCCGGATCGGAAATGCGCAGTGATATCGGCGTGGCGGTGTTCTCGGGAATGCTCGGGGTGACCTTCTTCGGCCTGTTCTTCACCCCTATTTTCTACGTGCTACTGCGCCGGCTGGAGGGCTATCGCAAGCTCTACGTACCGGCTCACTGAGGCTTTTGCTGCCGAACCGAGGTCAGCGTCTCCCGGTAGCTGGCCGCCAGTGGCCCGCCCAGGGCCACGGCCCTCTCGGCCATGGCGATGGCTTCATCGAACTCACCCAGCTCGGCCAGCAACTGGGCCAGGTTGTTGTACGCGGGCGCGTAATCCGGCGCGATTTCGATCAACTTTCGGAACGCGCCGAGCGATCCCTGGCGATCCCCCTTTTCATACAGCAGGTTGGCCAACCCGAAACCCAGCACCCGGCTCCCGGGCCAGCGCCGCAATCCCGCCCGATAGCCCTTTTCCACCGCCGCGGCCGGGTTCACCCGGTCAAAATCCACCAGTGCCAGAAAATAGTTGCGTTCGTCCGCCAGCGCCGGTAATTCCCCCGGGCGCAGGGCGACAAAGCCCCAGTAATGGCTGCGCCGCCAGGTGTTCTCGAACACCCCCAGCGGGGTGCTGCGTTGCCGCTGTTTGCCCGAGCGCAACACCAGTTTTTCCCGATTCAGGTCGTAGCCGGCCACCACCGCATAGTGCCAGACCTGATACCAGGACAGGCCGAGGTTTTGCAGCACTAAAACCGGATGGTCGGCTTCAACCTCTGCCAGCAGCACCCGCAGCTGAGGCTCGATCAGGTAGGGAATGCGCCCATGGGCTCTCGCAGCGGCGAG
The DNA here is from genome assembly GCF_041592135.1 of Porticoccus sp. Classification (GTDB taxonomy): domain Bacteria; phylum Pseudomonadota; class Gammaproteobacteria; order Pseudomonadales; family Porticoccaceae; genus Porticoccus. The sequence continues at coordinate 2,561 of NZ_JBFHQR010000062.1, read as the reverse complement.
CATTTCCACCTGAAAACTGCCCTTTCGGTCAGGCACGTAGACCTGATGAGTCAGGCTCTCGGGGGCAACGTCCAGTCCGGAAGCCGACAACAGGGTCGCCAGCGCCGCCGGGCCACACTGGTATTTTTCCTGGGGAAAGAACGGCACAGCTTCAACATGGTGAACCCGTGCGAGGGATGCGGGAGGACTGGACAATAACTGCTCGGTCTGCGGGGTGCTGACGCAACCGCTCAGCAGCAGACAGCAGACCAAAAAAACACGCGGCAGTGCCGCGTGTGTGGGGGTTGGCTGGAATGGCCTCGACATCAGAGTTTGGGGAAAATATCCGTCACTCCGGCGACATCCAACAGAATCAGAATCAGCAGTAGCAGGGCGATGGTACCCAGTGCTCCGGCACCCGCGGGAAGGGTCTCCATCTGCTGGTGCAGCTGGGCGATTTCCGCATCACTCATGGCGTCGACGCGGTCCATGACATCAGCGCTGTTAACACCCAGGGCGGACAGCTGTGCGGACACATCCTGTCGGGCCAACAGACTTTTGATTTCACTGCGGCCCAGGTCGGAGGAAACTTCAGCCGCAATACTACCGGTACTGATCATCGCGGCTTGGGCCTGGGCCGTTACACCCGCCAGCATCATCAGGGTAATCATCAGGTAACAGATACTTTGCTTAAGCGAACGGTATGTCATAACTCAACTCCTTTGATGGTGATTGTCAGGTTTGTCACATGAACATTGGCACTGTGGTCGCTATGAGTATAGCCAAAACGAACCTGCTGATGCGCTCGTCCACGGCTCTCGACAACCGGATCCTGATCTTACTCTTTGTTCACATCTGGAATCGTTAACTCTATCAAGCACAGAAAATCGCTCACCACCTGGAACAGCGGCCAACGCCATTTCAGGTGGCAGCCGGGAATTACCTGATCACCAGATAGAGCGAGCTGCCGCCGCGGTTGATATGCAGCAGGACCGAGGACTCACCGAGCGTCAGCGCTTTCTTGAAACTCTCGATATCCCGCACCCGCTGGCGATTGGCGCCGAGAATAATATCGCCGGGGCGCAGGCCGCTGTAGGCCGCCGCGGAGTTGGGTGACAACCCGGCCACTATGACACCTTCGCCGTCGGGGTTGTTTTCAAAGCGGGCACCTTCCAACAGGGCGTGCAGCTTGCCACTGACGGCGCTGAGCTGTTGCGGCTCGCCCACCTTCACATCCATTTTTTTCTCCTTGCCATCGCGAATCAAGGTCAGTCTCACCTTGTCGCCGATGGCCTTGATACCGATCTGGCTGCGCAACTGGCCTGCGGAATTGGTTTCATCACCGTCTACGGCAATGATCACATCGCCGGCCTGCACGCCTGACTTTTCAGCTGGCGAGCCTTCACTGACACCGGTCACCAGGACGCCCTGTTGACCATTCTTCAGCTCAAAGGCTTCGCGCAGTTCCGGGGTGATGTCCTGGATACCGATGCCGAGCTGGCCGCGCTTGACCTCACCGTGCGCCACAATCTGTTCCATACTGGCCCTGGCCATATTGACCGGGATCGCAAAACCGATCCCCACATTGCCGCCGGAGGGCGCCAGGATGGCGGTATTGATGCCCACCAGCTCACCGCGCAAATTGACCAGTGCCCCACCGGAGTTACCGGGATTGATGGAGGCATCGGTCTGGATGAAATTCTCGTAACCCTCAATACCCAGACCGGTGCGCCCCAGGGCACTCACCACCCCGGTGGTCACTGTCTGGCCGAGACCAAACGGGTTGCCGATGGCCACCACGAAATCACCCACTTCCAGGTTGCTGGAATTGCCCAGCGGCACCGCCACCAGGTTGTCGGCCTTGATTTGCAGAATGGCAATATCCAGCTCCGGATCGGCCCCCTTTACTTCGGCGGTAAAGGAGCGGCCATCTTCCAGGGATACCTGCACCTCGTCCGCACCCTTGATCACGTGGTAATTGGTCATCACAATGCCGTCAGCGGCATTGATGATCACCCCTGAACCGGCACTCTGCTGGCGTTTCTTGGGGGCTTGCTGGCGAAACTGCTGGTTGTCGGGAAGATTGAAAAAATGCCGGAAGAAGGGGTCGTTGAGCAGCGGATTGTTGGCCTGCTGGGTGGAGAAGGTGGCGATGTTGACCACCGCAGGGTTGACCTGTTTCAACATCGGGGACAGGGTAGGCAAGGCCTGCCCGGAACTGTCCTGCAGGGGCAGGGCCGCCTGGCTGGAAGTAACAATGAACAACATGGATACCGCGAGCAGGAAATGTCTGAGTTGCTGCATGGTAAAAACTCCTGGCAATTGTTGGTGTCGTTTTCACGGATTTGGACCGCGAGGCCGCAAATCATTTTTTATTTAAAGGACCGGGGCTGGAGGCACCGCTGTCGGGAACAGTTCAGTTGCGGGCGACGATCAATTAACTAGGGCCTGTTCACACTAATTTGATTACCACTGCTGGAGGTCATTTTTGCTTCCAGCGAGGCGGAATGAGCGTGGTTTAGTTATTCTAAATGAGCGAATGACAACAACGCTGGGGGCAAAAATGGCCCCAGCCCTTCGGG
>NZ_JBFHQR010000061.1:0-12271 GCF_041592135.1 Porticoccus sp. | reverse complement strand
CTCCTCGCACTCCCCAGCCAGAAATACCCGCTCGTGGGGTACAAACACCTTCTCGAATATCACCACTCCGGTGGACTGGCCGTATTTGGCGGAAAATTTGGCCGCACTTTCACCGGGCCGTCCGGCGGGGCGGGCAATGATGGTCACGCCGGGGGCATCCACCGGCACCGCACAGGCCACCGCATAATCGGCATCCTCCGGGGTGTGGGTGCGACAGGGCATCACCAGAAACTCGTGCATATAGGGCGCGCCGGTGACGATGGCCTTGGTGCCGCTGATAACGATGCCGTCCGCACGCCGCTCCACAATATGCACATAGACATCGGGATTTTCCTGCTGCCCCGGCCGCAAGGAGCGATCTCCCTTGGCATCGGTCATCGCCACCCCCAACGTAAGATCCTGCGCCTGCACCTCATGCAGGTAGGCCAGAAAACGCTGGTGATAGTCGGTGCCATGGTTGGCATCGGTCAGCCAGGTGGACTGGTAGAGACCATTGAGGGCATCGTGGGACAGGTAGCGCTGGGCGCAGCCGGATTCGGCACAGACCAGCCGCACCGCCTCAAGCTTGTTCAACAGGTCGTTGCTGCCTTCATTGATGTGCAGCATGCGGTTGACCAGCTTGCCCGAGGTGCCCTGGGTGGCCGTCATCAATTCCGCATACTGTAATTTCCGGGCGAAATCGTAGGTGACACCCACCGCGGCGATACCAGGGGCCAGCAGCGGCTCATCCGCCACGCTGTCGATTTGCCGGCCATTGATAAATACCCTCGGCCGGTAGCGGCGCAGGGATTCGCGGTATTCCACAGCGGACATCAACATGGTTGCAGCCTCAAAAGATCATTTGTACGAATAATCTAACGCTGTTAGAATTTTCCTGTCAAGTGACGCTCTGGAGAGACGCGACCATGTCAGCCAACAACTCTGCCGACAAACGGCGCTCCGCCGTCAACGAGCTGAAACGGGACCTGATCCTCAAGGCGGCCCGGCGGGTATTTGAAGAGGAGGGACTGGAAGGCGCCAGCCTGCGGGCCATCGCCAAGGTGGCGGGTTACACCCCGGCGGCGCTGTACTTTCACTTCGACTCCAAGGAAGCCGTGTACGCGGAACTGCTCTCCAGCTCCCTGGACAACCTGAAACAGGAAACGGAACGGGCGCTCAACCAGATCAGCTCTCCGGCAGAAAAACTCCACACCGCCGCCATGGCCTTCTTCCACTACTACCGCGACAACCCCCGCGACCTGGACCTGGGCTTCTACCTGTTCCGCGGTGGCATGAAACCCCGAGGTCTCGGCCAGGAGCGCGATGCCATGCTCAACCGGCAACTGCAGAACGGCTTGCAACCCATTACCGACGCCGCAGTGGCGCTGGGCGCCGGTGCAGCACAGGCCCGCGAAATCACCGCCAGCCTGTTTGCCCACGCCACCGGCTTGCTGTTGCTGGCCCACACCGGCCGCATTCGCATCTTTGGTGTCGAGGTGGAAGCCATGATGGGCGATTTTGCCACCACGCTGACCAGGCAGATTGAGGAGGAAAACAGCCATGTTGACCATTGATCCCAGCCTGTCGGCACTGGCTGTCATCGATATCCAGCAGAAGCTGATGCCCGCCATCGCCAATGGCGAGCAGGTACTCGACAACGCCGCACGACTGCTCAAGGCCGCCCGGCTACTGGAGATTCCCCACCTGTTCACGGAACAGAACCCAGCCGGACTCGGCCACAGCGATAGCCGTCTGAACCTTCAGGGCGATGAAGCGGTGCTGGAAAAAATGACCTTTGACGCCTGCCGTACCCTGGGCGCCGAAAAGCTGATGGCCGGTCGGCAACAGTTGATCGTGGCGGGCTGCGAAACACACGTCTGTGTTCTACAGACGGTGCTGGGGTTATTGGCTGCCGGAAAAAAGGTGTTTGTGGTCAGCGATGCGGTCGGTTCCCGCTCACCGGAAAACCGCAACCGCGCCCTGGACAGAATGGCCGCCCATGGCGCCGAGCTGGTGACCACCGAGATGGTGATTTTCGAGTGGCTGGGCAGTGCCGAACACCCGCAATTTCGAGCCGTACTGGCACTGCTCAAATAACCCCGTTCAGGGCCGCTGCTGCCCGGCGTAGATTGCCTGGAAACGCCCGGCGCTGAAACCGTCCATGCGCTTGGCACCCACCAGAATGATCGGGACACCCCGGCCGTTGAGGCGCTCATAATCCGTCCGGCCCTTGCGGGAGTTTTCAATGTCGTACTCCCTGAAGCCGATGCCCTGCTGCTGGAAATAGCGCCGCGCCTGCTTGCACACCCCACACCACTCGGCGCTGTACATCACCACCTGTGCGGATGCCCGTGCACCCAGAAAATCGCTATCGGAAATGCTCGGGGCAACGATGGTATTGACCCGCACCTCCACCGATTCCACCGGGGTGTTGGCGGGCTTGCTGTCACTGAAATGCACCTTGCCACTGGCATCCTTCCAGGTGTAAATCTCGGCCTGGGCGACCAGGCTGCCAAGGACAACACCGAGCAGGACCGTTATCCCAGCGGTCTTTAGCCATTGCGTAAAATTCACCTCAACTCCCTTTGCACAACCAATGATCAAAACCGCAGTATAATCCCGTTCTTTGTGACCACGGGCTACCATCCACCCACGTCAAGGGACGAATGACCTTCATGACCAATCCTGCCATGACCAACCACAGCTACCGCCTGATTGTTTCCTGCCCCGACCGCGTCGGCCTGGTGGCCGCCGTCAGCTCCTTCCTCGCCGACGAGGGCGGCCTGCTCACTGAAGCCAACTACTACCGCGACCCGGAGAGCAACTGGTTTTTCATGCGCCAGGTGATTGCGGCGGACTCACTGCCCTACGGCGCGGAGGAGCTGACCACCCGCTTCGCCCCCCTGGCCGAGCAGTACCACATGCAGTGGCGGCTCACCGACACCAGCGTGCCGAAACGGGTGGTACTGATGGCCAGCAAACAGGCCCACTGCCTGTCCGATCTGCTGTACCGCTGGCGCAGCGGCGAGATGCAGTTCGACATCCCCTGTGTCATCTCCAACCACGACGACCTGCGCAGTTACGTTACCTGGCACAACATTACCTACCACCACACCCCGGTGGATCCGGCCAACAAGGCCGAGCACTTCGCCGCCGTGGACCGGCTGATTGCAAACAGCCGGGCGGACGTCATTGTGCTGGCGCGCTACATGCAAATCCTGCCGCCAGAACTTTGTGCCAATCATCCCGGGCAGATCATCAATATCCACCACAGTTTCCTGCCCGCCTTTGTCGGCGCCAAGCCCTACCACCAGGCGGCGGAGCGCGGCGTGAAACTGATCGGCGCCACCTGCCACTACGTCACCAGCGACCTGGATGCCGGGCCGATCATCGAGCAGGATGTGGTGCGCATCAGCCACCACGACAGCATTCCGGACCTGGTGCGCAAGGGTAAGGATGTGGAGAAAACCGTGCTCGCCAAGGGCCTGCGCTACCACCTGGAAGACCGGGTGCTGCTGCACGGCAACAAGACCATTGTGTTTGAATAAGCGGCAAGGGCTCAGTTTTTGCCCTTGCCCGCCACCCAGAACTTCTGCATCTCGATGTACATGAACGAGGCGGTCCAGCCAATCAGGATCAGGCCGGTGAGCGCCTCCAGGGCAGCCAGGAAGCGGATGTGGCCAAAGGGCTCGATATCCCCGTAACCCAAAGAGGTGTAGTTGCTGAAGGAAAAATAGCTGCAATCCAGCAGCGAACCGTCAAAGTTCCCGCCCAGTTCACCCATGCCACCCCAGGACAGCAACAGGTAGTAGCCAAAGGCAAACAGCCAGATTTCCAGCACATGGGCGAGAAACGCGCCGAGAATGCCGCACAGCACCCGGAAACGCGGGGCGATACCCAGTTTCGGCAACAGCAGCGCCAGCCGGTACAGCGCCTCGTAATGGATCAATACCGCGATGCCCACCACCGCGCAATTGAACAGAAAGATCTTGCCGATGCCGTCCACCGCTAACTCCGAAACCACACCGCGCGATAGGCGCGAAAATTAAACAGCACAATCGCCACCACCAGCGCCGCGGTAATAAACCACTCGGTGCCCTGAACCCCCAGGTGGGGCCAGATATAGTGATCGAGAAATCCCCACTCGCCGGGCACCACGGACTCACCCCGCTGCCGCCGCAGCCAGGCCTCCACGTCGGACAGCGGGCACTGCCAGCCGACAATCATGATCAGCACACCGTAACAGGCGCAGAACAAATGCAGCCAGATGAGCCGCGGCCAGCGAAACGCCAGCAGGCCGCCGGCGATCACAAACAGCACAAAGCCGAAATGAATCAGGGCAATAGCAGGGATCAGGGCGGCATAGGACATGGCGTTAATGTAACCGCAATATCCACCATTTGCATCAGCCCGGCCACAGTGTAAACAGCCATATTGCATTCACCGCCCGATGCCGTAACACTTGGCACTCTCAAATCAGGGCCACCCCATGAAGCATTCCGACCTGCGGGAATTTATCGATTTTCTGGAACGGCGCGGCGAACTGAAGCGCATCAGCGCCGAGGTAGACCCCTATCTGGAAATGACCGAAATCTGCGACCGCACCCTGCGCGCCGGCGGCCCGGCGCTGCTGTTTGAAAATCCCAAGGGCTTCGATATCCCGGTGCTCGGCAACCTGTTCGGCACCCCCGAGCGGGTCGCCCTGGGCATGGGCCAGGAAAACATCTCCGCCCTGCGCGAAGTGGGCGAACTGCTTGCCTTCCTCAAAGAACCGGAACCACCGAAGGGCATGAAAGACCTGTGGGAAAAGCGCCACCAGTTCAAACCCATTCTCAACATGCCCGCCAAACTGGTGAAGAAAGCCCCCTGCCAACAGGTGGTGCTGGAGGGCGATCAGGTGGATCTCGGCAAGCTGCCGATCCAGACCTGCTGGCCGGAGGACGCCGGCCCACTGGTCACCTGGCCGCTGGTGATCACCCGCGGCCCCGAGAAGGAGCGCCAGAACCTGGGCATCTACCGCCAACAGGTGATCGGCAAGAACAAGCTGATCATGCGCTGGTTATCCCACCGCGGCGGCGCGCTGGATTTCCGCGACTGGCAACAGCAGCATCCCGGAAAACCGTTCCCGGTGGCGGTGGCGCTGGGGGCCGATCCGGCCACCATTCTCGGCGCGGTGACCCCGGTGCCGGACAGCCTCTCCGAATACGCCTTTGCCGGATTGCTGCGCGGCGAGCGCACCGAGGTGGCCCAGTGCCTGGGCAGCAACCTGCAGGTGCCGGCCAGCGCCGAGTTTATCCTTGAGGGGCACTTATACCCCGGCGAGATGGCCGACGAGGGCCCGTTTGGCGATCACACCGGCTACTACAACGAGGTGGACCGGTTCCCGGTGTTTACCGTGGAGCGCATCACCCACCGCAACAATCCCATCTACCACAGCACCTACACCGGGCGACCACCGGACGAGCCGGCCATTCTCGGCGTGGCATTGAATGAAGTGTTCGTGCCGATTTTGCGCAAGCAGTTCCCGGAAATTGTCGACTTCTACCTGCCGCCGGAGGGCTGCTCCTACCGCATGGCCGTGGTCACCATGAAGAAGCAGTATCCCGGCCACGCCAAGCGGGTGATGATGGGGGTGTGGTCGTTCCTGCGCCAGTTCATGTACACCAAGTTTGTGGTGGTCACCGACGACGACGTCAATGCGCGGGACTGGAATGATGTGATCTGGGCCATGACCACCCGTATGGACCCGCGCCGGGACACGGTGATCATCGACAACACGCCCATCGATTACCTGGACTTCGCCTCGCCGGTGTCCGGCCTCGGCTCCAAGATCGGCTTCGACGCCACCAACAAGTTCCCCGGTGAAACCAGCCGCGAGTGGGGCAAGCCCATCGTTATGGACCCGAAGGTCAAGGCGCGGGTGGACGATATCTGGGATTCCCTGGGAATCGATACCTAGCGGCTCCCGCCCGATGCGAGGATCAGTCGTGGCTGAGGGACTTATCGGTAAACAGATAGTCCCTCAATTCGTGATCGAAGGCGGGATCGCGGCGGCGGATCCACTCCAGCACCATGGAGGCGTGTTCTTTCTCCTCGTCGCGGTTGTGGGCCAGGATCGCCTTCAGTTCCGGTTCCTTGCAGGCATCCACCCGCTGGTTGTACCAGTCGATGGCCTCCAGCTCCTCCATCAATGAAGTGATGGCCCGGTGCATGTCGCGGGTTTCGCTGGACAGTTCTTCTATGGGTTCGTGATAACCTTCGTTGGCCATAGCAAAATTCCTTAGGTACGGTTTTTATGCCTGTTGTAGCCATCAAAAATTAGCCCGCACCGCTGCGAATTGCAACCAGGCACGCCATTGATTCTGGCTATGATCTCGATCAGTGCCACGCTCGGCCACAACGAAAACAGCCCGACGATTGCTCGCCGGGCTGCTTAAAATAGGGCCTGACAAATCGCCTCAACTCAGGCGCTGTTTGAAGTCCTCATAGCCAAACTGCTTCACCAGCCGCAGCTCATCGGTGTCGGAGTTCCAGATGGCGATGGCGGGCAGGTTGATGCCGTTGAAGGTGGAGGTTTTCACCATGGTGTAGTGGCTCATGTCGTCAAACACCAGCCGCTGCCCAACCTGCAAAGGCTCATCAAAACTGTAATCGTCGATCACATCGCCGGCCAGGCAGGTCATGCCACCGAGGCGGTAGGTGTGGGCCTTCTCACCCGCCTGGCCGGCGCCCAACACATGGGGGCGATAGGGCATTTCCAGGGTGTCCGGCATATGGCAGGTGGCGGAGGTGTCGAGAATCGCCAGATCCATATCATTCCAGGTGACATCGAGCACCTCCGTCACCAGCACGCCAGTGTGAATGGCCACCGCCTCCCCCGGTTCCAGAAACACCTGCACGCCGTACTTGGCAGCAAACGTTTTCACCACCTCGATCAGCTCGTCCACCTGATAGTCGGGACGGGTGATGTGATGACCGCCGCCGAAATTGACCCACTCCATGGTATGCAGCAGCTCGCCGAACTGTGCTTCCACCGCCGCCAGGGTTCGCTTCAGGGGTTCCACATCCTGCTCACAGAGGGTGTGGAAATGCAGGCCGCTGATGCCTTCAAGGGACTGCCCATCGAACTGCGACAGCGGAATACCCAGCCGCGAGCAGGGGGCGCAGGGATCGTAAATGGCCACCTCGCCCTCGGAGTGGCGGGGGTTGATACGCAAGCCGTACTTCAGCTGCGGGCGAGCCTTTTGCGCCGCTTGCAGCAGCGGCTGAAAACGCTGCCACTGGCCAAAGGAATTGAACACCACGTGGTCGGCAATCTTGAGGATTTCTGCCAGGTCGTGCTCGGTGTAGGCGGCGGAAAACACGTGCAATTCACCGCCGTACTCCTCGCGCCCCAGGCGCGCCTCGTGCAACCCGCTGGCACAGGTGCCGGACAGGTACTTCGACACCAGCGGCGCCAGGCTCCACATGGAAAACGCCTTCAGCGCCGCCAGTACCTTGGCGCCGCTCCGCTCCTGTACCCGGTGAAGAATTTGCAGGTTGCGCTCCACCGCCGCCTCGTCCACCACAAAACAGGGCGAGGGCACGCGGCGGGCATCAAAACCGTCGAAGGGATTGTTAGCCAATGTATTCACCTATTCATTCGAGTGGCGCCAACGCCGATATTTTTTCAGCAACGACGTCCGTTGTTCTTATGAGGCTATCCAGCAGATTTTCATCCACCTCCAGATAGCCTTCGTATTCGGCCAGATTGCGCTTTCGATGGGCCACATCCAGCACGCGCCATTGTTCATTAGGCAATGCCAGCGTATGTTTCAAACATTGAAATACCAAATAGCGATTTTCGGACCTGTAACCATGCCAGCGCATGGGCGGCGTTGTAGGCGAGATCGAATCGGCTTTCCAGGCTGATCTGGTTCAGCTTGGCGTCCTTCAACCTGACGGTGCCTGAACTCACCAGACCATTAAATTCCCGGAGATCCGGCGGCTCTTCCTTTAGCTGGCCAACCCTGACCAGATTATCCAACGGCATCCTGTCCATTGATGGCTCCCTTTAAAAGGATGTATTCACCTTCCAGCAGTTTTACCAAAAAGGGGTTTTGCTGTTCCAGGCGGGAGGAAAATTCTGTACTGGTATAAAGGGTCGGATTCACAGGACGGGCCAACTCGGTTTCAAGTGGCTCCAACATGCGAAAAACCTCCTCAAGGGTCAGACTGTCCGATACCAGCAGCAGGTCAATATCACTGCTGGCGGTATCCGTTTTCTTGGCGACCGAACCATACAAAATGGCCAGCTTGATGCCCTGTTCATTTTCCAGCCGCGTTTTTAAGCGTTCTTCAGGGCCCAGCACCTTTCTGATCAATGTACAAAGCTCAGGATAGATGGGGGAAAGCTGATTGGCAGCATAATATTTTTGCCTGCCCTTCTGAGTGGCCGTAACCAAGCCGCTGGTGCGCAACCTATCCACCTCTCTTTGCACTGCCCCGGAACCGGCATTCGCCAGCTGAATAATCTCACTGAGAAGAAAATGTCTCTCGGGCTGGCCAAACAGCAGCCCCAGCACTTTCTGACGGGTGCCGGAAAACAGTGCATCAGCGATGCTGACTTTTTTATTATCGCCCATAAAAATACCCAATTTGGGTAATTAAAAACCCAAATTGGGTATTTGTAAACTGTTCACTTATCCGCAGACACAGGCAATACACTTAAAAAGCCGACTTGCTGGGAAGCCGGTTTTTAGCGGCGCCTCAGACCAGGTCGAAACCGGGTTCTTCGATCACGGTCCAGGGCAGGCCGTACTTGTTCATATCTTCCATGAACGGATCGGGGTCCATCTGCTCCATGTTCCACACGCCGGGCTGCTGCCACTTGCCTTCCAGCATCATCTTGGCGCCGATCATGGCGGGCACACCGGTGGTGTAGGAAATCGCCTGGGACAGCACCTCGGCATAACATTCCTGATGGTCGCAGATGTTGTAGAGGTAAACAGTCTTCGGCTTGCCGTCTTTCACCCCGGTGACCACGCAGCCGATGCAGGTCTTGCCCTTGGTGCGCGGGCCGAGGCTGGCCGGGTCGGGCAGCAGGCGCTTCAGGAACTGGATCGGCACGATCTGCTGGCCGTTGAAGTCCACCGGCTCGATACCGGTCATGCCCACGTTGCCGAGCACTTCCAGGTGTTTCAGGTAGCTCTCGCCAAAGCTCATCCAGAACTGGGCGCGCTTCAGGCTGGGGAAGTTTTTCACCAGCGATTCCAGCTCTTCGTGGTACATGCGATAGATGTTGTAAGTACCCACTCCGTCCGGACAAGTGAAGGACTGCTTGGTGGACATCGCCGGGGTGGTGATGAACTCGCCGTTTTCCCAGTGACGGCACTCGGCGGTCACTTCGCGGATGTTGATCTCCGGGTTGAAGTTGGTGGCAAACGGATAGCCGTGGTCGCCGCCGTTGACGTCGATAATGTCCAGGGTGTGGATTTCATCGAAGTAGTGCTTGGCGATGTAGGCGGTAAACACGTTGGTGGCGCCGGGATCGAACCCGGAACCGAGCAGCGCCATCAGCCCCGCCTGTTTAAATTTGTCCTGATAGGCCCACTGCCAGCTGTACTCGAACTTGGCAGTGTCGAGCGGCTCGTAGTTGGCGGTATCCAGGTAATTGACCCCCGCTTCCAGGCAGGCGTCCATGATGGTCAGGTCCTGGTAGGGCAGCGCCACGTTGATCACCAGATCCGGTTTGACGCGCTCGATCAGCGCCACCAGTTCCGGCACATTGTCGGCATCCACCTGGGCGGTCTCGATGGGACGATCCAGTTGCGCGGCGATGTGCCGGCACTTTTCCTCGGTGCGGCTGGCCAGCACAATTTCCCCGAACACCTCGGGCAACTGGGCACACTTGTGGGTCACCACGCCGCCGACACCGCCGGCACCAATAATCAATACTTTTGCCATGATTGACTCCTTAACTTACCTGTTCAACCTGCCTGTTCAATGACCGGGGGGTCAGTCCCGCTCGAAATAGGTGTAGCCGTTCAAACTGTTACCGAACGTCTTCAGCATATGCTGGCGCTCTTTGACGCTGATACTGCCCGACTTCACCGCCGCCTCGGCGCTGACCCGGAACTGCTCGTACAGTTCCTTGGGGTTGTACTCCACGTAGCTGAGCACGTCGCCGATGGTATCACCCTGAATTTCCTCGACAAATTCAAAACCGCCATCGCCGTCGATGCGCACACTCACCACATGGGTGTCGCCAAACAGGTTGTGCAGGTCGCCGAGGGTCTCCTGGTAGGCGCCCACCAGGAACACGCCGAGGTAATACTCCTCGCCCTCTTTCAGGTCGTGCAGGGGCAGGGTGCGGGTTTCGCCGTCGGCGTTGGCGAACAGATCCAGCTTGCCGTCGGAGTCGCAGGTCAGGTCGGCGATCACCGCCTTGTTGCGCGGCTCCTCATCCAGCCGGTGGATCGGCATGATCGGGAAGATCTGATCGATGGCCCAGGCGTCCGGCAGGGACTGGAACAGACTGAAGTTGCCGTAATAGATGTCGGCCAGCGCCTCGTCCAGATTTTGCAGTTCCGGCGGAATGCGGCGCAGGCTGGGCAGCAGCCGGCGGGTGCGCTGCAAAATTTCCAGATACAGGTTCTCCGCCAGCGCCAGCTCGCGCAACTGCACCTGTCCCTGGCGGAACATGCGGCGCATTTCCTCCCGGTAGTGCACGGCGTCGTTGCAGCATTCCTGAACGTTGTCCTCCCCCAGTACCTGCAGGGTCGCCCACAGGTTGGTCAGGGATTCGGCGCACTCTTCCGGCAGCGCCTCCGGCAGGCCGTTGGATTTGAAATAGCTGACGTCGAGAATATTGAACAGCAGCACCGAGGAGTAGGCCACGGTGGCGCGGCCGGACTCGGTAATAATGGTCGGGTGGGCCACCTCGTAGTTGTCCATCGCCTCGCTGATGGTCTCGACGATATCCACGCAGTACTCCTCCAGGGAGTAATTCTTGCTGTGGGTCTCGTTGGTCTGCGCGCCGGTGTAATCCACCGCCAGGCCGCCGCCGAGGTCCAGGTAGCCGAGAGGCGCGCCCTCTTTCACCAGATCGACGTAGTAGCGGCAGGCTTCCTGCACGCCATCGCGAATATTGCGGATATTGGGGATCTGCGAGCCGATGTGGTAGTGCATCAGTTGCAGGCAATGCAACATGCCCTCTTCGCGGAGCTTGTCGACCACGTCCACCAACTGGGTAATGGACAGCCCGAACAGCGAGCGGTCGCCGCTGTCCTCGAACCAGTGCCCTTCCACCTTGGCGGCCAGCTTGACGCGCACGCCAATCAGTGGCTCGACGCCGAGGCGACGGCTCTGTTCCAGGATAATGCCCAGTTCGGAGGGGGTCTCGATCACGAAGAAGCACTTCAGGCCGAGCTTGCGGGCGTGCAGCCCCAGCTCGACGAACTCGGCATCCTTGTAACCGTTACAGATAATACAGGCGTCGCGGTCGCGCAGGTGCGACATGGCAATGATCAGTTCCGCCTTGCTGCCCGCTTCCAGGCCGTGGTGGTACTGGCCGCCAAACTTGGCGATCTCCTCCACCACATGGCACTGCTGGTTCACCTTGATGGGGAACACGCCGCGGTACTGGCCGCGATAACCCTGATTCCTGATCGCCTCGGCGAAACACTGATTGAGACTGCGGATGCGGTCGTCGAGCAGATTTTCAATGCGCAGCAGCACCGGCATGGCGTGGCCACGCTGTTCCAGACCGGCGATGATATCGAGCAGGGAAATGCTGACCGGGTGTTCCTTGCGGGGCACCAGCACCGACATTTCGCCCTTATCGCTCAGGCCGAAATAACCGACACCCCATTCGTTGACCCCGTAGAGGCTGGCGGAATCCGCAACAGACCAGCCCTGACGCTCAGGAGCGTTCAATGGGCTATCCCCGGGTTCAGGCTGCCGGCAATCGGCAGTTCTCGAATGACAAATAAAACGAAATTCATTATCAGTACCCCCTGAAAAAAACAGAACAAAGAGCAGTACCATTAACCCGGCAACAAAATAGACATCCTTATCTATTTTGTTGCGCGCCTCGGAAATACTGGCGAAATTACACGGAATTCCTTGTATTTCCTGGGCTTGCATTGGCCTATGGCCAATAGCGGCACATCCCTGTACCGCTTATTAACCCGGCAATCAATATTGCCAGGTTAATAACAACCGGCGGAACCAGCCTCCGAACCCGGCTCCGTCGTGAACTCTCCGTTGCTGGTGGTCCGAAACAGTGCCGATGACAAATCAGCCGCGACCT
>NZ_JBFHQR010000060.1:0-12440 GCF_041592135.1 Porticoccus sp. | reverse complement strand
GCTCCTCACGGTCGGGTTCGGGTTCAAGGTCTCACTCATCCCGTTCCACATGTGGACCCCGGACGTGTACGAGGGCGCTCCCTCTCCGGTGACCGCCTACATGTCGGCGGCGGTCAAGGCCGCAGGATTCGTCGCGTTCTTCCGAGTGTTCTACGTGGCGTTCGGTGCGCTGCACGGCCAGTGGCAGGATGCCTTCTGGTGGTTGGCCGCGATCACGATGATTGGCGCCAACCTGATGGCGTTGGCGCAGACCAACATCAAGCGCATGCTGGCCTATTCCAGCATCGCCCAGATCGGCTACATGATTATCGGCATTGGTTTCGGTACCGTGTTCGGCCTGCAGGCCACATTGTTGCACCTGTTCAATCACGCGCTGATGAAGGGCGCCCTGTTCCTGGCCCTGGCGGCGGTGGTGTATCGCCTCGGCAGTGCCGATATCAGCGCTTTCCGGGGGCTGGGTCGGCGTATGCCCTGGACGATGGCTGCCATCGTCATCGGCGGGCTGAGCCTGATAGGGATGCCCCTCACCGTGGGTTTTGTCAGCAAGTGGTACCTGATTCTGGCGGCCATTGAAGCGGGGATGTGGCCCATTGCCTTGCTGGTGGTGACAGGCTCCATTCTCGCCGTGGTGTATGTGTGGCGGCTGGTGGAAACGGCCTATTTTCAGCGCGCTGAAAATGAGCTGCCGGAAGGTTTGCTCGGCTCCGGCCGGCTGGAGGCTCCTCTTGCGTTGCTGGTGCCCATCTGGCTGTTGGTGCTGGTGAATATTTATCTGGGTATAGATACCCGCTTGACCGTGGGCACCAGCGGCGCGGTGGCCACTGCCTTGCTGGGAGGTGGCCAGTGAGCCTGTCCGTGATCGGGCTGATGCAGGCAGTGCTGGTGATTCCGCTGCTGGCCGCAGCTGGCGTTGCCCTAACTGGCTTGCGCCCGAATCTGCGGGAAGGGGTTTCCCTCGTGGCTGGCGCACTGTTGTTTGCCTCGGTCTGGCTACTTTACCAGGCTGTTATGGCGGGGGATCGCAGCGCTTGGACCCTGCTGGAGCTGTTGCCGGGGCTGACCATTTCATTCCGGCTGGAACCTCTCGGCATGCTGTTCTGCCTGATTGCCAGCTTCCTCTGGGTTGTGACCATACTCTATGCCATCGGATATATGCGCGGTCATGGGGAAGCTAACCAGACACGTTTTTACGCACTGTTTGCTGTCGCCATTGCCTCTGTCGGTGGTATTTCCCTGGCCGATAACCTGTTGACACTGTTTATTTTTTACGAAGTTCTTACCCTCAGTACCTACCCGCTGGTGACCCATGCGGGCACTGATAGGGCGCTGCGGGGAGGGCGGACGTATCTCGGCTTGCTGCTGGGAACTTCCATTGTGTTCTTTTTGCCCGCCATCATTGCAACCTGGGCCCTGGCCGGAACTCTGACCTTCACGGAAGGCGGCATTTTTGGTGACGATACTCCCCCAGTATTGCTGTCACTGTTGCTCGTACTTTTTGTGTTCGGCATCGGCAAGGCTGCGGTGATGCCTTTTCACCGCTGGTTACCGGCGGCAATGGTTGCACCTACCCCCGTAAGCGCCTTGTTGCACGCGGTGGCAGTGGTGAAAGCCGGGGTATTTGCCCTGGTTAAGGTGGGCGTTTTTATATTCGGTCTCGATACCCTGGGTGGCCTGGCAGTGACAGAATGGCTGCTCTACCTGGTGGCTTTCGGGGTGCTGGCGGCCTCTCTGGTGGCCATGCGCCAGAACAACCTCAAGGCCCGACTGGCCTATTCCACCATCAGTCAGCTTGGCTATATCAGCCTCGGCATCCTGCTGGCCACCAGCGCCGGGTTACTGGGTAGCGCGCTGCACATTGCCATGCACGCATTTGGAAAAATCACGCTGTTCTTCTGTGCCGGCGCCATTCTGGTGGCCAGCCACAAAACCGAGATCAGTGATATGCGTGGGCTGGGACGAGCCATGCCGCTGACCATGGCGGCCTTTTTCATCGCCAGCCTGAGCATAATCGGTCTGCCGCCTACAGGCGGTTCCTGGAGCAAGTGGTACCTGATTTTGGGCACCCTGGAGGCGGGGCAGTGGTTATTGATGGGGGTGTTGATGGTCAGTTCGCTGCTGAACATTGCCTATCTGTTGCCGATACCCCTGAAAGCCTTCTTCCCGGCCAATGTCACTGCCGGTTGCGGATCAGGTGAGGCTACCGGGATTCACGAGGCGCCACTTGCGTCGCTACTGGCCATAATGATTACCACCCTGATGTGCCTGTTGCTGTTCTTCTTTCCACAGCCACTTTATGACCTGGCGCGAAGTATCGGATAGGGGGGATAGATGAATTCTGAAAAACCACATTTTTTTGACAAGCCCGGTAATGTGCGCCTGGTCCTGCGTGCACTGTTTGCCTGTTGTGTATTGTTGCTGGCGCTGGATTTTGTGATTCACCGCCATGTCTATCATTCCTGGGAAAACCTGTGGGGATTTTACGCCCTGTATGGTTTTGTGGGTTGTGTGTTGCTGGTGCTGGTAGCCAAGTGGATGCGCACTTTCCTGATGCGGGATGCGGATTATTATCTGCGCCGGGAGCAGGCGGCTGATCGGGACGAACAACATAGCGGGGGGCATACTGATGATGCCCTTTGAGTTGCCGCCTTTCCTGTTCTTCTACCTTGCCGGGGCGGTGGTGCTGTTCACCAGCGGCAGGCCTCGGGCCGTGCTGATGTTGTTGATTCCGGTAGTCAGTGCTGCAAACCTGTGGTTGACCCCGGAGGGCAGCTACGGCCAGCTGGCTTTCCTCGATTTTCAGTTGACCCTTCACAAGGTAGACCGGCTCAGTATTCTGTTCGGCCACCTGTTCCACATCGCCGCCCTGATTGCCATTATTTACTCGCTGCACGTGCGGGATCGGATGCAGCAGGGTGCGGCGATGTTTTATGCGGGCAGTGCCCTGGGGGCGGTCTTCGCCGGGGACCTGCTGACCCTGTTCGTGTTTTGGGAGCTGCTGGCATTGACCTCGGTATTTCTGGTCTGGGCGCGTCGCTCCGAGCGGTCCTACCGCGCTGGCATGCGCTACCTGATTATTCAGGTCTTTTCTGGCCTGCTGTTGCTGGGGGGCATCATTCTCTACAGCCGTGAGGTGACTTCCCTGTCTTTCGTCGAGATTGGCTTGCAGGGTGTATATGGCTGGTTGATTTTTTTGGCCTTTGGCATCAAGTGTGCTTTTCCGTTTTTCCACAACTGGCTGACCGATGCGTACCCGGAGTCCACCCCCACCGGCACGGTGTTCCTCAGTGCATTTACCACCAAGGTGGCGGTGTACGCCCTGGCGCGGGGTTATCCGGGCACTGAGTTGCTGGTGTATATCGGCGTGGCCATGACCTGTTTCCCGATTTTCTATGCGGTGATTGAAAACGACCTGCGACGGGTGCTGGCCTACAGCCTGATCAACCAACTCGGCTTTATGGTGGTGGGTGTGGGTATTGGCACGGCCTTGTCCATCAACGGTGCGGTGGCCCACGCCTTTACCGACGTGATCTTCAAGGGGTTGCTGTTTATGTCCATGGGCGCCGTGCTGCATATGACCGGGCGTATAAACGGGTCGGACCTCGGCGGACTCTACAAGAGCATGCCGAAAACCACGGTGCTCTGTATTATCGGCGCCGCTTCCATTTCCGCATTCCCGCTATTCAGTGGTTTTGTCAGCAAGTCCATGGTGATGAGTGCGGCGCTGGAAAATGACTACCCATGGATCTGGCTGATGCTGCTGTTTGCCTCTGCGGGGGTATTCCATCATGCCGGCATCAAGATTCCCTACTTCGCGTTCTTTGCCCACGATGCCGGTATTCGTACCTCGGAGCCGCCGTTCAACATGTTGCTGGCCATGACCATCGCTGCGGCCCTGTGCCTGACCATCGGTATCTTCCCTGAGGTGCTGTACCAACTGTTGCCCTACGACACCGGCTACAACCCCTACGATGCCACTCACGTGTTGGCCCAGACCCAGTTACTCTGTTTCTCGGCACTGGCATTTGTCTGGCTGAACCTGCGGCACATGTATCCGCCGGAATTGCGCTCTGTAAACCTGGATGCGGAGTGGTGCTACCGACGGCTGGCGCCCTCCGTTCTCCAGCGGATTACCGGGGTGATCGTTGCCGCCAACACTGCATTGCGCACGGTAGCGACAAAACTGTTTGCCTGGGTTCTGGCGCACATTTCCAAGCACCACGGACCAGAGGGCATTCTGGCGCGCACATGGCCCACCGGCAGTGTCGTGACCTGGGTGGTGGTGCTGTTGGCGGTCTACTTGTCCCTCAGCCTGTACTGACAACAATCAGCCGTTGGCTGGCAGGTGGGTAATTCCATGCCGGACACCGACGTCGGCTTTTTGTAATGCATAACTGTGGATGGCTCAACCCATTCCTCTTCTGTCCACCCTGTCTGGCAAGTTGACATGCTTTTTCGGGGACGTTGATTTCTGCCGAACGGTATGTTGAGGCGGGATCGCCAAACCTTTTTCAATGCAGTTCATCCGATTACCTTGAGGAAGTCTCCGGGCTGTTCTGTAATAAAGGCTGGTGATTCACGGTAAGTGCATGAACGGAGGAGCCGTTGATGACGATTCGCATCGTGCGTTTGGGTTCAGAGCGGGCCCGTGACGAAGGGCTGCGCATCGGCACCGTGAGGCGACCACCCAGGGGTGTGCCGAAGAGCGAGTTTGCCTCGCGGAACTGGTACGACGTCTGGCTGCCGAATCTGTCGCCCTCAGCCGAGCTGGTGAAGCAGGCCCTGGCGGCTGACAGTGACAAGGCCTGGGCGGCCTTTGCGACAAAATTCCGCAAGGAGCTGGCCGCGCCCGAGAAACGCCGGCTGCTCGACCTGCTGGCGGCGCTGTCCCTGCACACCAATCTGTCGGTGGGCTGCTACTGCGAAAACGAGGCCCGCTGTCACCGGTCTATTTTGCGTGAACTGTTGGTCGAGCGCGGGGCCAGGCTGGCATGATCCCAGTGGATGCAACGCCGGAATCCCTGCGCCACTATTGTGCTCGCGACCACCTGCTCGATGGTCACGAGCTGCTGATTCGTTCCATTCGCCCCGATGACAAGGCGGCTCTGCAGGCGGGCCTGCAACGCCTCAGCTCCGAATCCGCCTACTTCCGCTTCTTCCGGCACAAGCATGAACTCTCGCCCGAGGAGCTGGTGTATTTCACCGAGATCGATTTCGACCGGCATGTGGCGCTGGTGGCGATTGATGAGGGTAAGTCGCTGGTGATTGGTGTCGGTCGTTACTTTCTCTGCGCGGACGAGCCTGTGCGCGCCGCCGAGATCACCCTGACGGTTGACGATGTCTATCACGGACGGGGAGTTGCCACGGTGTTGTTGCGGCATCTGGTGCAGGTGGCGCGGGCCGCCGGGGTGATGGAGTTTCGCGCCGCGGTGATGGGTGAGAACCGCAAAATGCTGGAAGTGCTGTTGCACCTGGGACTGCCCGTGCAGCGCCACTCGGAGGGCTCTGTGGTCGATGTCACGCTGTTACTCACTGATCCCGCGATATCCTGACCACCGCAACCACCTTTCCACGGCCCGTTTCTTCTATATTTAATAATGGAAGCCTGACTGTTTTGCGGTTGGGAGACGGCTGTTGTTCAAGCCGCTTGAAAGCCGGTGTGAGTGACGATGTTGAGATGCGGCAGGTTATGTTTTTCTACGGTGTTGGTGTGCCTGGCCTCTGTGCTGACCGCCTGTGCTCCGACCACGGAGATTGCCCACCCCTCGGCCTCGGAGGTGCTGAAGGAGCAGGAGTGGCAGCGAATCGAGGCGGAAAAGATCTATCTGGAACGGCAGTCACATTTGCAAGACCTGGCCTGGCGGCTGAGGACCAGTGGCTTGAAGCTGTGTCCCGAGCATCAGATTCGCTCTTTCGGCTGGGTGTGGAAGGATATGTCCGCCCTGTCGGAAAACGACCGGGCGCTGTTTTCCGGGGTGTATGGAGTGGGAGAGGGCATTGTCATCACCCATGTCATTTTCGGCAGCCCGGCGGCCTATGCAGGGCTGAGGGAAATGGATGTGGTCCGTTCGGTTAATGGTGTCGAGATCCCGCGAACCCGTTCCACCGAGGCGTTCGCCAAATCCCTGGAAGCGCTGTCCATGCCGACATCCGATTTGCCACTGGTGCTGGGCATTGAACGGGCCGGTAAGCTGCTGACACTGGACATCGTGCCGGTGAAAGCCTGTTCCTTCCCGGTGATGCTGGTAAAAGACGATAGCCTCAACGCCGCCGCAGACGGTCGGTCGGTGTATGTGACGGCGGGCATGTACCGCTTTGCCGAATCCGATGACGAGCTGATGACGGTGATCGCCCACGAGTTCGCCCACAACAGCGAGGGGCATATTGAAAAGCTAACCGGCAATTACCTGCTGGGCAGCATCTTCGACATTATTGCCGCGGGCTACGGCGTCAACACCCGCGGTACCTTTGGCAATGTGGCAGCCAGTCTCTACAGCAAGGACTTTGAGCGGGAGGCGGACTATGTGGGTATGTATTACCTGGCCAATGCCGGCGTGGATACCGCGGTGGTGAATGCATTCTGGCGGCGGATGGCCATCGAGCACCCCGACGGCATCAGGGAGCATTACAGCAGTTCCCATCCGTCCACGGCAGAGCGCTGGGCCAATCTCAAGGCGGCCCACGGGGAGATTCAGCGGAAACTGGTTAACGAAGCGGAGCTGCTGCCGGAGCGGAAATAGCCCGACGGACGCAGCGTTAAGCAACGATGGGCAACCCTGCGGAGGGTGATAAGTCGTGGCGGAATACAGTTTGCCTGCCACCATGCGGGCCATGGTCTTTCACGGGGTGGGCCAGCCTTTGCAAAGGCGTCAAGTTCCGGTTCCCGAGCCTGCGCCGGATCAGCTGCTGATACGGGTGAGAGCCTGCGGTATCTGCCGCACCGACTTGCACATTGTCGACGGCGAACTGGATGAGCCGGTGCTGCCGCTGGTTCCCGGTCACCAGATTGTCGGCGAAGTCGTCGCGCTGGGTTCGGAGGTGGGTCGCTTCAGTCTGGGCCAAAGAATCGGCGTGCCCTGGCTGGGCGGCAGTTGCGGCCACTACGAGTTCTGCCAGCGGGGTCGGGAGAACCTCTGCGATCGCGCCCAGTACACCGGTTACCAGTTGAACGGCGGCATGGCGGAGTACGCCGTGGCCCGCGCCGACTTCTGTTTTCCGTTGCCGGACCATTACAGTGATATCCAGGTGGCACCGCTGCTCTGTGCCGGGCTGATCGGTTACCGCGCCTACCGCATGGCCGGGGAGGGCAGGGTGCTCGGGCTGTACGGCTTCGGTGCGGCGGCCCATATCCTGATCCAGGTGGCGCGGGCCGACGGGCGCAAGGTATTTGCCATTACCCGCGACGGCGACAGCGCAGGACAGGCATTTGCCCGTTCCCTGGGGGCCAGTTGGGCGGGCGGAGCCAGTGACGGAGCGCCAGAACTGATGGACGCGGCGATTATCTTTGCTCCCGCCGGAGAACTGGTACCCCAGGCATTGCAGGCGGTGCGCAAGGGCGGCAGCGTGATCTGCGGCGGCATTCACATGTCTGATATCCCCGGCTTTCCCTACCGCTGGCTGTGGGGGGAGCGGCGCCTGCAGTCGGTGGCCAACCTGACCCGCCGCGACGGCGAGGAATTCCTGCCCAGGGCGGCGGCGATTCCGGTTCACACCAGGGTCACCCGCTATCCACTGGAGCAGGCCTGGCAGGCCCTGGAGGATCTGCGTTGCGGTCGCTTCAGCGGTGCCGCCGTGCTGGCGCCGTAATGCTTTTGTCCCTGTCGGCCGGAAAGTCGAGTTTTCCCTTGAGTAACCGCCCGCGCTGTTCTGTAATGGCCCGCTATTGATTAACCTGGATGCTGGCGATGAAGAACGTGGTGCTGTTGGTGGATGTGCAGAATGTCTATTACACAACGCGGCAGACCTACGGGCGCAACTTTGACTACAACGCCTTCTGGGCGCGAGCCACCGCCGACAGGCAGGTGGTCAAAGCCATTGCCTATGCTACGGAACGAGGCGACCAGAAACAGCGCGAGTTTCAGAATATTCTGCGGGCCATCGGCTTCGAGGGGAAGTTGAAGAATTTTATCCAGCGCGCGGACGGTTCCGCCAAGGGCGACTGGGATGTCGGCATCACCATCGACGCCATGGAGTACGCCGCGGCAGCGGACGTGGTGGTGCTGGTGTCCGGCGATGGCGATTTTGACCTGCTGGTAAACACGTTGGTGGAGAAAGGGAAAGTGGTCGAGGTCTACGGTGTGCCCAAACTGACTGCCGCATCGCTTATCAATGCCGCCAGTGAGTTCATCCCCATCGAGAATGGGCTGTTGCTGGGTTAACCGTCGGTTTAAAAAACAACGAGGTTGTTGGGAAAAAAGTACAGGTTCTTTTTTAAGTGAAAAAGCTGTCGCAACGGGTTCGCAGCCCTATGCGCACAGTAACCATGGCTACTTAAAAGCCGCTATCCCGCTATTGGACTCTTATCTGAGTCAATCCTTAATCCCTCCTCTTCACTCTTCGAGCGCTACCCGGCTGGCATCCAGAATTTCCTGCGAAAACACGGGATCGTCTACGATCCGCGCCATGACCATGGTGCCCACCAGGGTTGCGTAGGCACTGATGGCTTGCTGCCTTTTTGCCGCTTTGGATTTGCCTGACACGAGCCTGGTCAGAAAGTCGAGAGCAGCGCGTATGGCGTCGGTAGCGGCATGCCGCACGGCCGGTCCCTGTCGTGACAGGTCCGGTCCAAGCGCGGCCAGCAGACAACCTTTACCGGGGTTGTCGCGATGGTTGCTGCTCAGGTAGCGGCCGGCAATGGCAGACAGCGCATCATCCGGTGCGCGATCCACGAACTCGTTCCAGTCAGTCAGTGAGCGTTTGAGGGCACAGGCGGACGCTTCGGCAATCAGATCCTCTTTAGAGGCGAAGTGGCCGTAGAAACCGCCGTGGGTGAGGCCCACCTCCTTCATAAGGCCGGCGACCCCAATACCGTCAAACCCCCGCTCGCGGAATAGCTGGGCGGCGGCCTCGACAATCCGCTCCCGGTTCTGGGCAGCCTGTTCTCTGGTCACTTTCATCGCGCTCTCCTTTGGGGTGCCGGTAAACTGCTTGACATTATATATGACGAATGTCATATAATTCAATCATGGCGGTCGTCATATAACTGTTCGCTGGAGAGGTAGCCGATATGACCGAGCGATACCTGGAAGATTTTGCGGTGGGACAACAATTCAGTTCCGGCCGAGCTCGCATCGACACTGAGCGCGTTAAAAGCTTTGCCGCCGAGTTCGACCCGCAACCGTTTCATCTCGATGAAGGCGCTGGCAGTCATTCGATATTTGGCGGTCTCGCCGCCAGCGGTTGGCACACCGCGGCGATCACGATGAAGTTATTGGTCGATAGCGATTTCAAGCCCGCCTGGGGCATCGTCGGCGCCGGCTTTGATGAATTGCGCTGGCCGCGACCGGTGCGACCGGGGGATGAGTTGCGGGTCGAAAGCGAAGTGCTGGAGACCCGCGTCTCCAAATCCTCTCCCGAGCTGGGAGTTCTCAAGGTAAAGAGCACGACGCTGAATCAGCACAACGAACCCGTGCAGGTGTTTGTAGCAAATCTATTCGTCCCCTGCCGCCCTGCTTCGTCAACAAAACACCGGGATTAAATTCAGGAGTAACACATGACTAACTTCGACAATGGCAGCCAGGCCTCCACCATTAGCACCAAACATGTAGACGTCAGTGGTGTTCGCTACGCCTATCGTGAATTGGGGCAGGCGAATCCCGCGGACCCGACGCCTGTGGTCTTTTTACAGCGTTTCCGCGGCACCCTGGATGACTGGGACCCCGGCTTTGTGGACGCAATGGCCAGGACGCGCCATGTCATCCTGTTCAGCGACGCGGGGATCGGCACCTCGACAGGTTCTGCCGCGACTAGCGTGGATGAGAAGGCCCGAAACGCCGCCGACTTCGTGAGGGCGCTGGGCTATCAGAGTGTCGATGTGTTGGGCTTCTCAATGGGCGGCTTTGTCGCCCAGGCCATCGCCATGGCCGAACCAACACTGGTGCGCAAGGTGGTGCTGGTCGGTACCGGCGCGGGTGGCAATCCCGACAACGAACCGCCAACCGATATCGTCTTCAACATTGCGACCCAAACGGAGTACAGCTTTGAGGATATCCGCTACCTGTTCTTTGCGGTTGGCCATGAACAGGAAACGCAGGCGTTCATTGAGCGGGTCATGGCCCGCAGCGAAGACCTCGAGCCGGTGGTTGGGCCGGAGGTGATGGATGTGATGGCACAGCTGATTGGGGATTTCATGGGCGGGGCAAGTGGTCACTACAGTCGCCTGAATGAACTGCGGCAACCGGCGCTGATCGTGTCCGGGGATCGCGATCCCTTCTTTCCGGCGAAGAACCACTGGGTACTGTACCGGGAGCTTGCCAACGCCCAGTTGGCCATGTACCCCAATGCCGGTCACGGGCCCCACCAGCAACACCCGCAGGAAGTGGCGGCGCAGATCGACTATTTTCTGGCAACCGCATGATCGGACAATATTCGACCATGAACAGGGTGGATCTGGTGAACCATTTAGCGGGGGAAATATCATGAAGGCATACATTATTGATGGCTATGGCAAAAAGGGCGGTGGCCGGATTGGCGATCTGCCGGAGCCGACGTTGCGGGATGGTGACGTGTTGGTTGAAGTTCACGCCGCCAGCATTAACCCGCTGGATGTCAAAATCAAAAATGGTGAGTTCAAGCTCCTTTTGCCCTACCAGCTGCCACTCATTATGGGCAATGATCTGGCCGGTGTGGTGGTTCGCATCGGCCCGCTGGTGACGCGCTTCAAGCCCGGCGATGAGGTCTATGCGCGGCCGGATGCTGACCGCATCGGTGCCTTCGCGGAATACATCGCGATAAAAGAGGATTCCCTGGCCTTCAAGCCGAAAACCCTCAGCATGACAGAGGCGGCATCGATCCCGCTGGTGGGTTTGACCGCCTGGCAGGTCCTGGTCGAAAAAGCGAATCTGCGGCAGGGGCAAAAAGTGCTGATCCATGCGGGCTCCGGTGGTGTGGGAACCTTTGCCATCCAATTGGCAAAACATCTGGGTGCCACCGTGGCGACGACAACCAGCACGGCGAATGTCGACTGGGTGAAGCACCTCGGCGCGGATATTGTGGTCGACTACACGCGGGACGACTTCGAAAAAATGCTCAGTGACTACGATCTGGTGTTGAGTAGTCTGGACACCAGGACGCTCGCAAAATCGGTGCAAGTGTTAAAACCGGGGGGCCAGCTGATTTCGATCTCCGGGCCGCCGGACCCCGACTTTGCGAAAGCGCTGGGCCTGGGTTGGGTTTTTAAACAACTCATGGGGCTGTTGAGCTATGGTATCAGGCGGAAGGCACGGCGACATCGGGTAAGCTATGCATTTCATTTTATGAGCGCGAGCGGTGGCCAACTGGAACGCATCGCTACCCTGATTGACGCCGGTGTCATAAAACCGGTGATTGATCGCGTTTTCCCGTTTGCCTCTATCCAGGAGGCAATGGCCTATGCCGAAACAGGGCGGGCCAAAGGCAAGGTCGTCGTCAAGATGAAATCGTAGCCACAATCGGTAAGAGAACAGGAGCACCGCATTTTTGTGGTGCCCCATTTAGTTCCATATTCAGCAGGGTGTTGGGTCCACTCAGGGGACGGATGCCTCTCCGGAGTTGATGGATGCAGTGATGATGTTCGCTCCCGACCGGTGAGCTGGCGCCCAGTCCCCTCCCGGGCGATAGCTGCTGCGCGGCCCGCTGCTCGCGGGTTGCTGCAATCGCCTATATCCCGTTCGCAGCGACGAAAACTTTGCTTTAATGCAGTGATGAGCGATGCCCTTTATCTGGTGATTGACCAGGGCGGCCAGAGTAGCCGCCTGCTGGTATTCGATGCCGTTGGCCGACAGCGCCTGCTGCTGCGCCAGCCGGTGCAGACCCGCTATCCCGCCCCCGACCGGGTGGAACAGGACCCGGTTGAACTGGTGGCTTCCATTCGCACCCTGCTCGGCCAGCTGCCCCAACAACTGGGGGCACAACGCCATGAATTGAAAGCGGCTGCCCTGGTGACCCAGCGCTCCAGTTTGCTGTGCTGGGATCGGCACAGCGGCGAGCCGCTGTCACCGCTGCTCAGCTGGCAGGATACCCGCGCTGCCAACCTGTTAGCCGAATTGCAGTTGAACGATACTGAGGTGGCGGAACGTACCGGTTTGCGCCCCAACGCCCACTACGGTGCCAGCAAGATGCGCTGGTGCCTGGACAACCTTCCCGCCGTTAGCGAGGCATTGGCCGCACAGCGTTTGGCCTGCGGGCCACTGGCGAGTTATCTGCTATTTGCCCTGACCCGCGAACAGGGTTTTGCCATCGACCCG
>NZ_JBFHQR010000059.1:0-12533 GCF_041592135.1 Porticoccus sp. | reverse complement strand
AGATCCCCGGTGGCTTCTTCAAGCGTGAAGCCCGTCCGAGCGAGAAGGAAACCCTGACCTCGCGTCTGATCGACCGCCCGATCCGCCCGCTGTTCCCGGAAGGCTTCCAGAACGAAGTGCAGGTGATCTGCACCGTGGTTTCCACCAGCAAGAAGACCGATCCGGATATCGCCGCGATGATCGGCACCTCGGCCGCCCTGGCCATTTCCGGCATCCCCTTCGACGGCCCGATCGGCGCCGCCCGTGTGGTCTTCCACCCGGAATCCGGCTACCTGCTGAACCCGACCTACGCGCAGCTGAAGGCCTCCAGCCTGGACATGGACGTGGCCGGCACCAAGGACGCCGTGCTGATGGTTGAGTCGGAAGCCAAGGAGCTGACCGAAGACCAGATGCTGGGTGCCGTGCTGTTCGCCCATGACGAATTCCAGTCGGTGATCAAGGCCGTGGAAGAGCTCGCCGCCGAAGCCGGCAAGCCACGTTGGGACTGGACTGCGCCGCAGGCCAACACCGCCCTGCTGGACGCCATCCGCAGCGAATTCGGCGAGGCCATTTCCCAGGCCTACACCATCACCATCAAGCAGGATCGCTACGCCCGTCTGGGTGAGCTGAAAGACCAGGTGGTGGCCAAGTTCTCCGGCGAAGAAGGCCAGCCTTCTGCCGGTGAAGTGAAGGATGCCTTCGGCGAAATCGAATACCGCACCGTGCGCGAGAACATCGTCAACGGCAAGCCGCGTATCGACGGCCGTGACACCCGCACCGTACGCGGTCTGAACATCGAAGTCGGCGTTCTCGACAAGACCCACGGTTCGGCCCTGTTCACCCGTGGCGAAACCCAGGCCCTGGTGGTGGCTACCCTCGGCACTGCCCGTGACGCGCAGCTGCTCGACACCCTGGAAGGCGAGAAGAAAGACCCCTTTATGCTGCACTACAACTTCCCGCCGTACTCGGTGGGCGAGTGTGGTCGCATGGGCGCCACCGGTCGCCGCGAAATCGGTCACGGCCGTCTGGCCCGCCGCGGCATTGCCGCTGTACTGCCGAACACCGCCGACTTCCCGTACTCCATCCGCGTGGTATCGGAAATTACCGAGTCCAACGGCTCCAGCTCCATGGCCTCCGTCTGTGGTGCCAGCCTGGCACTGATGGACGCCGGTGTGCCGCTGAAAGCGCCGGTGGCCGGTATTGCCATGGGTCTGGTAAAAGAGCCCGACGGTTTTGCCGTGCTGACCGATATCCTAGGCGATGAAGATCACCTCGGCGATATGGACTTTAAAGTGGCCGGTACCGCCCAGGGCGTGACCGCACTGCAAATGGACATCAAGATCGAGGGCATCACCGAAGAAATCATGGACATCGCCCTGGGCCAGGCCCTGCAGGCGCGTCTGCACATCCTCGGTGAAATGAACAAGGTGATCGACAGGTCCCGTGCCGAAGTGGCCGAGTCCGCTCCCCGCTACCACGTCATGAAGATCGATCCGGACAAGATCCGCGATGTCATCGGCAAGGGCGGTGCGACCATCCGCGCCCTGACCGAGGAGACCGGTGCCACCATCGATATCTCCGATGATGGTTCCATCCGCATCTACAGCGATGACAGTGACGGTCTCAGCAATGCCATTTATCGCATTGAGGAAATCACTGCAGAAGCGGAAGTGGGCAGGATCTACGAAGGCACCGTGGCGCGGATCGTCGATTTCGGCGCATTCGTTACCATCATGCCGGGCACTGACGGTCTGTTGCACATTTCCCAGATCGCCAAAGAGCGTGTGGAAAATGTTTCCGACTACCTCAAGGAAGGCCAGCAAGTGCGCGTCAAGGTACTGGATGTGGACGCTCGCGGCCGCATCAAGCTGTCCATGAAGGAAGCCGGCGAAGACGAAGGTGGCGAGACCGCCGCCGAGGCCCCGGCAGCGCAAGCTGTTGTGGCTGAGGATGCCGAGCAGCCCTCCGGGCAGTAAGCTCCCGTCTGCAACACCAGAAAACGGGGCCTTGGCCCCGTTTTTTGTGCCTGCCACCTTTTTTTTGACGCACCGCTGACAGCTGCAGATAGCAGTTGCCGCGAGGCACCGGCTTACGGGTACAATCCCTGTCCATGAACGAAGATCGCGCCATCAAGAATCCCCAGCTGGAGTTTCGGCTCTATGCCGGGCGGTTGATCTTTACCCTGTTGGTGGTGTTGATCATGGCTGGGGTGCTGCTGTGGCGTTACTACTATCTACAGGTGGTCCGCCACGACGAATTTGTGACCCTGTCCGACCGCAACCGGCTGCTGGTGGAACCGCTGCCGCCCACCCGGGGGCTGATTTACGACCGCAACGGCGTATTGCTGGCGGATAACCGCCCCAGTTTTAACCTGTCCATCGTCAAGGAGCGCGCCGGCGACCTCGATGCGCTGCTGGCGGAGCTGAATCAGCTGATCGGTGTTTCCGAAGCGGAAAAGGAGCGCTTCCTCAAGCAGATGGCGCGCCGTCGCCGCCCCTACGAACCGGTGCCGTTGCGATTCAACCTGGACGAGCGGGAGCAGGGCATTCTGGCGGTCAATGAATACCGCCTCTCCGGTGTGGAGGTGACTGTTCAGCTGCTGCGCTACTACCCCTTCGGCCCCGAGCTGGCCCATGTGCTGGGTTACGTGGGGCGCATCAACGATCAGGAGACCCAGGAGCTGGACTCGATCCGCTACAGTGGCACCCTGGTGGTTGGCAAAACCGGGCTGGAAAAATACTACGAGGATCAACTGCTCGGCGAGGTGGGCTACCAGACGGTGGAAACCAATGCCCGCGGCCGGGTGATGCGCCAGCTGGATCGAACCGACCCCTCCCCGGGACAGGATCTCCATCTCTACCTCGACAGCCGCCTGCAACGGGTGGCCTATGAAAGCCTGGCGGGTCAGCGCGGCGCCGTGGTGGCCATTGAGGTGGCCACCGGCGGTGTTCTGGCGATGGCCAGCACACCGAGTTTCGACGCCAACGAATTTGTCACCGGCATCGGAGTAGACAGCTACAACGCGCTGCTCGATTCACCGGATCGCCCGCTGTTTGACCGGGTGTTACAGGGGCAGTATCCGCCGGGCTCCACCGTGAAACCCATCTTCGCTATCGCCGCCCTGCAGAGCGGCACGATCAGTCAGGACTACCGCGTTTACGATCCTGGCTTCTACCAACTGAAAAATGAGAAGCGCAAATACCGCGACTGGAAAAAAGGCGGTCACGGCAGCAGGGTGGATTTGCGGGATGCCATCACCCAGTCCTGTGACACCTTCTTTTACGATGTGGGCGTCAAGATGACCATTGATGTACTGTCGCTGTACGGCACCCGCTTTGGCCTGGGACAGAAAACCGGACTCGACATGCCTTCCGAGCGGGCCGGAATCATGCCCTCAAGGGCCTGGAAGCGCGCGGCCAAGGGGGTGACCTGGTACCCCGGCGATACCGTCAATACCAGTATCGGTCAGGGCTTTACCCTGACCACGCCGATGCAACTGGCGGTGGCAACTTCGCGGCTGGCCAGCCGGGGTGAAATTCGCTCGCCGCAACTGGTGCGCAAGCAGCATGGCGTGCCCCCGCCAGCGGGCATCATCAAGGTGTCCGACAGCAACTGGAATTATGTCCACCAGGCCATGCAGGACGTGGTACACGGTCTGCGCGGCACCGCCAAGGTAATCAACAGAGGGTTGAACTACCATATTGCCGGCAAGACCGGTACGGCTCAGGTGATCGGTATCAAACAGGACGAAAATTACGATGCGGCCACGGTGGCCATGCGCAACCGCGACCATGCCCTGTTCATCGCCTTTGCCCCGGTGGAGCAGCCGCGCATTGCCGTGTCGGTGATTGTGGAAAATGGTGAACACGGCAGCAGCACCGCGGCGCCGCTGGCTCGCAAACTGATTGACGCCTATATGGAATACTATCCGGAAACACCGCCGTTGGAGCCCGCTGATGAATCAAGGTGATTTCGTCCGGCGCATGGAGTCGGGTAGCTCGGCCATTTACGGCGCGCCCAGCCAGTGGCAGCGGGTGCATGTGGATCTGCAGCTGTTGCTGTTGCTGATGGTGCTGGCGGGAGTGGGCTTGTTTGTGCTGTTCAGCGGCAGTGGTCAGAGCCTCTACTACGTCAACCATCAGCTGATCAATTACGCGGTGGGCTTCTCGGTGATGCTGGCCACGGCACAGTTGCCGCCGCGCCTGCTGGATCGCTGGGCGTTTCTGCCCTATTGTGGTGGTGTCCTGTTGCTGGTGGGCGTGCTGGTGTTTGGCATCGGCGCGAAGGGTGCCCAGCGCTGGCTGGAAATCGGCGGCTTCCGTTTCCAGCCTTCGGAAATCCTCAAGGCCGCAGTACCCTTGATGCTGGCCAGTTATCTGGGGCAGCGCTCGCTGCCGCCCCGTTTCAAGCATGTGTTGTTTGCACTGGTCTTCATGGCTATTCCGCCGGTACTGGTGATTTTGCAACCGGATTTGGGCACCGCCATTCTCATCGGAGCCTCCGGGTTTTTTGTGCTGTTCCTGGCGGGCTTGCGCAAACGCTATCTGCTGTTTGCGGCCCTGGCGGCAACAGCGATCCTGCCGCTGATGTGGTTTTACGTACTGCACGATTACCAGCAGCAGCGGATTCTCACCATGTTTAATCCCCAGGCCGACAAGCTGGGGGCGGGCTGGAACATTATCCAGTCCAATATTGCTATCGGCTCCGGCGGGCTCCACGGCAAAGGCTGGATGCTCGGTACCCAGTCGCAGCTGGATTTTCTGCCGGAGAGCCACACAGACTGTAGTATTGCGGTGCTGGCGGAAGAATTTGGCCTGATTGGCGTCTCATTGCTGATGGGGCTATATCTGCTGATTATCGGTCGTTGTATCATCATCTCCCTGCGAGCGCAGAGCATGTTCGGGCGGTTGTTGGCGGGGAGTATTACACTGACATTCTTTGTCTACGTGTTTGTGAACATGGGCATGGTGTCCGGAATTCTGCCGGTAGTGGGGGTGCCCCTGCCACTGGTCAGCTACGGCGGGACGTCTATTGTGACCCTGATGCTGGGGTTTGGTATGCTGATGTCCGTGAGCACAGAAAGGAAAAGATCGAGTTAGTTGGGGCAGGTAAGGGGTTAGAGGGCTAGTTGCCCGGAGTACAGAATCTATGAAAAGAATATTAGTGACTGCTGTGGGGTTGTTGATATCGTTGTCCCTTCATGCGGGGTACCTGAACTCCCCTGAAGCCAGGGTATTTGCCGACAGGATGGTCTCCGAGCACGGTTTTGAGCGCGCCGAGATCGACGCCCTGCTGGCAGCGGCGGAGAAGAAGCAATCCATTATCGATGCCATGCAGCGTCCGGCGGAAAAGGTTAAACCCTGGAAGGACTACCGCAAGATTTTTATCACCGAGAAGCGCATCGACGAGGGTGTGGACTTCTGGCGGCAAAATCGCGAGGTGTTGAAGCAGGCATCGCAACAAGTTCAGGTGGCGCCGGAAGTGGTCGTCGCCATTATCGGCGTGGAGACCTTCTACGGGCGGATCAAGGGCAGTTTTCGGGTCATTGATGCACTGGCCACCCTGTCTTTCGACTACCCGCCGCGCAGCACCTTCTTCACCAAGCAGCTGGAAGAATTCCTGCTGCTGGCCCGCGAACAGCGACACGACCCCCTGACGCTGACCGGTTCCTACGCCGGGGCGATGGGCTATGGTCAGTTTATACCCAGCAGTTATCGCAGCTTTGCCGTGGATTTTGACGGCGACGGCTTTGCCGATATCTGGGAAAACAGTACCGATGCCATCGGCAGCGTGGCCAATTATTTCGCCAAGCACGGCTGGGTGATGGGCGGGCAGGTGGTGACCCCTGCCAAAGCCCGCGGCGATTTTGACCGGCAACTGCTGAACCAGCTGAAGCTGGAAAAAACCGTCGCCGAACTGTCTGCCATGGGTTTTACACCCCTTGAGTCTGTGCCAATGGATGGCAAGGGGATGCCGGTTCAGTTGGAGGCCGATGAAGGCATGCAATACTGGCTGGGACTCAACAATTTTTACGTCATTACCCGTTACAACCACAGCAACATGTACGCCATGGCGGTACACCAGTTGAGCCAACTGATTCTGGAGCGCGTGGGTGCAGACAATCTCTAGTCGTCTCATTATCCTGCTGCTGCTCGCGGCCGTGGCGGCTGTGTTCCAGGGCTGCGGTGGCACGGGTGGTAAAAGCAGCAGCGGTGGCGGCGGCTATGGTTACGGCGACGGCCCGCCACCCAAGGATGTGGATGTCACCAACATCCCCGATGCGGTGCCGAAGGTGGAGCCCATCACCAAGGCCGGCAACAAGAGTCCCTACGAAGTCTTCGGTAAAACCTATGAGGTGTTGCCCACCAGCCTGGGTTTCCGCCAGCGGGGAATGGCGTCCTGGTACGGCAATAAATTCCACGGCCAAAGCACCTCTAACGGTGAGGCCTACAGCATGTACGAGATGACCGCAGCCCATAAAACCCTGCCGATTCCCTGTTATGTGCGGGTGACCAACCTGGAAAACGGCCGCAGTGTGATTGTTCGCGTCAACGACCGCGGGCCTTTCCACGGCGACCGCATCATCGACCTGTCCTATGTGGCCGCCAAGAAGCTGGGCTACTCGGATCGCGGCACCGCCCAGGTGGCGATCGAGACCATCGATCCGCGCCAATACCAGAACAATTCGGTCGAACAGCCGCAAATTTACCCGCAGCCCAGTGTGCTTCCGTCAACTCAGCCGGTGGCCGGTAACGACCAGCCGCTGCTGTCAAAAAGTACGTTTTTGCAGGTGGGCGCATTCAGTACGCCTGTGGCGGCCAGCAGCCTGTCGCAACGGGTTCAGGGCCTCACGGATTATCCGGTGGTGGTGCGCCAGCTGGATCAGCCCAAAACCATTTACAAGGTATTGGTCGGTCCGGTGAGTGATAGCGTGAAACTGCTGAATTTGAGCAACCTGCTCAAGCAGCGGGAGAATATCAGCACCTTTGTGGTCTACGAGTAACTTTACCTGAAAGGCGGTGGGTGCCCGTGCTAGAATCGGGGCCTGCCTGTCTGATCCATTCATCACTACAAACTTGAAAATCTGTTGATTATGCTGAGAAAAATACTTTCTGTCGGGTTGTTTTTGGTCCTTTTCACCGGCGTGGCGCACGCCAGGGTGCTGATTCCCGCGCCACCCGAGCTGTCTGCCTCCGCCTGGATTCTGATGGATGCCAATACCGGCAAGGTGCTGGTGGAGCAGAATGCCGACCAGCAACTGCCCCCCGCCAGCCTCACCAAGATGATGACCAGTTATATCGTTGCCAGCGAGCTGCACAACGGCAAGGTCAAAGAACAGGACCTGGTGCCCATCAGCGTTACCGCCTGGGAAATGGGCGGCTCGAAAATGTTTGTGCGCGAGGGCACCCAGGTGCCGTTGATCGACCTGCTGCGCGGTGTGGTGATCCAGTCCGGCAATGACGCCTCCGTCGCGCTCGCCGAGTACCTGGCCGGCAGTGAAGGCGCCTTTGCCGATGTGATGAACCAGCAGGCCAAACTGTTGGGCATGGAAAATTCGACCTTTTACAATGCCACCGGCTGGCCGATTGACGGCCACCTGACCACGGCTCGCGATCTGTCGCTGCTGGCCCGCGCGCTGATCCAGGATTTTCCCGAACACTACGACATTTATGCCGAGAAGTATTTCGAATACAACGGCATCAAGCAGCCCAACCGCAATCGCCTGTTGTGGCGCGACAGTTCGGTGGACGGCTTGAAAACCGGCCACACCGAAGAGGCCGGCTACTGCCTGGTGTCCTCGGCGGTGCGCAATGGCATGCGGCTGATTGCGGTGGTGATGGGCACCAGCAGCGAGGAAGCGCGGGCGCGCGAGTCGCAAAAACTGTTGGCGTTTGGTTTCCGCTACTATGAAACCGGCAAGGTTTACGCCAAGGGTGATGTGCTGCAGGAAAATGCCCGCGTCTGGTACGGGGTTGAGGACAGCGTCAATCTGGTGGCCCCAGAAGATATCTACCTGACCATTCCCCGCGGCTCCAAGGACCAGCTGGAAGCCAAAATTCTGGTGGACGAAGCCATCGAGGCACCGCTCAGCGACAGTCAGCCACTGGGTCGCCTGACCGTCAGTTTTGAAGGTGAACCCCTTCTGGATATGTCGCTGGTGGCGGATCACGCCATCGAAGAAGCGGGCATGTTCTCGCGCCTGTGGGATGCCATTAGCCTGTTCTTCAAGGGCCTGTTTTCCTGATGACAGCACCCGACGCGCCGAAAATTGAATTTCCCTGCGCCTATCCCATCAAGGTGATGGGACGCGCAGGGGACGAGCTGCACGCCCTGGTGCTGGAGGTAATGGCGCGCCACGCGCCGGGTTTCGACCGGGCGACCATTACCGTCAGGGATAGCAGCAAGGGCAGTTTTCAGTCCATTACCGTGACCATCACCGCCACCGGGGAGCCTCAGCTGATGGCGATTTTCGCCGATCTGAAAGACAACCCCCTGGTGCAGATGGTGCTCTGAGTTATTGCGGTGTCGCCCTGTTGCCGAAACCATGTCATCCGTACCTGAACTGCCATTGATCGTTCGCTATCTGGGGTGCCGCGCCTATGCCGACACTTTCGAGGCGATGAAGGCCATAACCGCCACGCGCGATGCCGGGACGCCGGATGAAATCTGGCTGCTGGAACACCAGCCGGTGTTTACCCAGGGCCAGGCGGGCAAGCAGGAATACATCCTGATGCCCGGCGATATCCCGGTGGTGCAGAGCGATCGCGGCGGTCACGTCACCTACCACGGCCCCGGACAGATCACCGGTTACCTGTTGATCGATCTCAAGCGATTGGGTATCGGTGTGCGGGATCTGGTTACCCTGATCGAGGAAGCGCTGGTGGAGACCCTGGCCCATTGGGGCATCCGCGCCGCCCCCCGTTCCGATGCGCCGGGGGTCTATGTGGACAACGGTGCCAAGATCGGTTCCCTGGGGTTGCGGGTGCGCCGCGGTTGCAGTTACCACGGCCTCAATTTCAATGTGGATATGGATCTCAGCCCCTGGTCCCGCATCAATCCCTGCGGCCTGGGGGTGCCCATGACCCAGATGAACGACCTGCTGGAACAACCGGTGTGCCTGCAGGAAGTAGCGCAATACCTTGCCGATATTTTGACCAGCAAGCTGGGGTATAATGGCCACCTTGTCGAGGGCGACCATCCGTTGCTGCTGTCACAGCCAGCGGCGACATCCTGATAACTTCCGTTTGAGAACAGCTTCTATGACCGATACCAAGGTAGTTCCGCCCCAGCGCACCCGCCGCATCCAGCAGGGAGAGAAGTTGCGCAGTGCCGACAAGGTGGAGCGGATACCGGTCAAGGTGATTCCCACCGAGGAAGTGCAGCGCAAGCCCGAGTGGATGCGCATTCGCGTGTCGTCATCCCCCAGGGTGCAGGAAATCAAGAACATCCTGCGCAAGAACAAGCTGGCCACCGTCTGCGAAGAGGCCGCCTGCCCCAACCTGAGCGAGTGCTTCAGCCACGGCACCGCCACCTTCATGATCATGGGTGAAATCTGCACCCGTCGCTGTCCGTTCTGCGACGTCGGCCACGGCAAGCCCAACCCGCTGGACGCGGAAGAGCCGGCCCACCTGGCCCAGGCCATTCAGGAAATGCAGTTGCGCTATGTGGTGATCACCTCGGTGGATCGCGATGACCTGCGCGACGGCGGCGCCCAACATTTTGCCGACTGCATCCGCGAGTCGCGGCTGCTCAGCCCCAATTTACAGGTGGAAATTCTGGTGCCGGATTTCCGCGGCCGCATGGAACCCGCCCTGGAAATCCTCACCGCGACACCGCCGGATGTGTTCAACCACAACCTGGAAACCGTGCCGCGCCTCTATCGCGAGGCCCGTCCCGGCGCCAACTACCAGTGGTCCCTGAAATTGCTGCAGGAATACAAGCGCCTCAACCCCGGTGTGCCCACCAAGTCTGGCCTGATGGTGGGGCTGGGTGAAAGCAAGGAGGAGATGCTGCGCACCCTGGATGACCTGCGCGGCCACGATGTGGAGATGCTCACCGTCGGCCAGTACCTGCAACCCTCCAGGAATCACCTGCCGGTGGATCGCTTCGTGCATCCGGACGAGTTTGCCGAATACGCCGAATACGGCCGCAGCATCGGCTTCAGCCAGGTGGCTTCCGGGCCGCTGGTGCGCTCTTCCTACCACGCCGACAAGCAGGCAAAAGGCGAGTTTGTCGGTTAACGCGGGGCGATCATCGTCTCTCAGCCGGTGAACCAACGCTAGAGATAGTGAAACTGCGGTGGTGGGTGCATCAAAAATGTTTGGTGCGAGATATTCCAACTGTAGGCCCCGGCCAGCGGAAAAACCAAGTAGTCACCAATGGCAAGAGACGCGACGGGCTGTCGCGAGGCCAAGACATCTTTGGGTGTGCAGAGTTGTCCAGCCAGCGTAACCAGCACGTCCCTGATTTCCCCCGTGCGACACGCCCCCGGGACCACCACAAAAGGGTGGTTGTGGGACTGGGCGGCAGGCGTTCGGAAATGGTGAGTGCCGCCCTTGCCGATGGCAAAGTATTCGCCGTGGCTGTGCTTTATATCCAATACCTCCATGACATAGTAACCACACTGGGCGCTAATAAAGCGACCGCATTCAAAGCGGACAGTAGTCTGGTCCATCTCCTCGGCATCGATTAGATTCCCAAGAGCCCTGCAGAACCCCAACCAATCAAAATGTTCGGCCCGGGGGCCGTAGTCTATCCCCATGCCGCCGCCGACATTCAACAGTGGCGGAGCGATGCCATAGGTTTGGCACCATTGTTTGAATGTCCTGAAGTACAGTGTCATTAGCTCCAGATGGCGCTGTGCGGAGCATTGGTGGGACATCAGGTGGAAGTGAAAGCCCTTCAAATGCAAACTGGGGGTTTGTTCAATCAGCGCCAGCGCCTCCCCCAGCTCACCGGGATCGAGGCCAAACTGGGTGGCTTTGCCTCCCATCGCCAGTTTCGATGAGCTGATGCCCTCAAGGGAAATATTCATACGCAGCAGGATGGGAGCCGAATGGTCGCCGCTTTCCGTCAGGGTGGCGAGCCGTTGCAGTTCAGTCCGGCTCTCAACGTGGATGGCTTCGATGCCCCTTTCCAGCGCCACTGATAACTCGTTGGTCAGCTTGCCCGGCCCCCCGAAAATCAGGGGTTTGTCCGGATATAGCCTGAACAGCCATTCCAATTCGCCTCCGGAAGCGGCTTCGAAGCCGTCAACCCAGGAGCTCAGTGTCGACAGGACCCTTGGGTCGGGATTGGCCTTGGCGGCGTAAAACAGCTCCACATTGCCTGGCAGAGCCGCCATCATGGTGCGAATGTGCTGTTCCAGCCCATGCAGATCGTACAGATAGGCACAGAGGGGTGCATCGTTTTCGGCGGCAAGGCTGCGGATAGCGTCTTTTACAGCGCTGTTCATATTGCCACCTCCAGGAGGGGGTTGGGCAGCAAGGAATAGTCCGCCATGCGGTCGGGCTGCTTTAGGAGACGGGTGGTGAGGTTGTTTTTGTGGGGCAGCCCCTCCCCGGCTAGGAATTCCTGCAGTTCAGGCTGTATCCCATGGTGTGACTGCCAGTGCTGTATGGCTGTGGCTAGCTGTCGCCATAGGTTCAACTCCAACTGGCGGTCACCGCCAGCCAGGTGAAAAATGGCCTCACTGACGTTGTTGACCAACAGGCAGTAGGCAATACGCTTCCATCCCCGCGACCGGTCGTAGTAAAGGGAGCTTCTGGCCCTTGCTGACAGAGGGGAAAGCTGTTGTTCAGGCCAGTGCTCGGCTAGCAGTTTGGTGCCCTCCAGGTCCCGTATCCATACACAGTGGGGGCGTCCCCGGCGGAAACCGATCAGGGTGTTTTGCAGGTGAGGTTCAAAAACCACGCCCAACTTGAACAGGTAATAGAGGGTGCCAGGTAGCAGGGCATCGAGGTAACCGCTGAACCATTCCTCCGCCTCCCCACCATAGGATTGCCCCGTTTTCAGGCGGTTTGACTGAATGTATTGGTAGGCGATGCTGTCTCCGCGCTCATCCCAGGTAAACAAACTGGCTGCCAGAGTGGGGGAGTAGCGTTGTATCTGCTCCGGCGAGAAGTTCTCCCGGTAGAGGATGCCGAAAGATTCCCGGCACTGCTCTGCACCGGCCAGCTGTTCCGCTCTGGCGAAATGGCTGAAATCCAGGGTGGTCGCCAGCGGCTCGAGCATGAGGTGAAAGCTCGGCAGGATGGATGCCGTGGCACGGCGCAGTGGTTTGAGGATGCCGGAGAGGAACACGGCACTCTCCAGTTCGTACCAGGCATTTTTGCGGATACAGTTTGTCAGCCGCACGTGGATGGAAAACTTCAACTGGTGGGGCAGCTGCGGGTGATAGAGGGTTCTTACCGAGGACGTCGGGGAGAGCACTTCGCCGAGTGTTCCCAGGGGCTTGATCAGTTGCCGTGCCATGGCGGCCTCAATCAGCGGGTGGGCCAGGAGCCTCGGGGCTTCCCAGGGGTGGCAGGGGTAGAGATACCCCTGTCGCCGGT
>NZ_JBFHQR010000058.1:0-12654 GCF_041592135.1 Porticoccus sp. | reverse complement strand
TCTTCCAGCTTATTGGGGGTATTCATTTCCCTTCCTTCTGCTCATCACGGCCAGGGCCATCGATAATTTTAAGGCCATCCCCAAAAAACGGGTATTTTCGCCACCCCAACTTTTCCTGCTCGAGGGAATGCACGGCGGCACCGGGAAGGCGCAGCAACAGATAAAGGATTTCCGACTGCTCCGGTGACAATTCCAGGGCAACCAGGGCCGCCGTCGCGACCCCGGACATGGCCAGGGGTAATTTGGCGGCGGCTTCCAGTGGCTGCCGATTTTGTTGTAACCAGATCAGGTTTTCGGCACCACTGACTTCAGCCAGGTACGCAAGGGTCTGTCTCACGGGAGTGGGACAGCTGACGCCATTGGGGTCAAAGCCCGGTGGATGTTCCATCGGCGTCCAGACATCGGCCCGCTCTTCGACGGGAGGATTCTGAATCATCTCACGCCAGGCCTCGCTATCCAGACCGCATTGCTGCCAGTACTGGGCAGCGGTGAACACTTCACGGCCGCCGCCCAGGTTACCGGCACCTACGGAGATAGCGGCGATCAATGCCGACGCGTGGGTGGAGCCTCCGACGCCCGCACACATGGCCGCGCGGACACTGTGATCCCGCGGGCCAGGATTCGCCAGCGCCACGGCAAGCCCCTCAAGCAGCTTGGCCTGGCGGGAAGACGGCCGTTCCAGCTTGAACAACAGATACAGATATTCGATATAGCTGGCCTTGCCGAGCAGGTCGCCATAGACGTCATAACCGGCGCAATGGCAAGCGGAAGCAGCGAAGGGGTTGTCCGCCTCCGCTGTTTCGTTCCATATCCTTGTGGTGATTTTCTCGAGTTTTTTTTCGGAATTTTTTTCGGTCATACCATCTGCTTCAAGGCCTTCGCACGCATCCCCATGGGCGGCACTTCATCAGGATCAATTCGGACATCGAGCAGTGTAGGACCCTCCCTGCGACAGATCGCACCTACATCCAGCGCCAGAAGATCAGCCGGAGACTCAATGATGTGACTGGCAGCACCCATGGAATGGGCAAACGCCGCGAAATCAATGACCGGCAGTTCAAAACCAATGGGCTCGGCACCGGTCAACTGCTGACCGTGGCGCACCATGCCATAACAGCTGTCATTGAGAATAACAAACACCACCGGGAGTTTTTCCTGAATCGCCACCGTAATTTCCTGGCCGCTCATCAGCATACTGCCGTCTCCGGTGATGCAAACCACCGGGCAGCCTTTCTCGGCCAGGGCCGTCCCCACGGCACTGCCAATGGCCCAACCCATCGAAGCGAACTCCAGGGAGGCGCGGAATAGGCCGCCACGGCCATTGCGTTTGCCGGCAATGCGTCGGTCATAGGGGTGCAGGTAATGGGTGGCCCAGGTAAAGCTGCCGCCCGAATCTGCCAAATAACGCGTATGGGGCGGAAAAATTTTGGGCAACTCCCTCATCAGTCGCTGCGGCTTAATGGGCGTCGCATCGGAGCAAAAGCCCTCAATGTCTTCCATTTTAAAATGCAGTGTTTTCTCGCCAGCATAGGGGTCTTCTGCCGCGAGTGAGACGTCATCCACCACGTGGATTTTACTGCGCTGACTGGCCTCGAAGCGATCGACCAGGCGATCAAAAATGCTGGATAACCGGCCGCGCACATGCAGTTTTGCCATGGGTGTGCGGGTAAAATTTTCCTCGATGGACTCAACATGGATCATGCGGGTGGTCAACAATGATTCCGTATCCCAGCCATCGCTGGCCCATTCCCCCAATGTGGCACCAATGGCCACCACCAGGTCCACTTCGGGATCACAGAGCACATCCCGCGCGCTCTGATGACCGGCGAAACCGATCACCCCGCGAAACAGGGGATGATAGGGGCTCACCAGTCCCTTGCCGTGGGGGGTCACCAAAATGCGGGCGTTGAGGTCAACCGCCATGGTCAGAATGCTGCCGATCGCCTCACTGGCTTCATCGCCAATCAGAAACACCGGGCTTTTGGCGCGGACCAACTCTTCATAGAACTGGTCAACGGCCACATCGTCTACCAGCGAGGGTTTGTTCAGCAGACTCAACAGGTTGTAATTGGGCTTGGGGGTCGGGGCACTGTCGCGCATGATATCCAGCGGTACACTCAGGTGCACGGGACCACCGGGGGATTGAAACGCCGTCATAATGGCTGAAACCAGTTTCGCCTCGAACTGACCGGCATGGGATACCAGGGTGTTGTAGCGGGTACAGTACTCGAACAGACCGACCGTATTGGTACCG
Source organism: Porticoccus sp. (assembly GCF_041592135.1). GTDB lineage: Bacteria > Pseudomonadota > Gammaproteobacteria > Pseudomonadales > Porticoccaceae > Porticoccus. The sequence continues at coordinate 10,400 of NZ_JBFHQR010000058.1, read as the reverse complement.
GTACAGGATGACTCCTGGAAGGCCCCGCGCCCAAAGGTTGAAAGTGCGGTCTGGGCGGTAATCACCAGCATCGGGATATTGTTTTCGTAGGCGGAGGCCACACCGGTAATCAGGTTGGTTGCACCGGGGCCGGTTGTGGCACAGCAGACACCCAACTTGCCGGTATTGCGGGCATAGCCATCGGCCATAAACGCCGCCCCGGTTTCGTGCCGGGCGATAATGGCCCGTGGACCGCCTCTGCGTTCGCTGCGGGCCAGGGCACTGTAGAACGGTTCAATTGCCCCACCGGGCACGCCGAACACATACTCAACGCCGAGCTGCTCCAGATAGGAGATCAACAGATCCCCAAACTCCACTTCTCCCTGCACCGCCAGACTCTCTTTCTGTTTGCCTATCCTGAGAGCGTCCATAATCAGTTTTCCTTAAAAATCAATGAAATATGGATCATTCTTAAATTCTTTTTACTGGTTTCGGCATTATTGCTTTATTTTTGCACAAAATTCAACCATCAAATCCCGGGGATGGGAAGCCGTAAACAGATTATTCGTCGGGCGCCAGGAGAATCTTAACAAGCCTCGATTCCGTCGCCACTATCCCTTACAATCGACCCCTTTCTGTCGCCGACAAACTGTAGTCCGATGCCCCAACCCCCCTCTCCGACAACCACCGCCAATGTACCGGGAAAAAGCGAAAGCCTGCTGCTTAATCTGGCTTTTAATATCATTTTTCCCACCATTATTCTGACCAAGCTGAGCGGTGATAACTACCTGGGCACCCGCCTGGCCATTGTGGTGGCATTGGCGTTTCCGGTGGCCTATGGCCTGAAGGATTTTGTCGCCGCCAGGAAGATCAACTTTTTCTCTGCACTCGGCGTCGTGAGTGTGCTGCTCACCGGGGGCATCAGCCTGCTGAGACTGGACCCGGCCTATATTGCCATCAAGGAGGCCCTGGTGCCGGCCATTTTTGGGCTGGCGACACTGGTTTCGCTGAAGACCCCGTATCCTCTGGTGAAAACATTTCTCTACAATGACAAAATTCTCCAAACTGACAAAATTGCCGCGGTATTGGAACAAAACGGCAATGGACGACTCTTTGAAAAGTTGTTGGCCAATGCGTCCTGGCTGGTGGCGGGTTCTTTTTTCCTGTCTTCCGTCCTTAATTACCTGTTGGCCACCCTGCTGATCACCGGTCAGCCGGGCACGGTGGAGTTTAATGAACAGCTGGGCAAGATGACGGCGCTGAGTTTTCCCGTCATCGCCCTGCCCGCGATGCTGGTACTGATGGGCGCTCTGTTTTACCTGTTTCGGGGCATCACCAGATTGACCGGCCTGTCACTTGAAGAGGTTATCCACCACCACGAAAAACACGGAGACTAGCGAATGTGGTACGTCATTATCAGTGAGGATACGGAGAACAGCCTCGCCAAACGTCTCACCGCGAGACCTGCGCACCTGGCAAGACTGGAAGCACTGAAAACCCAGGGCAGGCTGCTGCTGGCTGGCCCCCACCCCGCCATCGACTGTGAAAACCCCGGCGATGCCGGCTTCAGCGGCAGTCTGGTTGTTGCAGAGTTCGATTCCCTCGACGCAGCCCGCCGGTGGGCCGATGAGGATCCCTATGCCACCGCTGGCGTCTACGCCGGGGTGACCGTCAAACCTTTCAAAAAAGTGCTTCCCTGACGGGGGAAGGCACAGCCAGTAAGTGGAATTGAATATGAGGATATTGATCGCGGCTGTCCTGGCCCTGCTGACCAGCGCAGCACAGGCAGAAACCATTTATGTTTCGGACGAATACAGCGTACCCCTGCGCTCGTCTCCCTGCCCCCGTTGCAGCATTTTGCACAAGGGCATCAAAAGCGGTACGGCGCTAACCCTGGTTGAAAGCAACTCGGAGGGTTGGAGCCATGTCACCACCCGCAGCGGGCTGGATGGCTGGATGCCATCCCAGTACCTGCAAAAGGAACCCTCGGCCAGGGAACAACTCGACGCCGCCAAGGCACGACTGGCCGCGGCAGAGGGCAAGGCCGGCGAACTGAAAACGCAATTGGCCGCGCTTGAGGAAGAAAACCAACAGCTCGGCAGCCAGTTGGAAAACCTGCAGAACAGCACCCAGGACATCAGCAGCGAACTGCAGTCCATCAAGAAGGTCTCAGCCAATGCCATCTCCATCAGCCAGCAAAATAAAGAACTGCTGGAACGAAATGGTATGCTGCAAAGTGAAATCGACGTACTCAAGGCATCCAATGAGCGACTGGTCGGCAGCGAACGCAACACCTGGTTTCTCTACGGGGCACTGGCAGTGGTCATGGGTTCTCTGCTGACCCTGCTGTTACCGAGACTAAAAAAACGTAAACGCTTTTCTGAGTGGGCATAATCATGAAACAAACCATCTTCGCCATTCTGCTGGCCATGACGACCCTGTTTGCACAGGCCGACGACAGCAAACCCGTACAGGTACTGTTCAATACCGATATGGGCGACATCAAGCTGGAACTGTACCCGGATAAAGCGCCCAAGAGCGTGGCCAACTTCAGCAACTACGTTAAGGCCAAACACTACGACGGGCTGGTTTTTCACCGGGTCATCAAGGGCTTCATGATCCAGGCCGGTGGCTTTAATGAGTACATGAGCCCGCGGGAGCCGACCGGCAGACCGGTTCGCAACGAGTCGTACAACGGCCTCAAGAACGTTCGCGGCTCCGTCGCCATGGCCCGCACGTCCGATCCCGACAGCGCCATGGCCCAGTTTTTCATTAACTCCGTGGACAATTCATTCCTCGACCGCGATGGCCAGAATGCCGGCTATGCCGTCTTTGGCAAGGTGATCGAGGGCATGGACGTGGTTGACAAGATTTCCAATGTCCCCACCGGACAGGTGGGGCCCTTTGGCGATGTACCGAGGACCGCCGTCCACATTATCAGCGCCCAGATTGTCGGTGCCGAATAACGGTGGCCACCGCCCTCAGTGTCAACCTCAATAAAATTGCCCTGATCCGCAACTCCCGGGAGGGCAATTATCCGGATGTGCTGGAACACGCCAAAGTCTGCCTCGCCCGCGGTGCGAATGGCATCACGGTACACCCGCGACCGGATCAACGACACATTCGCCCGGAGGATGTCCGGCAGCTGGCCGCGCTCCTGGCGCCGCTGGCCGAGCGGGAATTCAACATTGAGGGCAATCCCTTCGCACCGCCCAGGGGCAATTATCCCGGCCTGCTCTCCCTGGCCGAGGAAACCCGCCCCGACCAGTGCACCCTGGTGCCGGACAGCGACAACCAGCTCACCTCCGACCACGGTTTTGACCTGACCCGCTCCGCCGAGCAACTGGCGCCGATGATTGCCAGACTGCAGTCGCAGGGCATTCGCGTCAGCCTGTTTATGGACCCGCTGCCAGAGCAGATCCGGCTGGCCAAAGCAGTGGGTGCCGACCGCATCGAACTCTATACCGGCCCCTACGCCGCGGCCTGGGGAGGCGATCAGCTCGAACAGATTTTCCAGCAGCATTACCGGGCGGCGGAACTGGCGGGGGAACTGGGCCTGGGGGTCAACGCCGGCCACGATCTCAACCTGGTCAATCTGGCCAAATACGCCACTGTCCCCGGCCTGCTGGAAGTCTCTATCGGGCACGCCCTCACCGTGGATGCCATCGCCATGGGGCTCGGCAATGCCGTGCAGGCCTACAAAAAGGTCCTCGCCGACGCCGCGAATTAGCCGGCCATCTCGATTAACTGCTGGCAGCGAATACAGTGCAGCGACTCCGGTTTGCCCCCCAGGCGACGGGGGTCTATTTCCTCGCCACAGTTTTCACCGCAGCCGTATTCACCCTCCCGCAGCAATAGCAGGGCGTGCTCTCCGGTGGTCCGCAAACACTGGCGCTAGTCGGCCCGGCTGGGGCAAATCATTTTCTGCAGCATGGCATCCATGCGCGACAGATGTCCCACCCGGGACTGGTCCAGGGCAACCACATCGCGGGCCAATGAGGAAATGGCCAGCAGCTGGTGCAGCTCTGCGCGCAGACTCAACCGGCGCGCTTGAAAATGCTCTGGCGGCTTATCGGTTGATGGCTCCATGGCCCTATAATAGCCCTTTGATTCAAGGCTGACCGACCCATGACCAAGCGCCATCAACGGGAACCGCATACGGCTACCCAGGGCAACTCCCCGCAGCACACATACCAGCAGCGCAAACAGTTCTTTGACCGCCTGCTGACCATCTATGGCCGCAAACCGGTACTGGAAGCGCTGCAGGACGAACAGACCCCCTGCTATCGCCTGCACCTAGCGGACTCCAACAAGCCGGGAGGCATCATCGGCGACATCATCGCCCTGGCGGAACGGCGCCATGTGGAGATCTGTTATCACGACCGGCTGGCGCTGTCGCGTATCTCCCGCAACAGCAAGCAGGATCAGGGCGTGGCCGCCGACCTCGCCTGCCCCAACCACCTGCAATTCGAGGATTTTCTGGCAGATCTCCCGCAGGGCAATTTCAGCCTGATCGCCCTGGACGGCGTCACCAACCCGCAAAATCTGGGGATGATTATCCGCTCGGTCACCGCCAGTCCCTGCCACGGCATTCTGCTGCCCAGACAGGGCACTGCGGCCATCACCCCGCTGGTCATCAAGGCCAGCGCGGGCACGGTGTTCAAAAGCCGCTTGATCCACTGTGACAACTTGCCACAGGCGCTGGAGGCATTAAACCAACGGGGTGCCAGCTGCTGCACCCTGTCATCCCACAGCGAGCAGACCCTGACGGAGTTCCTGCCGACCGGGCCGGTGGTCTATGTGTTGGGCAACGAGACAGAAGGGGTATCCAGACAGGTCAGTGACCGCTGCAAGGCGCATATCCGCATCCCCATGCATAACGGGGTGGAGTCACTCAATGTGGCCGTTACGGCCGCCCTGCTGGCGTTTCGCCAGCAGCTTTAACCCGGGGACTGGGCCCTTGGGGTTTCTCCGTCTTTCTGCTGCCAAAGGTCACTGAACAGCATGGCGAGCAGCGCCGCGATAACGGTCAGGCCGCCGAGCAGGCCGACGGCGGGCAACACCCCAATGGCGGCAATGGTGTGACCACTGAGCCATGCCCCCACCGGCGCGGAGCCAAACAGCGCCAATTGATAGACCGACACCACCCGCGCCCGGTAGGCCTGGGGTGATTCCTCATGGGTCATGGAGCGCCCCAACATCATCGCCACACCGGATGCACCGCCCCACATCACCACCAGCACAAACAACAACCAGGCGGGCGGCTGACAGGCGATGGCCACCAAAAACAGGCCGCGCACCAACAGGCTGACCAACAGTACCCGCCCGGGCTTCGAGAAGCGCCCCACCAGGCGGATAATCACCAGATTGGACAGGATCACCCCGAACATGAAACTGAACTGAATCCAGGCGAAGAAGGAGGCCCCCTGCTGGTACACCTCCCGGGTGAGCAACGGCATCGCCACCAGGTAGAGGCCGAAGCCGAGAAATCCGGTGGCCGCCACAATCATCATCAGTTGCCGCAGCCGCCGGTGCTGGCGCACCAGCTGCAGACCGGATGTCATCTCCTGCCAGGTGGAGCCGCGCCGCCCCACCGGCCCTTCCGCCAGGGCCCCGAGACTGCGATGCAACAACCAGCCGGAAAGGGTCAACAACAGCAACTGACCCGCCAACAGCACCGTCAAGCCGATGTGATCCAGATACCCCGCCAGCAGAATGCCCATACTCTGGGCGGAAAACTGCACAAAGGATGCCCTGGCCACCGCCTGTTGCAGCTGGTTTTCCACCACCCGGGACAACAGGCTCTCCCGGGCCGGCTGGACAAACGCCGTGATGGTGCCAAAGCAAAAGCCGAACACCAGCATCAATCCATAGGACAACTGCCCCAGCCACAGGGCCGCCAGCAACATCAGGCAGGGCAGGTTATAGAGCAGATAGAGCCGCAACAGGTGTCTCGCCGGGTGGCGCTTATCCGAGAGCACGCCGCCCCAGAGCACAAACAGCAACTGGGGTAACATCAGTGCCATTTGTGCCAATCCGACCCGCTCCGGGGTTTCCCCCAAAACGCCGACCAGCAGCCAGGGAAACAGCACGATCTGCAAACCCTGCGCGAGGGAGCTGGCTCCCACCCCTTGCAGGTATGAGCGGAAATTGCCCGTGGGACTATTGAGTGGCGCGACAGGAGGCATGGGGGATCAGATCAGCCGGTGCGCCTGAAACAGTTCCAGCAACTGCGCTTCATCCATTACCGGCACACCCAGTTGTTGCGCCTTGGCGAGTTTGGAACCGGCCCCCGGACCGGCCACCACACAGGAGGAATTGGCCGACACACTGCCCGCCACCTTGGCGCCCAATTGCTGCAGTTTCTCCTTGGCTTCGGCGCGCCCCATGGACTCCAGGGTACCGGTCAGCACCCAGGTCTGCCCCGCCAGGGGTTGTGTCGACTGGTCGGGAGGTTGCACATCTGGCCAGTGCACACCCACAGCCCGCAATTCATCGAGAACAGCCAGATTCTCCGGCTGCTGAAAAAACTCCCAGACGAAATGAGCCACCACCGGCCCCACATCGGGAACCTCCTGCAACGACAGGGTATCCGCCCCTTGCATGGCATCCAGATTGCCGAAATGCTGGGCCAGGCTGCGCGCGGTCGCCTCGCCCACCTCGCGGATGCCCAACGCATAGAGGAATCTAGGCAGTGTGGTTTCCCGCGATGCTGCCAGTGCCGCCAGCAAATTGGTGGCGGATTTTTCTGCCATGCGCTCCAGGCCCGCCAATTGCTCGCCGCTGAGCCGATACAGGTCTGCCACCGAGTGCACCAGCCCCTGGTCCACCAGCTGTTCCACCAGTTTGTCACCGAGGCCATCGATATCCATGGCCTTGCGCGAGGCGAAATGCTTGATGGCCTGCTTGCGCTGGGCGGCGCAGATCAGGCCACCGGAACAGCGGGCCACGGCCTCACCGGGCACCCGTTCCACCGGGGAACCGCACACCGGGCAGTGTTCGGGGAAAATGATATCTCGCGCATCAGCCGGACGTTGCTCTTCCACCACCTTCACCACCTGGGGAATCACGTCTCCAGCGCGGCGAATAATCACCGAATCACCGATTTTGAGACCGAGCCGCGCCACCTCGTCCCGATTGTGCAAGGTGGCATTGCTGACCGTCACCCCGCCCACAAACACCGGCTCGAGACGGGCCACCGGCGTCACCGCACCGGTGCGCCCCACCTGGAACTCCACCTCCAGTAAGCGGGTCATCTCCTCCTGGGCCGGGAACTTGCGGGCGATGGCCCAGCGCGGCGCCCGCGCCACAAAGCCGAGACGGCGCTGCAAGCCGAGTTCATTGACCTTGTAGACAATGCCGTCGATATCACAGGGCAGCTGCTGGCGAATTTCTGCCATTTTCCGGTAGTAGGCGATACAGGCATCCAGATCGGCGGCGAGCTCAATGTAAGGGTTGACCAGAAATCCCCATGCCTTCAGGGTGGCCAGAATGGCCATATGGGTATCCGGCAGCGCCACCCCCTCCGCCAGCCCCAGACTGTAAACAGCCATCTCCAGCGGGCGAGAGGCGGTAATGCGGGAATCCAGTTGCCGCAAACTGCCCGCGGCGGCATTGCGTGGATTGACGAACAACTTCTGATCGGCGGCCCTGGCTTCGGCATTCAACTGCTCGAAACCGGCCCTCGGCAGATAAATTTCCCCACGCACTTCAAGGAGGGAGGGCGGCGGCTCTACCTGTAGCCGCAGGGGAATCGATTTGATGGTGCGGACGTTCTCGGTGATATTTTCGCCGGTGGTACCATCGCCCCGGGTGGCGCCGCGGACCAGCACCCCGTCCCGATAGAGCAGGCTGACGGCAACGCCGTCCAGTTTCGGCTCGCAGACATAGGCGACCGCGTCGTCGCGCTTCAGACGCTCCAGTACCCGCCGGTTGAAATCTCCCAGCTCTTCGTCGCTGAAGGCATTGTCCAGGGACAACATCGGCAATTCGTGGGTCACCGGCTCAAAGGCGGACAACGGCGCGGCGCCGACCCGCTGGGTGGGCGAATCGGGGGTTTTCAGGGAGGGATATTCCGACTCCAGCTGTTGCAGGCGGCGCAACAGCCGGTCGTACTCGGCGTCCGGGATGCTCGGGTCATCCAGGACGTAGTAGCGATAATTGTGTTCGTTGAGCTGCCGGCACAGGGCGGCAGTCTCATCCCGCAGCGCCGGGTCCGGCAAGGCCATTACTCGATACCGGACAACTGGCTGCGACAGTAGTCGGTGATCCGTTGCCGGTAGTGTTCTTCAGTCTGCCTGGTCAGGACGCTGCGACTCTCATCCTTCAATACACCATCCAGTGAGATCGCCATCTCCTTGGCCGCGGTCAACAGCAGATCAAAGGCCATCATCGGGTCGTCCACGTCCTCCATGGCAAAAAACAGGCTGACGCCGGGGGTGCTGAAATCTTCCATGCTGTCGAGGTCGAAGGTGCCGGGATTGACCGAATTGGCCACACTGAATTGCACCGGACCGGAACCGTCTTCATTGACATGGCGGTGGAAAATTTTCATGGAGCCATAGCGGAGACCGGCGCCCAGCAGGGCGTCCAGCAGCTCTGTTCCGGCGAAGGGTTCGGGGCCGGCCATCATGTGCATCACCACCACTCTGACCAGCGGAGGCTTGGTCGCTGGCGCCGGAGCAGGGGCTTTTTTCGCGGCCTTCGCCGGGGCTTCCGCTTCAGCGGGAAGGTCTGTCGCGGTGGCCGGCGCTGTCGCCACGGGCTCTGGAGCCGATGTTTGCGGCTCAACCCGCGGCGGTTTGGTTGCCTTCGGCACCTCATCCAGATTCAGGCTGGACTGCAACGGCTCCCGTTTCGGCATGGTCAGTTTGGGTTTGTTGGCCTCGGCGCGCTCGCGCACTTGCCGGCTGAATTGTTCCACATCGGAATCATCGCGGTAACCCACCACCCGGGCGCCACCGCTGGGCAGCTCACTGCCGTACCCCTCGGGCACATCCTCATCGTCAAAGATCGGTTGTTTGCGGCGAGGCATATGGATTTTTTCATAGCGGGCATTGCGTATGCGACGAACGACATCGAGCAGAATCGCCAGGGCCACCAGCGCACCCAATGCAATCATCATTTCGCGAGCACCAAATTCCATCGTCGTTTAAATCCTGTCAGTGTTGCGCAATATTGTAATGAGAATTAACCGGTTTCGACACTGGCTTCACCGCGGCCTGTGATCAGGCTTCGGCCAGCTCCACCGCCTGGTTGACATCCACACTGACCAAGCGGGAAACGCCGGGTTCATGCATGGTCACCCCCATCAACTGATTGGCCATTTCCATGGCGATCTTGTTGTGGGAAATATAAATAAACTGCACCCTGGCTGACATCTCCGCAACCATCCGCGCATAGCGCCCGACATTGGCGTCATCCAGGGGTGCATCGACCTCGTCCAGCATACAGAACGGTGCCGGGTTGAGGTGGAAAATGGAGAACACCAGCGCGATGGCCGTCATAGCCTTTTCCCCCCCGGACAACAGGTGGATAGTGGAGTTCTTCTTGCCGGGTGGCCGCGCCATGATGGCGACCCCGGTATCCAGCAGGTCATCGCCGGTCAGTTCCAGATAGGCGTGGCCGCCACCGAACAGTTTCGGAAACAGTTCCTGCAGTGATCCATTGATCTTGTCAAAAGTTTCCCGAAAGCGGGTGCGGGTTTCCCGGTCGATCTTGCGAATGGCATTCTCGAGGGTTTCCAGCGCCTCCACCAATTCCGCATTCTGTGCGTCGAGATAGGCCTTGCGCTCCGATTCCACCTTGAACTCGTCGATGGCCGCCAGGTTGATAGGCCCGAGCCGCTGGACGCGGCCGGCGAGTTTTTCCAGCGCCTGCTCCCACTGACTGATATCGGCATCCTCCGGCAACTCCGCCAACAGGGTATCCAGCTCGAAACGGTGTTCGCTGATCTGCTCGACAATGGTCTTGCTGCGGGTCACCAGGTCCTGGGCGATCAGGCGCTGCTGCTCCAACTCGCTGCGCTGCCCCTGAATAGCCTGCTCCAGCTCGGTACGGCTCTTCTCGGTTTCGCGCATCTGGTGTTCAACCGTTTCCAGTGCGCGGCGGGCGTCCGCCAGTTCTTTTTCAACCACCAGGCGGCGCTCCAGTTGCTCGGCCAGTTGCTCCTGCAGCTCAAGGGTCGGGTCTTCATTCTGGTTGAAGGCGGCGCGCAGCTGCTCGCGGCGCTCCTGCAGGCGGGACACCTGGACTTCCAGCCGGCCGATGCCTTCGCGAATGGAGTGCAACTGGGTGCTGACGGATTTTTCCAGCATCGCCAGTTCATGCTTGCGATCCCGATCGTGGCGGGCGCTCTGCCGCACCTGATCCAGGGCCGCCCGCAAACCATCCCGCTGGCGCAGCAGTTCCTCGCGGCGCAG
>NZ_JBFHQR010000057.1:0-12674 GCF_041592135.1 Porticoccus sp. | reverse complement strand
TTAGGCGAGGTCGGTTGTATGCTACTTGCACCAACTTGGGGTAGTAGTAGCGCGACTCTTCCTTTGCTTTGTTTCTTCTAAAGCCGAGACATACTCCTTTGTGGTTGTTCGCGTAGTGACTCCACATAAGAGGACTATCATAGGACGATGACATGGATAATACTCCGGTATCATCTAGCCTCCTTTCTATGTTTCTTTCTATTTCGGATTGTGCATCATCGACCGAAATCGTACTTGGGTTTATTCCTTTATTGTTCGTGAAATATTCCAACAATTTCGCTAGCGATTGCTTATTCACATCGTTTTCGAAATGCGGATGTGAATCAATTGGATCATTAAAGTCAGACCTAGAAGCATAATAGAGTCGGCCTGTAGAAATTGCCTTTAAAGCATATTCATCGATTCCTTTGTATTTGTATAGTAGCTCTGGATTATGTGCCATTCGATCACCTAAATTCATAACGTTCGCATTTGGGGCTAGTTCACTGGTTTGGAGCACAGCGGAAAACCAGTCCGACAACATGTGTTTGTTATGCGCTTTATAGCCGCTTCTCATTTACTAAACGCCAGTATTGATAACCTAGGGCGCTCAATCGACAAGAAGTGGAGTTAATTGCAGCAAAATACATAAACTCTGCATTGACTGGCACAACCAACCCTACGCTTTGATACTTTTGTAAATCCTTAAATATTTTTACATTCTCGGGATCTGCACTTGCCTCAGTATCTTCATACGATGGATCTAATTTATGTTCACTATCAGCCGTAGGGAAATATTGTGTAATTTTACGTAATGTTTCAAATGGCACTTTAGGGGGTATGACTCGCAATGGGGAGAAGCTAGTAACATTTGTCTTGAAAATTGGTCGCTGATCCCATGCGCCAAGAGCTTCATCAACGTACGCATATAGTGAGCCTGGTGTTATATTTCCTCGAATATCTGCCGCGCCCCCTTTCAATGCATCGATTAGAAGAGATGTAAATACACCCGCGCCATTTACTTCTAATGCGTATTCACTATCTCTACTGGCAGTTAATACCGACATACCTTCAGCCAACTGAGCCGTACCATTACCCGACAAGCTGGGCGAGCCCATTGCACCAGAGTGGCAACAATCGAAGATAATGACTTTGTTTCTTGCTTTTGATTGGTTTGCCAACGCCAATATGTCATCCATCGAAACGCCTTCGTCATATTTTTTGGCATCGGTAGTAACTAAGTAGCCCCCAGTGCTTTTTATATAGCCATGCCCCGAAAAATAGAGCAAAGCCATGTCACAATCTCCAGTAAATAGTTGCTCAATGGCTTCACGCAGCACTGGCCTCGTGATGTCAGTGCTAGGGCAAGTAATCTTGCGAACCCCAAAGTTTGGTGACCCGTCGCCATTCGACTCTAATACCGTTGCTAAAGTGTTGGCGTCATTTACACAGCCACCTAGTGGAGATGATGGGTAGTCGTTTATTCCAATGATCAGAGCCTTTTTCATGAAAACCTCTATTTGTTTTTACCTTCACCCATCATTTGATCGACTGCTGCTGCTATTTTATCCCAGTCCCATGCAATGGTTCGATTACGCTGCAAACCACTCGGGAGGTTACTTGTCGTATTTGCCCCATCGACATATACACCAAAAACTGGAACATTTTGATCCTTGGCCATAGTAATCTCTTTTGAAACACCTGTAGCGCTTGCCATTGTTTTACCGTTGAGCACGATAAGCATATTACATTTACCCATTTTGCTTTTTATTAGGGCTTCCCATTGAGATTGAGGCAATGATGACTTTGAAGACCAGTCTTCAATTGAGAATGGTGTTTTTGAATTTTTCGATTGACCTACAAATAAATTTTTCTGTGTAACATTATGGTCAAAATCGAAACTAATGAATGCTCTTGGGTCTGCCATTTTATATCTTCCTTGGGTTGATGTGATTGGATCTTGAATTTGAGTGTGGTGCTTAACAGTCTGTTAAAGAGACCTTCGGCCTCATAATCATTATTATCGGGGCGCCCTTATAACAAGTTATCGGGGCAATGAGTTGTGAGGTCAGCCTATGGATTTTGTTATGAAATACTTGGCAGGCCAAATTTGAATGGAGAATTATCAGGGCACTTTTCTGCTTGATCCGCAATAAAAGCTGACGAGCTCTATCCGCACGCAGTTTGAAAAGGGGGTTTTGGGATGTTCTTGCCGCCATTCCTTTGGCCCTTGATAGTTGGGTTGTTTTGGCGTTATCGCAAAAACAACCCTAACTTCCTATAAAAAAGCAGTGGGGTCAAATATTACTGCTTGAGCAGCGCTTCCCGGATGGCTTTCGCTTTCGCCTGTACCCGCCTGGTGTTGTCTGGCCCCATGCGGATCAGTTGTTTCTGCAGCGGCGGCAGTGCTTCCAGTGCGGGGTCGGCGAATTTGTAGTTGACCGACTCCTGGGTCAAGTAGATGGGCATCAGCGGGAACGGGGTGGCCAGGATCTGGTCAAGTGCGCCGATGAAGGCCTTGTCCACTGTGTCGGCCGGGTAGCCGAGTTCGCCGTAGGCCTGTTCCAGCAGTGGCCGCAGCAGGTGGAACAGCTCGACCAGGCTGTCGGTGTCGAGGGACTCCAGCGTTTCCAGCAGATAGCTGTAACGGCCATAGTTGGCTGGGTCGATGGCGATTTTGCCACCATCCTTATTGACCAGGAATTTGCCTTCCGGGGCGGGGGCGTTGAGCATCTTGCGCAGCACGATGCCGCGGGACAGGCCGTCGACCAGGGTGATGCCGCGGCGAATGATGAAGTCGCCGGGCAGCCACAGTTCCAGTTTGCCATCCGGGGACAGCAGGGCCAGTTTTTCGCGGGTCAGCTGGTCGCTGTCATCCAGGCTGGGGAGTGTTTCTTTCTGCTGGACGGGCGCCGGAGGTTTGACCGGAATCGCCTCTTCCACTTCCGGCGGCGCAGCGGGCGTCGCCGGTGGCGTGGGCAGTGGCTCGGGCTGGAATTCAACCTGGCTGGCTGGTTGGTCAGTTGCCTCTTTGGGAGTGAGCAGGTAGTAGGCCCCACCACCGACCAGGATGGCGGCTGCGACCAGGGCAATCCAGAGGGTAACCGAACTGCGGCTAGGGGCCATTTCGGGCCGCTCTTCCGGTCGGTCTTCTGGTTTGATTTCCATAGGTTACTCCTGTTCCAGTTGGCTGTGGGAGCCGTCGCAGAGTGGGGCTGTGGCGGTGCGTTTGCAGGTGCAGAATGCTACTTTCCCGGTCTTGTTGGCCTGCCAGGCCAGGGGGGTGAATTCGGTGCCCGCGTGGGAGCCATCACAGAAGGGCTGGCTGGCGCTTCTGCCGCAGGCGCACCACCAGTAGGTTTTGCCTTCGGTGACTGCCGCGATGATGGGTGCGGTGCCGCCAATGTTAGGGGTCGCCACGGGTTTGTCTCCTAGGAGTGTTTGCCGCCATTCGCAATCGGCTGGTTGTTGACCGTGCCGGATTTGATCACCAGTTTGTGGTCATCGCCGTCTTCTTCCTGTTGCCATAACTGCACCAGCAGGTAGTTCAGCGCCGGGGCGAACCACATGATGGTTTGCCGGTCATTGTCTTCGCGCACTCGGCGCACCTTGACAGTTTGAAACTGGCCGAGCGGGGTGTCGAGGGTTTCTTCACCGAGTATTTCAAAATGGTAGTCTTTCAGCTTGCCCCGGGCGATCACCTGATAGTGCAGCGGTGTCACCCCGTTGATGAGGTCCCGTTGCAGCTGCACCTGAAAGGAGAGCTGGTTGAGGTAATCCCCTTCCAGTTTGACCTGGCGGCTTTTCTTTTTGCTTTCAAAATGGGCGACGCCGGCGCTGCGGTCGTAGGACAGTTCCTCGGCTTTTTTCATGCCGATGATATTGCGCTCGTACTCATAGCCCTGGTCGACGATGATGCCCTGGCCGTCAACCTTGAAGGTGCCTTCCTCAATGATGCTGCCCAGCATGCCTTTGGCGCTGGTGACCAGCTGGTAACTGTCACCAATTTTGCGCAATTCCCGCTCGGCATTGATATCCATGCCATTAAAGGTGGCGGCGTAGGCCAGTCGGTAGGGCTCCAGTGCCGCATCCTTGCCGGCTGCCAGGGCCGGGACTGAGCACAGGGCGACGAGGGCTAACAGGCCGCCCCGAAGAGCGGAAAACAGGGCATTACAGGCTGGGTTGTGCATGTGTTTCGAGGTCTCGGGATGAGTTTCACCGTGGGGTTAGATAGCAGTTAGCCGCTATCGTTCACGGGCCACGGTACTAAAAGGGTGCCCGGTTGGCGGCAGGGGCCGACCAAACATACAGGCGCGATTGTTGATGAGTGCCAGCCGGCCCTGACAGAACCAGCGCACCGCCAGGGGATAGATCAGGTGTTCCTGTTCAAACACCCGCTCGGCCAGGGTGGCGGCATCGTCATCCGCCAGGATGGGGACTTCTGCCCGGATAATGGCCGGGCCGCCATCCAGCTCGTGGGTGACGAAGTGCACGGTGGCACCGGCGATGCTGTCGCCGGCATCGAGGGCGCGCTGGTGGGTGTGCAGCCCCGGGTAGTTGGGCAGCAGGGAGGGGTGGATATTCATCATCCGCCCCTCGAATTGCTCCACAAAAGCCGGGGTAAGAATGCGCATGAAACCGGCCAGCAGTACCAGGTTCGGGCGATGGCTCTCCACAACTTCGGCCAGCGCGGCATCAAAACTTTCCCGGTCGGCAAAATCGCGATGATTGATTACCTGGGTGGGAATGCCGGCCTTTTCGGCGCGCTCCAGGCCCAGCACGCCGGGGTTGTTGCTGATCACGGCGACAATCTCGCCCTCGATGACGCGCATCTGGACGGCGTCGATAAAGGATTGCAGGTTGCTGCCCTTGCCGGAGATCAGCACCACAATGCGGGGAAGGTGTGTTTTTTGCATTTCTTATAAGCCTTTCAGTTCTACGCGTTCGTCGCCGGGTTCTGCGTGGGCGACATGGCCGATGATAAAAGCGTCTTCGCCCGCGATATGCAGGGTGTCCAGTGCCGTTTGTGCGGTGTTTTCCGGCACGCAGACAATCATGCCGACACCGCAGTTAAAGGTGCGGTGCATTTCCACCGGGTCCACGTTGCCCTTTTGCTGCAGCCACTGGAATACGGCGGGCGTCTGCCAGCTGTCAATGTCGATCACCGCCTTGGCGGTTTCCGGCAGTACCCGCGGGATATTTTCCAGCAGGCCGCCCCCGGTGATATGGGAGATGGCGTGTACCGGCACGTGGGCGTGTTCCACCAGGCCGAGAATGGACTTGACGTAGATGCGGGTGGGGGTGAGCAGCAGCTCGCCGAGGGGTTTGCCGTCGACGATTTCCGTGCGCGGGTCGGCACCGGAGACTTCGATGATTTTGCGAATCAGCGAGTAGCCATTGGAGTGCGGGCCGCTGGAGGCGATGCCGATCAGGGTGTCGCCCACATGGACGCCGCTGCCATCGATGATGCCGTCTCGTTCCACGATCCCGACGCAGAAGCCGGCCAGATCGTAGTCCTCGCCTTCGTACATGCCGGGCATTTCCGCGGTTTCACCGCCCACCAGTGAACAGCCCGCCTGGGCGCAGCCTTCGCCGATGCCGGCGACCACTGCCGCGGCGGTATCCACGTTGAGCTTGCCGGTGGCGTAGTAATCCAGAAAAAACAGCGGCTCGGCGCCGCACACCACCAGGTCGTTGACACACATGGCCACCAGGTCGATCCCGATGGTATCGTGGATGCCCAGCTCCATCGCCAGCTTCAGCTTGGTGCCCACGCCGTCGGTACCGGAGACCAGTACCGGTTCCTTGTAACCGCTGGGCAGCGCGAACAGGGCGCCAAAGCCCCCCAAACCCGCCAGCACTTCCGGCCGCCGGGTGCGTTTTGCCACCTGCTTGATGCGCTCCACCAGTGCATTTCCCGCGTCGATATCGACACCGGCGTCTTTGTAGCTGAGAGAGGGTTGTTCGGGATTACTCATAGAGGAGCCTTGCTTCTGAGACGGATTTAACAAAGGCTGGCTATTTTATATGAAAAGGGGAAATCTGGCAGTTGGAGAATGGGTCTATTTGTCGGCGGCTGCTACAATCGCCCCCATGAAGAGATCCCTGTCATTGAAAATATTCCCCCTGTTGTGGGCAGTTTGCTTCAGTCTTGCCGCCCATGCAGCCTCCGTGACCCATCTTTACCAGGCACAGGTGCCGGTTGCCGACCAGGGTGCCGCCGAGCGCGCCAGGGCCCTGCGTGCCGGATTGGGCGCGGTGTTGGTCAAGGTGACAGGTAACAGCCTGGTGCTGTCCAACCCGGAGATCATATCGGTTCTGGCGGGGGCAGACGGCTATGTCAGCGAGTACGGCTACGTAAGTTATACCAGGCCGGGCGCGGATCAGGGCAGCGGTCTCGCCATGAACATCCAGTTTTCTGAAACCGCGGTGGACCGCCTGGTGCGAGGCCAACATTTGCAGATCTGGCCGGCCGACCGCCCCGAGCTGCTGACCTGGATGGTGGTCGATACCGATGCTGGCAGGCAGTTTGTGTCCCCGGAGGATCAACCGGCCTTGCTGGCGCTGCTCGACCGCGCCATGCAGGGGCGGGGGGCGCCATTGCTGATGCCGCTGCTGGATCTGGAGGATCGCAGGGTATTGAGCGAGGAAGACGCCTGGAATTTTGATCTGGAAAAGCTGAGCGAGGCCTCGGCGCGCTATAACAGCAGCGCCTGGATGGCGGTGCGCCTCTATCGAAGTTCCACTGGCCAGTGGCGCGGCGCGCGGCTGCTGAAAGTGGACAACAGCGATAACCTGCGCAGTTTGGTGGCCGACAGCCCGGAGCGGTTGATCGATCAGTTGGTGGGTGAGACGGTGGACAGTATCGCCAGTCACTACGCCTTCGTACCCCAATTCAATGCCCAGGAACTGACGCTCAATATCAATCATGTGGAGAATTACCAGGCTTTCAGCGCGGTCACCGGCTATCTGGAATCCCTGGAGCTGGTGCGCACTGTCATTGTCGAGTATGTCGACGGCGATCGACTGGGGTTGAGGGTGGCGGTGGAGGGCGATGTCGGCCTGCTGCTGGACACCCTGCGCCGGGACAGCCGCATGAGCGAAGAGCCCGCCGCTGACACAGCGGATGCCACCGCCAACACCTACCTGTTCCGTTGGGGGCGGCCCTGATGCCGGGAAGCGCACCCCGACAGCTCAGCCTGCAAATCAAACTTAACGACGATGCCACCTTTGCGAACTTCCTGGTTCCCCAAGGCGACAGCCGGCAGCATCTGCTGGTGTTGTTGCGGGCCAACTGCACAGATGGGAATGAGCCGGTCATTTACCTGTGGGGCAACCGCGGCAGCGGAGTGTCTCACCTGCTGCAGGCCAGTTGTCACCAGGCCAGTGCCCAGGGGTTGCCGGTACAGTACCTGCCCTTGAGCGAGTTGCTGGACTATCCGCCACAGGACGTGCTGGCGGAGCTGGAGCGGCTGCCGCTGGTGGCCATCGATGATGTGCAGGTCGCGGCGGGTCGACCCCACTGGGAGGAGGAACTGTTCAGTCTGTACAACCGCATGCGCGATACCGGCAGCCGCCTGTTGGTGGGCGGCAGCGCCGCTCCCCGGGAATTACCGCTGTCCCTGGCGGACCTGAAATCCCGCCTCGGCTGGGGGCCGGTGTTTCAGCTGGAAACCCCGGACGATGAACTGCGGGAGCAGATCGTGCGGTTTCGCGCCTCCCGCCGGGGCATGAACCTGGACGATGATGTGGCCCGCTATCTGGTCAATCGCGCCGCCCGGGATCTGCATGGCCTGATGGACTGCCTCGAACAGCTGGAAAAAGCCTCCCTGGAGGCCAAGCGTCGCCTCAGTATTCCCTTCGTCAAGCAGGTGTTCGGCTGGTAGCGAGTTGCCCGTTCAGCCGCTGATCGCCTTGATCTCCAGATAGTCTTCGAATCCCAGCTCTCCCCACTCCCGTCCGTTGCCGGACTGTTTGTAGCCGCCGAAGGGCGCGTTGTAGCTGTGGGGTGCGCCGTTGATTCTCACCATGCCGGCGCGCAACTGCCGGGCGATGCGGCGGCCGCGCACCACGTCGCCGGTCTGGATATAGGCCGCCAGTCCATAGGGGGTGTCGTTGGCAATGGCAACGGCCTCGGCCTCATCCCGGTAGGGGATCAGCACCAGTACCGGGCCGAATACTTCTTCCCGGGCGATGGTCATTTGATTGTGCACATCGGCAAACACCGTGGGGCGGGCAAAGTGGCCGGTTTCAAACCCCACCGGTTTGCCCGGCCCGCCGGCCACCAGCCTGGCGCCTTCGTCGAGGGCGGTCTGGATCAGTCCCTGTACCTTGTCGAATTGCTCGCGGCTGGCCAGTGGGCCGATATGTGGCCCCTCCCGATCGGGCTGGCCCACCGCGATGTCATCAGCGGTCGTAGCCGCCAGCGCCACAACCCGGTCGTAGTGTTGCTCCGGCACCAGCATCCGGGTGGGCGCATTGCAGGACTGGCCGGTGTTTTCCATGCACAGCCACACGCCCTGGGGCACAGCCTTGTCGAAGTCGGCATCGTCCAGCAGCAGGTTGGGGGATTTGCCGCCCAGTTCCTGGGCTACCCGCTTGACGGTGTCGGCGGCAGCCTTTGCTACGGCCACCCCCGCCCGGGTGGAGCCGGTAAAGGACAGCATGTCGATGTCGGGATGTTCCGCCAGGCCCTGGCCGATCACCGGGCCGCTGCCATTGACCAGATTGAAGACGCCGGCCGGGAATCCCGCCTGGTGAACCATGTCGGCGAACAGGTAGGCACTGAGCGGGGCTATTTCACTGGGTTTCAGCACCAGGGTACAGCCGGTGGCCAGGGCGGGGGCGACCTTGCAGGCGATCTGGTTGATGGGCCAGTTCCAGGGGGTGATCAGGCCGCAGACGCCGATGGCTTCCCTGACAATACAGCTGCGCCCCATAGTTTGCTCAAAGGGGTAATGGCGCAGCGCTGCAATGGCGCTTTTCAGGTGACCGCGACCGCAGTCCGCCTGGTCGCTGCGGGAAAAGCTGATGGGCGCGCCCATTTCCAGGGAGATGGCCTGGGCCATTTCCTCGTAGCGCGCCATATAGGCGGCCAACAGCGCTTCCAGCCAGGCCAGGCGCTGTTCCCGACTGGTTTGCGAATAGTCCGGAAAGGCCTGTCGGGCCGCGGCCACCGCGTGGTTGAGATCTTCCCGGGAACCCTGGGAAATGACCGCAATCACCTGTTCCGTCGCCGGGTTTTCCACCGGCAGGTCGTGACGGGCCGCGGGGTCGACCCACTGGCCGTTGATATAGAACTGGCGGCAGTTGCGCATGGCTGAAGCTCTCTATTGGCTGAAGCACTCGATCTACTGGCTGAGGCTCTCTATTAACTGGCTGAAGCTCTCTATCTACTGGCTGAGGCTCTCTACTGATTGCTGTCCAGTTGTTGCAACAGGGCGGACAGCTTTTCCCCGTTCTGGGGACCGAGCAACACCTGGCGGAAGTTGCCGGCGCGGTCTATCACCAGGGTTTCCGGCAACGCCCCACTGGCTTTGACCGCAAATTGCTGGCGGGGATCAGCGGCCAGTACCGGGAAGGCAATGCCGAGTGACTGGGCCTGTTGCTCGAGGAGTTCTCCGGTCACGCCGTCAAAGTTGACCGCCAGCAATTGTACCTGGTCGCCATGGCTTTGCTGGAAGGCATTCAGTTCGGGAATTTCCTCGCGACAGGGTTTGCACCAAGTGGCCCAGTAGTTGACCAGCACCACCTTGCCCTGCAGTTCATCGAATCGCATGATGCCGCCGCCCATCAGCGGGTAGCTGGGCTGGCTATCGCTGCAGCCCAAGAGTGACAGCAACAGCGCTGCGGCCAGCAGCTTAATCATTGTTCTCAACGGTTGACTCCTGTTCGAATAATTCCGCCAAGGTGGGAGAAAGGGTTTGCTGAAGCTGGTCGTCACTGCGGCGCAGGATGTCTGACAGTTGCCCGTACCAGGGATAACCCGAGAGGGCTTCATTGGCCTTGACACCCGGCAGCGCGGTTGCCCCGCGACCGCCCAGTTGGGCGAGATCGGCCAGCTTCAATTGGTGGGGATCCCGGGTCAGAATATAGCGGCCATTACTGGTGACCACCAGCAGGCGCTTGTCGATCAGCAGGTCGCGCAAGCGCCGCCAGTGCTGCTCTTCCAGACCGCTCTTGATGATATCGCGGTCGGAGATGGAACCGCCCAGTTGCTGGTTGCGCCAGCACTCCCACATCACCACCAGTACGGCGATCAGGTCCGGGTATTCGTAGCCGCGCCACACTGTCTGGAAGGTTTCCATGGAGCGCACCAGCTCGGCGCCCCCCAGCACGATAATCCACATCAGGTAAATCCAGATCAGGAAAATCGGCACGATGGCGAAGGCGCCGTACACGGTGGTGTAGCTGGAATGGGCGATCAGCGCGCCAAAGGCCAGTTTGGCCAGCTCAAACAGCAATGTGGTAATCAGCCCGCCGATGGTGGCGTAGCGCCCGGACACCTTGCAGTTGGGCACGGCGAGGAACAGCAGGGTAAAGGCCGCCCAGGTGAACAACAGCGGCAGGTATTCAAAAATCAGCGCGGTGATGCCCAGTACATCCACCTCGTCGACCAGTAACTGGAAGGACACCAGATAGGTGCGCATCATCAGTCCCACGCCGAGCAGCAGTGGCCCGAGACTGAGAATGCCCCAGTAGAGCAGGAAGCTGGAGAGCCCGCGCCGGGCACCGGCGGTGCCCCAGATGTTGTTGAAGGTGTGTTCGATGTTGGTGAGCATCAGGTAGGAGGTGATCACCAGAATGATGGCGCCCGCGGCGGAGAGGGTGCGGGCCTGGGCGGAGAATTCGCTAAGATAGTTCTGAATCTCGGCACCGCTCTGGGGTACAAAATTGCTGAAGATCAGCTGCTGTACCTGCTCCCCCAGCCCTTGGAATGCCGGGATCAGGGAGAACATCGAATACATCAGGGTCATCAGCGGCACCACCGCAAACAGGCTCATATAGGTGAGCGCCGCGGCGCTCTGGCGACAGCCGTCATCGGCGAAACGCCTGCCGAGGTGGCGGAAAAAAAGGCCGGTCATTTCCAGTCGTTCGTTCAGCGTCATGGACAGGCCCCTTACTCGTCTGGCCCAGCTGGTGCGTTTACAGCTAGAATGCATTTTTTCATCAAGGGTATTCTACACAAAGATCATGATCAGCATTTACCATAATCCCCGTTGCAGCAAATCCCGCCAGACCCTCGCCCTGCTGGAAGAGCGCGGCATCAATCCGGAAATTATCCTGTACCTGGAGACGCCGCCGAACGAACAGGCCCTGGCCGGCCTGCTCGGCAAACTGGGCATCGGCGCCCGCCAGCTGCTGCGCAAGGGTGAGGACGCCTACCAGCAGTACAACCTGGCGGATGAGAGCCTGACCGAGCAGCAACTGATTGACGCCATGGTGGCCAATCCCAAGCTGATCGAGCGCCCCATCGTGGTCAATGGCGACAAGGCCGCCATCGGCCGTCCCCCCGAGCAGGTGCTGGAAATTCTCTGATGCCCTATATCCTGATTCTCTATTACTCCCGCTATGGGCACACCCGCGCCATGGCAGAAAAAATTGCCCAGGGGGTCGAACAGGGCGGTGTCGAGGGGCGCTTGCGCACCGTGCCCCCGGTATCGGCGACCTGTGAGGCCACCGAGCCAGATGTGCCCGTCGAAGGCGCTCTTTATTGCAGCAAGGATGAGTTGCGGGACTGCGCCGGCCTGGTACTGGGCAGCCCGACGCGCTTTGGCAACATGGCCGCACCACTGAAGTATTTCCTCGACGGCACCGGCGATCTCTGGTTGAACGGCAGCCTGATCGACAAACCCGCGTCGGTGTTCACCTCCACCGGTTCACTGCACGGCGGCCAGGAAACCACGCTGGTCAGCATGATGCTGCCGCTGTTGCACCACGGCATGGTGATCGCCGGTTTGCCCTACAGCGAGCAGGCGTTGCACACCACCGCTTCCGGCGGTACGCCCTATGGCGTCTCCCACCAGGCCGGCGGCGACGGCAGCCGGTCGCTGACGGCGGAGGAAATCAGTCTGTGTATCGCCCAGGGCAAACGCATGGCGGCGCTGACCAAGAAACTGGCGGGCGGACAATGACAAAAATCATTCCCAAACTCGGTCAAAAACTCCAGGTGGCCCGGCGCCTGACTTGGGGCAGTTACCTGCTGTTGATGGTGGTGCTGCTAGTGAATGGTGTGCTGTCCGCAACGCCGCTCAGCCTGCTGGTGGTTACCCTGGTGCCGCTGCTGATTTTTCTGCCGGGTTTGCGCCGGGAGAGCTATAAAACCATTTCCATGCTGTGCTTTGTCACTCTGATGTATTTCATGGTGACGGTCACCAATCTGTTCGCCCCCAACGCCAATCTGCTGGATGCCGCCGAACTGGTGCTGCTGGTGGTGCTGTTTGGCGCCGCCATGATGTTCAGTCGCTGGAAACAATACTCGCTTTATCAGGAAGATAACCCATGAGTGACAAACCCGGTCTGATTCGACGCTTCTTCAGGTTTATCGGCAAACTGGCCCACGGGGTCAGGGTGTTGATCAACATGCTGTTCCTGCTGCTGGTGGTGGCGCTGCGCCAGGTGCAGCTTACAAGCATCGTGGTGGCGTCGATCGTCTTTGCGCTGGTGATTTGCCTCAGCCTGTTCTACTTCCTCGA
>NZ_JBFHQR010000056.1:0-12794 GCF_041592135.1 Porticoccus sp. | reverse complement strand
GCATCGGTATGCTGGTAACCGCCGGTTACGAAGCAATGGTTCCCCTGAGCCGCGGCCGTGGTTACGGTGAAGGTCTGGATGAGCTGGGTAAGCAAAACCTGCCCGACGCACAGCGTCCTGCTCCTCTGGTTCTGCCCCACATGATCGAAGGTGTTCGCGAGCGTCTGGGTTTCCAGGGCGAGCTGGTTATGCCGCTGGACGAGAAAGACGTTCGCAACAAAATCCGCTCCCTGGTGGATAAAGGTGCTCAGGCTATCGTGGTTTGTCTGGTTAACTCCGTGGTTAACCCCGATCACGAGAAGCGCATCGAGCAGATCCTGCTGGATGAATACCCCTCTCACCTGTTGGGTTCTATCCCAACGATTTTGTCTCACCGTGTAGCGGGTCGTAAAGGCGAATACGTTCGTGCAACTTCCGCGATTGTGGACGGTTATCTGCACTCCACCATGTACCACGCTATGAGCCAGTTGGAGCAGAACCTGCGCGCCAACTCTTACTCCAAGCCGATGCTGGTGATCCACAACTCCGGTGGTATGGCTCAGCTGAACTCAACTGATGCCCTGCAAACCATCCACTCTGGTCCGGTTTCCGGTATCAGTGCGGCGGAACACTTGGCGAAAGAAGCTGACCTGGGTAGCGTTGTTGCTACCGATATGGGCGGTACCTCTTACGACATCGGTATCGTGGTAGAAGGTGGCATCAAGCACTATGACTTCAACCCGGTGATCGACCGTTGGTTGGTTTCTGTGCCCATGGTTCACTTGGTAACCCTGGGTGCTGGTGGTGGTTCGATCGCTTCTTTTGATCGTATGTACAACGCTGTTGCTGTTGGTCCGAAGAGTGCCGGTTCTGATCCAGGCCCAGCCTGTTATGACCGTGGTGGTATGAATCCGACCGTGACCGATGCCGACTTGGTGTTAGGTTATCTGGATCCGAAAAACTACGCCGGTGGCCACATTCCTTTGAACCCCAAGCGTTCTGTGTTCGCTATCGAAGAAACCCTTTGCGATGACCTGGATTGTGAGCCGGTTGAAGCTGCTCTGCTGATCAAAGAGAAAGTGGACAGCAACATGGCGAATGGCCTGCACACCGAGTTGCGTGTACGTGGTTATGACCCTGAAGACTTCACCATGTTGGCTTACGGTGGTAACGGTCCGCTGCACTGCTGTGGTATCGCCAGCAACCTGAACATCGACAAGATTCTGGCTCCGCCGATGAGTTCCGTGTTCTCTGCGCTGGGTGCTGGCAACATGCACCAGATGCACATTCACGAAATGTCCCTGTTCCTGGTGCTGTACGATTCAAACTCCCGTAAAGTTTTCGATGATTACAAGCGCTTCAACGATATCGTTGCTGAACTGAGTGAGCGCGGAAAAAATGACCTGCTGCGGCAGGGTGCTGATGCCTCTTCCATTAAGCACTCGCTGGAACTGGATATGCGCTACGGTAACCAGCTGGTACAAACCACAGTGGTAATTTCCAAGCACACTCTGAACACAGCCATTGATGTAATGAATATCCTGCAGCAATTCTCTGCTGACTATGGTCACCGCTTTGGTGAAGGTAGCCAGGCGCCGGAAGCCGGTATTCGTATCAATACCATCCGCGTTGCATCCTTTGTTGAGCATGACACCGTGCACTTCAAACATATCAAACCTGTTTCTGAGGGCGAGCGTATTGCTCCGCCGGCTCCGAATACCACTCGTACCTGTTACTTTGTTAGCACTGGTTCAAAAGGTATCGAAACTCCGGTATGGCGCAAAAGCGACATTCCTCCAGGAACTGAGATTGTGGGGCCAGGTCTCGTGGCTTCCGACGTAACAACCTACTTGATCGAGCCGGGCTGGAAGTATGTTTCTGCTGAGCAGGGCGCTGTTTGGTTCTTCCGCGTCGATTCAAAGAATTAAGTAGATATAGGGGTATTTGATTATGAATAACGAAACAACCAACCAGGCTCTGGAAGATCAGGAGCTGATTGCAAAATTCCTCAAGGAAACCACCCTGTTTCTGGGTCCCGATCCGGATATCATGCGTGACCACAGCATCATGCCACGCACGGCGGATGAAGATCGCTGCATGGAAAAATTCACTGATCTTAACCAGATCGCTTCCATTCGTGAACGCTTGCAGTCCGCCTGTGAAGAAGGTTTTGAAATGGTTGAGCAGATGGGTGCAGCACCCGGTGCGAAGTGGGGCGACATCATCACCGGCATCTACTCTGCGTCAGGTGACCTGACCATTGGTAGTGCTGGCGGTGTACTGATCTTCTCTGCATTGGTTCACCACCCCATCAAGTTCATCATCAAGAACTGGGTCGAAGAAAAAACGGTAGGTGTTAGCGAAGGTGACGGCTTCATCCACAACGACTCACGCTACGGTAACGTGCACAACACTGACCAGAGCATGATCGTGCCGGTATTCCACGAAGGCCAGCTGGTTTGCTGGGTGGCATCTACCGTACACGAAGGTGAAAACGGTGCAATTGAGCCGGGTGGCATGCCCTCCATGGCGGAAACCTCTTTTGACGAAGGCCTGAAAATGTCTCCGTTCAAAGTAGTGGAAAACTATGAGATCAAGAAAGACCTGCTGACCTTCCTGCAAAACTCCGTACGTGAGCCGAAGCTGCAGTACGAGGACATGAAGGTAAAACTGTTTGCCTGTATGCGTCTCGAAAAGCGTATCAAGGAAGTGCTGGCTGCTGATGGCCCTGACGCCCTGACTGCCTGTCTGCGCTACACCAACGAGAGCGTGGTGACTGAAGTTCGTCGTCGTATCTCCGAGTGGCCTGACATGACTGTGCGCACTCAAACCATTATGGACAGCACCCTGCGTGAAAATGCCTTGCTGAAAATCAACCTGGCTGTGACCAAGAAAGGCAATCGCCTGATCTTTGACTTCACCGGCACCAGTCCGGAGTTGACCAACCGAGCCATCAATACCCAGTTGCCGGGTATGAAAGGTATGGTGGGCCAGGCGTTTATGAACCACATTTGGCCCGATCTGCCCCGTGGTCAAGCCGGTCTGTCTCCGGTTGAATTTGTGACCCAACAAGGCACATTGGTTGACTGTTCTTACGCAGCGCCAAACTCCCAGAGCTTGATGTCCATTTTCCACAGCTTCACCGTGGCTCAGCATGCGACGGCCAAGTTCCTGTACAGCTGTCCGGACAAGTACACCCGTGTTCTGGCACCCTGGCACAACATGATCAACACCTTTATTTGGGGTGGTGTTAACCAGCATGGTGAAACCCTGGGTAACCTCTGTGCCGACTTGAATGGTATGGGTGGTGGTGCTCGTATGGACCGTGATGGTGAGCACGCGCTGTCTCCGATCTTCGCCACCATGGCGGATATCGGTGAGCAGGAAATGAACGAGGAAGAAGTACCATTCCTGCAGTTGGTTTCCAAGAAAATGACCACTAACACCCAAGCACCTGGAAAATACCGCGGTGGTATGGGTTACACCATGATCGCAGCGACTAAAGACAGTGATCAGTGGGGCTTTATGACCACCACACAGGGGTCAAAAGTGCCGACTATTCAGGGTCTTTTCGGTGGTTATGCTGGTGGTTCCTATCCGCTGTGTAAGGTTCAGGGAATGGATGTTTATGACATCTTGCTGAAAACGCCTGAAATGTTTAAGCACAGCATCCACGAAATCATGAATGAGCAACCGTTCCCGGGTGCCAAGTACTCTACTCACCACATGGGTATGGGCTTCGACATCTCCAAGCGCGGTGAGCTGTACATGATTTCCCAGGGTTCTGGCGGTGGTTATGGTGATCCCCTCGAGCGCGATCCCACTTACGTGATCATGGATATTGAGGAAGGCCTGATCACGGCTGACTGGGCGAAGAAGCTGTACAAAGTGGAATTCAATGAACAAACCCTCGTGGTTGACGTTGAAGCCACTGAAAAGCTTCGCGCTGAATACCGTGCACTGCGCAAGAAGCAGGGCGTTCCTTATGCGGAATTCGTCAAGACTCACGTCAAGGATCACCCGCCGGAAAACATCCCCTTCTATGGTTCCTGGAACGATGATCTGGATAGCGTTTATGCGGGCAGTATCCACGACAAGCGCGATGCCAAAAATCCGGGTCCCATTTATGTGACTCATCCTAAAGATGTTAGAATCTCCGAGCTTGAAGCCGAGCTTGTTGAAGTGAGAAAACAAGCCGGCCTGCCTCCTGCAAACGAAAGGAAATAGTATGGCTGTTGATTTGACGTCCTATCTGGCAGCCGGGGGGGAAACCCCCCGGCTTTGGATTAATTTTACCGCTTACACCAAGAAGCTGTTGTTGGCCGCGAATGAGAATCCGTGGACCAATCCGGCGGCCTACATGTCCTTTTACGGACAGGCCCATGGCCTGGTGAAAGCCGAGGTCGTGGTTCTGGATGTATGGGACCTGTTCCAGCACTGGATGAAGGAAGACCCGGAAGCGATTCCGGCCATGGCCGGCAAGCGCCGGGTGACCGTCGCCCTGAAAGCCATGCTGGAGGCATTTGCACCGCGGGAATTGTTGGCCGAGGTGATCACCGCCCTGGGTAGCAATTATGGCGCCGCCACCCCGATGGTGTTGGTGATTCCCTCTCCACGCTCGCTGCTGGTGAAGGCGCATCAGGCCGCCAATGGCGAAGTGGCGGAACCCGATGAGATGAACGTCGACACCGCTGCCATGTACATGGCGGACTTCCTGCGTTACTTCAGTGAAACGGATTTGTCCGGTGTGCTGCTGGTGGAAGACCCCGAGTTGTTGCCTGCCAGCGGTGAAGAGCTGAGCTGGTATCAGCCCATTTACAATGTGGCCAAGCATTACCGCTGGTCCGTTGGGCTGTACTTGCCTTCAGCTGACAAGGATTACGATGTCCCTGGCGACGTGGCTTTCGCCATTGCACCGGCGGGTTCCCCGACGGCGGCCAAAGTCAAAGGTGTTGAAATCACTGACATCCTCTGGGGTGCCAAGGCTGGCGAAACGCTGCCGGCAACAAATGGTTTCTACTATTTGACCATTCCCGCGGATGCCAAGCCGGAAGCGGTGCTGGATACCCTGGCGACCATCAAGGGTTGACCGTCAACGCCTTCAGTAGCAGGTGGATGAACATGCGTCTTGTCGACTTTCTCGATAAGAGTCCGGCCCTGGTGTCGGGCGATGCGAAGTTTGTTGATCTGGACAACGGATTGTCCCTCAGTTACCGGCAAATGGTGAATGCCTCTGTTGAAATTGCAGAGGCATTGCGGCAGGCGGGGGTTAAGGCGCAGGATGTGATTGCGACTTATGCCCCCAACTCCGTCGCCGCCTACTGCTGTATTTTTGCCATTTCCCGCCTGGGCGCAGTGTGGCTGCCGCTCAATGTCCGCAACACGTTCGAGGCGAACCAGAAGCAGATTGATAAGTCCGGTGCCGTCAAATTCTTTGTGGATGACCGCATCGTTGCTGCCATGCCCCAGATTGCCGAGGTCTTCCCGGAAGAACAGTTGCTGCGATTCGATGGCCGCCAGGTGTTGGCGGTCGAGCTCGGCGCGCTGGCCGATGAGCTGCCAGCTGAACTCGCCATTGATGTTGTGCCAGCGGGGCCTGATCCCCTGGTCAACCTGTTTGCCACGGGGGGCACCACCGGTGACTCCAAACTGGCTGAGTGGAGTAGCCGCAGTTGGGAAACACTGGCAGCCATCCAGGATGAATTGATGCCGGCGCCGGATATTCCGGGCAGTTACCTTGTTTCCGCACCCATGACCCATGCGGCGGGGGTGGCATCCTTCGCCACCATCCGGCAGGGTGCCTCGGTGGTGGTGATGGACGGCATGGTGCCGGAGAGACTGCTCGAAACCATTGAGCGCTATCGGGTTACGCATCTGTTCCTGCCGCCGACGGCGATCTATATGTTGCTGGCCCACGAGTCGATCAAATCTTACGATTACTCCAGCCTGCGCTATTTCTGGTATGCCGCGGCGCCGATGTCGGTGGAAAAACTCAAGGAGGCGATTGATGCCTTCGGGCCGGTGATGGTGCAGAGCTACGGTCAGGCCGAAGCGCCAATGATCTGCACGTTTTTATCTGCCGCCGACCATGTCTATGCGCTCGAGCACAATTGTCCGGAAATCCTGCGCTCCTGTGGCAAGGTCTCGCCCCATGTCGGGTTGGCCGTCATGGATGATGACTGGCGGGCACTGCCAGCCGGTGCAGAGGGGGAGATAGCCGTTCGCGGCAAGCTGCTGATGCGCAGTTACTATCGAAACCCTGAAGCCACTGCCGAGATTCGCAGGGATGGCTGGCAGCGCACCGGGGATATCGGGGTGCTGGATGCAAACGGCTATCTGTCGATTGTCGATCGCAAGCGGGACATGATCATTTCCGGTGGTTTCAATGTCTATCCCAGTGAAATAGAGCAACTGATCTGGGCGCATCCCGCCGTGAAGGACTGCGCGGTGATCGGCATCCCCGATGAAAAATGGGGTGAGCAGGTCACGGCGGTTGTTGAACTTAAGGCTAATGTCAAGCAGCCGGATGCGCAGGAGATAATCCAGTACTGCAAAAGCAGGCTTGGCAGTGTCAAAGCTCCCAAGCAGGTTCTTTTCTGGGACGAATTGCCGCGCAGCCCTGTGGGCAAGGTATTGAAAAAGGAGATCCGCAAGGTCTTCTGGCAGGACGCCGGTCGTAACATCTGATGAAAGTGGACGCCACTTTTATCGTTTTCTTTCAACATGAACCACCGAAGCGAGGGTTATGCCGTGAAGGTTAGTATTGTGGGTGCTTATAACACTCAGTTCGGCGCTTTTGTGAAGCGCGACCGGGAAACCGGAGTCATCGAAGATCTCAAATCATTTTATGAGTTGCTGGAAGAAGCGGGTGCCGGCGCCATCGCCGATGCCGGTCTCGAAGCCAAGGATATCGATGCCATCTGGGTGGGCTCCTGCTCGCCCTCCATGTTTGTCAACCAGGAACATGTGGGTCCGTTGGCACTTGAAATCGATCCGGTCGGGTTGCTGCTCAAGCCGACCACCCGCACCGAAGGCGCCTGTGCCACCTCATCGCTGGCGATCTACAACGCCGCCTACGCCGTGGCTGCCGGTCGTTTCAAAAACGTGCTGGCCATCGGTGTTGAGAAGATGAACACCCTGGATACCGCCGGGGTAACCCACGCGTTGGCCTGCTGCTCCTACTGGCCGGATGAGGGTGCCTTGGGCATGACTTTCCCGGGTCTCTTTGCCGAACTGGGTAAATCCTATCAGGCAAAACACGGCCTCACGGATGAGCAGTTGCGGATTATGCTGGCGCATATTTCGGCACTGAACTACCGCAACGGTATTCAGAATCCGCTGGCACATTTCGGTCCCGGCAGTATCCCGGACAAGAATCAGCTGATCACCGCAGAGGCGATTCTCAATCTGCCGGAGTCCGGCAAGGGTAGCAACCCGATCATCGCTGCGCCGCTGCGCCTGCACGACTGTTCGCTGATCACCGACGGTGCCGCCGCGGTGGTGCTGACCTCTACAGACAATGCCAGGGCCAACTTCAAGCACGCGGTCGAGTTGTCCGGTATTGGCCATGTCACCGATCGCATGACACTCAGGGCGCGCGAAGGGCGCCTGGATGATCTGCTGGCAACGCGCCATGCCGTCAAGCTGGCGCTGGATGAGGCGGGTGCAACGGTGGCGGATCTGGATCTCGCCGAAGTGCATGACTGCTTTACCGTCAACCAGATCCTCTGTACCGAGGCGATTGGTTTGTCTGATACCGGTCGTGCTGGCTATGACTTCATGGCGGGCAAATACGATGTGGATGGCGACTGCCCGATCAACCTGTCCGGTGGCCTGAAGTCCAAGGGGCACCCGGTCGGTGCCACCGGCGCGTCCATGCATGCCCTGGCCTACAAACAGCTGATTGGACAGCCAATTGGTGTCGCGGCCAAAGGCAACCCGGAAGTGGCGATGACCGTCAACATTGGCGGTTCCGGTGTCACCAACTGTGTGACTGTCATGCGCCGCATCCAGTAAGTCTTTACCTCCCTGGCAGGGTGTTGATAGAAACTGCTATCACGCCCTGTCAGCTTTTTGCTTCTCGCCCCTCCTGCCTTTTTTCCTTTATCCAAGCCTTTTTCATGCAGATGCGTTGATTGTGGCGAATAGGGTTTGTGTTTTCTCCGGTGCTGGTTTATTTATTACCTTATAAGAAATAGATTTGTAGCTGGGGTTGGTAATACTTCGCTAAAAGTCGCATTCACTGCCGCGTCTTAAACATCTATTCTGACCGAACTGAATTGTAGACATGTTCATTGTGGGTCTGGTTGTTGGGTTGACCGACGTCAGCCGGCACAGTGAGACGAAGTGGTAATTTGGCAGGTACTTAAAGCAGGAGATGTAATATGTCTAAGGTGGCATTAGTAACCGGGGGAACAAGGGGTATTGGTGAGGCAATTGCTATCGAGCTGAAGGAGGCCGGATACGATACAGTTGCCAACTACGGCGGCAATGACGAGCGCGCCAGAGCGTTTCATGAACGCACGGGCATTCCCGTCTATAAGTTCGATGTCTCGGATTTCGGGGCCTGTCAGGAAGGTATTGAGCGCATTGAGCGCGAAGTGGGGCCCATTTCAGTATTGATCAATAATGCGGGCATCACCCGTGACCGCACCATGCACAAGATGACCCACGAGATGTGGCAGGAGGTGCTCGATACCAATCTCGGATCCTGTTTCAACATGTGTCGTTTGGTCATTGAGGGTATGCGGGAGCGCAAGTTCGGCCGCATTGTGAATGTGGGGTCGGTGAACGGCCAGGTGGGCCAGTACGGCCAGGTGAACTACGCGGCGGCCAAATCGGGCATTCACGGCTTCACTAAGGCGCTGGCGCTGGAAAGTTCATCCTTCGGCATCACCGTCAACGCGGTGGCACCGGGGTATGTGGATACGGATATGGTGCGCAATGTGCCGGCAGATGTGCTGCAAAAGATTGTTGCCAAAATTCCGGTGGGCCGCCTCGGCACCGCCCATGATATTGCCCGCGGTATTCTGTTCCTGGTTTCAGATGAAAGCGGATTTATTACAGGCTCGACACTGTCCATCAACGGTGGACAGCATATGTATTAAAACCGATGAGTGGTTGCACTTGCTTAAGTTGGCTCGGTGAGCGTTGTTCACCCATAAAAGAAGCCCCCGAAATGTCGGGGGCTTTTTATTCAGGATTACTGGGGCTTCTTTAATCCATATTTTTTCATTTTCTGGTAAAGCGTGCTCTTGGCGATGCCCAATTGTTTGGCGGCCTGGGTCATATTGCCTTCAGACTGTTTGATCGCCGCTTCGATGGTGGCTTTTTCCGCCACATCCAGATTGCCATGGGGTTGGGTCAGGAAGCGGTTGTAGAGTTCCGGTTGCAGGCTGCTTTCCCCCGGTCGATAGCCATCGGGCAGGTCGTCGATGGTGAGGGTCTCATTTGAGGACATAAAGCACATGCATTCCACGACATTCACCAGCTCGCGGATATTCCCCGGCCATTCGCGGGTCTTCAGGGAAGTTAGCAGCGCGGGCGAAAAGCGCCGGGGGGCTATCTGGTCATTGTTGTCCTGTCTGATGCGCTCGAGTACGAGTTTGGCAATCCCTTCGATGTCCTCTTTTCTGCCTGACAAGGGGTCGAGACTGATGGTGACCGTAGACAAGCGAAAATAGAGATCCTTGCGGAAAAGGCCCTCGTTGACGGCACTTTTCAGGTCGCGGTTGGTGGCGGCTATCAGCCGGAAATCAACCGGAATGGGTTTGATGTCGCCCACCCGATAGATTTTCTTCTCCTGCAGCACGCGCAGGAAGACCGGTTGTATTTCAAGGGGCATTTCGCCAATTTCGTCAAGAAACAGGGTGCCGCCGTTGGCCGCCTCAATCTTGCCGATCAGGCCGCCTTTCTTGGAGCCGGTGAAGGCGCCCTCCACGTGACCAAACAGCTCGCTGCTGAGGATATCCTTGGTAAAGGCACCGCAGTTGAGGTCGATGAAAGGGCCATCTGCATAGTTGCTGCTGTCGTGAATCGCCTTGGCAAAGACTTCCTTGCCGACTCCGGTATCACCGAGGATGAGGACGGGCAAGGGGGTGCTTGCAGCCCGGCGAGCTTTGCTGGCGCTGGATTTGAATGAGGCACTTTCGCCATAGATTTCCTCGAAGGGGTCAAACCCGGGTTTGAGGGGGGTGGGCGATTCCTGGGCGCGTGTTACCTTCTGGGCACCGACGCGACCGGCGGGCACCAGAACCTGGAATCCCAACAGTTCGTCTTTGTGGCGAATGGGCTCTACCCAGTCTTCCGATATCCAGCAGCCCTCGTCGTGGGGGTAGAGAATTGTTTCGCCCCCAAAACGCTCCATTGAGAGACGGCGTTTGGAATGGGGGTCGTAATCAATGCCCAGAGCATCCAGGGCGGCGCTGGTGTTGGAGGAAAAGTTAATCAGGCGCCCCTGTTTATCGAGCAGCAATTTGCCGGAGTTTCTGAAGCGACCGAAACTGCTGTTGCTGTGTTCGAGTATGGTGCTCCACTGCTCGGAAGTTTTGCGGGCGAGGCCGGCCTGGATCTGGCTGGCCCAGGCGACCACCAGGGGGATGTGGAATTTATCGTACATGCTGCACAGGCCGGAGAGGTCGATAACCCCCATCATCTGATTGTCATAGGGGTCGGCTATGATCGCTGCAGTGCAGGTCCAGGGCTTGAAGCCCTGGCAGTAATGTTCTTCGCCGTGAACCTGGGTTGGGCGGCGGGTTGCCATGGCGGTGCCCACGGCGTTGGAGCCGGAAACCACTTCATTCCAGCCGCTGCCTTCCACAAGGCCGATGATGCTGGCGTCCTCCAGGGTGCGCTGGTCGCCGACAATTTGCAGGTTGAGTCCCTGGTAGTCGGTGAGGAACAGGATGGTTTCCAGGTCCTGCAGGAATAAGCTGGCCTGCTCGATCACCGGCCGGGCGCAGTCGAGAAGATCCGAGTTCTTTAAACGGTAGTTATAGAGGCGTCCTTCGGAGGCGAGCAGCGGAGCGGCCTTCTGTTCGGGGTTAACCCCTTGGGACAGGCAGCGCTCCCAGGAACTGGCAATCACGTCGCGAATCGGCAATCCCTCGGCATGACCGCCCGTGCAGAGGAACTTTTCCCACGCGTGGTCTATCCCCTTCTGGGAAGTGAGGTCTGCATTTGAACGCCAGTTCAGCTTTTTAGGATCAGAGCCCCTCAAAGTCCTATACCCCCTAATAATATGTCTCTCGCGATGGGTGTCCCGGTGGGTGAAACCTGTCTTTTATTCGAAACCTGCCTTTTATTATAGTTGTTATCGGCTCACCAAAATGCCGGCAAAGCATCCAGGGCGAATCCTGGCCGATCATACCACGCCCGCTATCGGGCTCACAATCGGCGCAACTTTGCCGATGACGGGTGAGCTGTTCCGGTATTTTTGGGTTGTGCTGATATCCCGATGTCACGCCAAAATGGCTATAGAGCCGCGGGTGCGCGAGGGGAATTAAGGGCCCTGTTTGGTAGGAGAAAAGTAGGAGGATAGTAGGAAGATAGGGGTTGCTAAGTTTTTTCTTTAATCATACGATTTGCATCCGAAGCCGTACGATAATAAAACGGTTTTCAAGGAATTCCCCCGTGGCTTGAGGTGTTCAACAAGTTCTGATGCAGCAAAAAACCGGTAAAAACGGCCGTTTTTTGGTCGCTGGCATGGTGCTTGCGTAGCAAATCTGTTGTTGCTGTAGGGGGAGAAGCTGTTTATATTGCGCATTGCTGTGCGGAATGTACGGCGGCAACAAAAAATATCCAACTATAAGTGGGAGAAGAAAATGGTGAGAAAAAACAACACCAGCATTAAGAGAGTTGGTGGCTTCCTGTTGGGGTTCGGGGGGCTTTTGGCCGCCAGCAGCCCGGCGTTAGCTGTGGACCTTAACTATGGCGACGGCCCGGAATTCGAGATCCGCTACAGTGGTTACGCTCGCGCAACCCTGGCTATGGGTCTGCAGGATCACGATGAAACCAGCGCCGATGACAAATACCGCCTGACGCAGGCCAAGGCAACCGTGAACGTGGACTGGGATATCAAAACCGGTCCGCTGAACTGGAAGGTGGTCACCCGTTTTGAAGAGGAAGCGCAAACCGATTACCTGGATGATCTGGAAGATCGGATGAACTCTGTTGGTCTGCCGGGTAACTACAGTGGTCCAGATAGTACCCGTAGATTGGGTGACTTTATGGATCAGTACAACACCCTCGACGAGCCCATGGATATGCTCCGGGAAATCTATTTCGACTACAACGTCACCGACCGGCTGTTTGTGCGCATCGGTCGTCAGCAGTTGGTATGGGGTGAGTCTGACTTCTTCCAGGCCATGGACGTGGTGCACGGTTACGACTACCGCGGCCGCCTGTTCTACGAGAACAACGAAGAATGGCGCAAGCCGCTGATGCTGTTCAACTTCAACCTGGACCTGGCTGAGTACGGCGGTTCATTGAACTGGTTTATCCGTCCCGGCTGGGACCGCGATGAAGACATGGGCAGCAACTACAACATCGAAGGTGGTCGCTGGATTCCACACCCCTATCGCGGTGTGGACTTTACCCAGTTCACCAATGCCTATAACACCGGTCACAAGAGTGCCGACTGGGATGATATGACCTATGGTATTCGCTGGAACGGCACCTGGGGTTCGGTGGGCTACTCTTTGGCCTACTTGAAAACCTTTAATGCCGCACCGGTAATCAACCCAAATGAGTTGAGAGGTGCAGGGTTTGGTATTAATCCGGGCGACCCGGCTCCGGATCTTGTTTACGGTGGTGAG
>NZ_JBFHQR010000055.1:0-12808 GCF_041592135.1 Porticoccus sp. | reverse complement strand
TGAGGGCGCGGCCATGTCGGCGGTGAAGCAGGGCTGGTCTGTTGCGGTGGTCGACGAGCGCCCGCAGGTGGGTGGTAACTGTACCCACCTGGGCACCATCCCCTCGAAGGCACTGCGTCATTCAGTGCGCCGCATGGTGCAGTTCAATACCATGCCGATGTTTCGCGCCGTGGGCGAACCGCGCTGGTTCTCGTTTCCAGAGCTGATGCAGGCCGCGGACGAGGTGATTCGCAAGCAGGTTGACGGCCGCACCCGCGAATACTCCCGCAACCGCATTCGCTTTCATGTGGGCCGCGCCAGTTTTATCGACAGCCACGAAATAGCCCTGAACAAACCCGATCATACCCGGGAAACCATCAAAAGCCGTTTTTTCCTGATCGCCACCGGCTCCAGTCCCTATCACCCGGAAGATGTGGACTTTTCCCACCCCTGTATTTTCGACAGCGATTCGATCCTCAAGCTCAATCGCACCCCGCGCAATATTATTATCTACGGTGCCGGCGTCATCGGTTGTGAATACGCATCCATCTTTACCGGGCTGGAGACGCGGGTTGATCTGGTCAACACCCGCTCCGGGTTGCTGTCATTCCTCGACGATGAAATTTCTGACGCCCTGAGCTACCACCTGCGGGACCTCAACGTGACGGTGCGCAACAACGAGGAATACGCCAAGATCGAAACCCGCAACAACGGCATCACCATGGAGTTGAAATCCGGCAAGCGCATCCACGCCGAGGCGCTGCTGTGGTGCAACGGTCGCTCCGGTAACACTCGCAACATGGGGCTGGACGCGCTCGGCCTGGCAACCGATGGGCGCGGTCAACTGGAAGTCAATGAGCACTACCAGACAACCGTTCCCCACGTCTATGCCGCCGGCGATGTGGTGGGCTGGCCGGCGCTGGCGGGCGCGGCTTACGACCAGGGGCGCTTTGCCGCCGCGCATATGTGTGGTACCGCCCGCGAATACCACGTGGAGGATGTGGCCACCGGCATCTACACCATTCCGGAAATCAGCTATGTCGGCAAGACCGAATCGGAGCTGACCGAACAGCAGGTGCCCTACGAGATCGGCCGCGCCTATTTCAAGAATATTGCCCGGGCCCACATCTCCGGTGAGGAAGTGGGCGTGTTGAAGATCCTGTTCCACCAGGAGACCCTGGCAGTGCTTGGCGTTCACTGTTTCGGCGCCGAGGCGGCGGAAATTGTTCACATCGGCCAGGCCATCATGAACCAGACGGGCGAGGCCAATAGCATCGAGTATTTCATCCGCACCACCTTCAACTACCCGACCATGGCGGAGGCCTATCGCATCGCCGCCATCAACGGCATCAATCGCCTGTGCCGCGAGTCGAGAAAACTGGTGATCTAAAAGCGGCGTCGAGCCGGATAGCGCTGGGCCTTGACTGGATCCGGCAATAAAAAAGGCGCCAGCAGTTGGCGCCTTTTGTTTTGGGGGGCGGGAGTTTTGGGGATCGGCTCAGCCGAGGCTCAGGGTGTTTCTGCCGACGGCTGCTCGGCGCGTTTTAGCACGGAGTGAAGTACCAGGTCGTGCTCAAAATACACCAGGAAATCGGCGTATTCCCAGGACGAGATCGGCGGCTCCCCCACCGCGCCCTGCATGCTGAGGGGTTCGCCAAACTGCTCCCTGACTTTGTCCTTGCTGATGCCACGAGCGGGGCGCTGGAGGGCCTGCTTTTCGGCTGCCTGCTGCCCGACCGGAACCACCACCTGCTCCGCAGCCAGCGGCAGGGAGAGGAGGGCGACAAGGGGCAGTAGCAAAAGCGTCTTCATAGTCTAATTTCCTTGATCTCAACAATAACCGGCATATCCGAGGTTTGCAGCATCACTGTTGATTATAGTAAGCAGAATTGTGGCAAGTGCAACTGCAAAATCCAGGGGGAGGGCATAAACAGGCGGTCAATCACAGAATCGTCGCTTGTTTGCCCCAGGGTATTCCGATTAAATGCCAAGCCATGAATGCCAACCTACCACTGTTTATTGGCCTGCGCTACATTCGTAGCAAGCGGCGCAATGGTTTTGTTTCTTTTATCTCGCTGCTGTCCTTTGTTGCCATGGCGCTGGGGGTGATGGCGCTGATTCTGGTGCTGTCGGTGATGAATGGCTTTGACCGGGAAATCCGCCAGCGCATTCTCAATGTGGTCTCCCATATCACGGTCGTAGACGAACAGGGCGTCAGCGATTGGCAGGTGCTTGGCAATCGGGCGCTGGCCGATGCCGAGGTCGAGGCGTTTGCGCCCTTTATAGAGGGCTATGGCCTGCTGTCATCGGATACGGCCAGCCAGGGTGTGATGATTCACGGTATTGATCCGGCGTGGGAAAAAGCGGTCAGCCCCATCGGTGAACACATGCTTATTGGTGAGCTGGCACTGTTGCAAGCGGGCGAATACGGCGTGGTGCTGGGCAATCTGTTGGCGCGCTCGCTGGGGGTGATCAGGGGTGATCAGGTGGTGCTGTCACTGCCGGAACTGAATGTCACCCCGGCGGGCATTTTCCCCCGCTACAAGCGCTTCCGGGTGTTGGGCGTCTTTCAGGTGGGCGCCCAGGTGGATAACGGTATGGCCTTCGTGCACTACCGCGATGCTCAAAAGCTCTACCGCATGGCCGATCGGGTCAGCGGCGTGCAGTTGCGGGTGAGCGATCCTTATCGGGTTGATGCGGTCGCCGGGCGGTTGCGCAATAGCCTGCCCGAGGGGCCGCAGGTCAAAACCTGGACCGGCGAGATGGGCAATCTTTTTCAGGCAATCGAGATGGAGAAAAAAGTGGTTGGGTTGATGTTGGCGGCGATCGTCGCCGTGGCGG
This sequence comes from Porticoccus sp., assembly GCF_041592135.1. Lineage (GTDB taxonomy): Bacteria > Pseudomonadota > Gammaproteobacteria > Pseudomonadales > Porticoccaceae > Porticoccus. The sequence continues at coordinate 9,988 of NZ_JBFHQR010000055.1, read as the reverse complement.
CGTTCAATATTGTTGCCAGCCTGACCCTGATGGTGGCGGATAAGCGCCGCGACATCGCGGTACTGCGCACCCTGGGGGCGGAATCCCACACGGTGTCGCGAATTTTTACCGTGCAGGGGGGTGCCGTGGGCCTGTTCGGGGTGTTGACCGGGGCACTGCTGGGCTGTCTGTTGGCGTTGACCATTGGCGACCTGGTCGGCTGGCTGGAGCGCGTTGTCGGTTTTCAGGTATTTGATCCCGACATCTATTTCATCAGTGAGTTGCCCTCCCGACTGATGTGGCAGGATGTGGCGCTGATCAGCGCGCTCGGCCTGGTGCTCAGCGTCCTGGCGACCCTGTATCCGGCAGCCCGCGCCGGAAAAGTATTGCCCGCGGAGGCGTTGCGCTATGACCACTGAGCAGCTTGTCATTCAGTGCCGCGACCTGTCCAGGCATTACCGGCAGGGTTCCGCCACCGTGGACGTCCTCAACAATCTGCGGCTGGATGTCCGCCGGGGCGAGCGGGTGGCGATTGTCGGCACATCCGGTTCGGGGAAAACCACCCTGTTGAACCTGCTGGGGGGGCTCGATGATCCCGACCGGGGAACCGTCTGGGTGATGGGGCAGGATATGGCGCCACTGGGGGAATCCCAGCGAGCCCGCTGGCGCAACCAGCATCTCGGTTTCGTCTACCAGTTTCACCATTTGCTGGGCGAGTTCAGCGCACTGGAAAACGTCGCCATGCCGCTGCTGATCGGCAAGCGATCGGTTGCCGAAGCCCGGCAACAGGCCAGCCAGGTGCTCGGCAAAGTGGGATTGTCCCACCGCCTCGACCACAAGCCCCCGGAGTTGTCCGGTGGCGAGCGCCAGCGGGTGGCGATTGCCCGGGCGCTGGTGGCCAATCCAGCCTGTGTGCTGATGGACGAGCCCACCGGAAATCTCGACCCGGTGACGGCTGAGACCGTGTTGCAGTTGCTGTTATCCCTGAACCGGGAACTGGGCATCAGTTTTGTGGTGGTGACCCACGACCCGCGGGTCGCGGCGCGCATGGACCGGGTGCTCTCCCTGAGTGACGGCCAGCTGCTGGATACCACTGACAGCATCAAACAGCGAGTGGAGTGAGGCCTGGTGTTTCGACCGCTGCCGCTCTACCTGGCCCTGCGCAATTTTACCTCCGGTAGCGCCAATCGACTGGTGTCGTTTATTTCCCTGCTGGCCATGCTGGGGCTGGTGCTCGGTGTCGCCCTGCTGATCCTGGTGGCCTCCGTCATGAACGGTTTTGACCGGGAGATGGAGTCCAGAATCCTCGGCGCGGTGCCCCATATCCGGCTGTTCAGCAGCAGCGGCATTGAGCGCGAAGCGCAACTGCGCCAGCGGGTTGCCCAGCATGACAATGTCACCGCAGTGATGCCATTTACCCGTCTGGAGGGCATGTTGGCGAGCCGGGGCAAAACCCGGCCGGTGGAAGTGATGGGCATTGAACCGTCCCTGAGCGAACCCTTTATTGGCCAGTTCGTCGCGGCCGATCTGTTGTCGGCACTGGCGCAACAGCCCCGCAGTCTGCTGCTGGCCGCGGTGGTGGCAGAGAAGCTGTCGCTGGGTGCCGGCGACCGGGTCACCCTGCTGCTGCCCTCCCACAGCGGCGAGGGCGTGGCGCAACAGGCCCCGACGGTGGCGGTCTTCACTGTGCTGGGCACCTTCGCCACCCACACCGCCCTGGATCAGGGGTTGGTGCTGGTGAATCTGGGTGAGGCTTCCCAACTGGCGGGCAACGGGGCATTGCCACAGGGGATGCAGGTGCGGGTCGCAGATCTTTTCAAGGCCCGCCAGACCGGCTTCGAATTGCTGGCCACACTGCCCGGAAGTTTCCATTTTTCCGACTGGTTGCAAACCCACGGCAATCTTTTCCAGGCGATCAAAATGTCGCGCAACCTGGTGTCACTGCTGGTGTTCCTGATCGTCGCCATTGCGGTGTTCAACGTGATTTCCATGCTGATGATGACGGTGATCGACAAGCGTGCCGAAATTGCCATTCTCAAAACCCAGGGTGCCAGCCGGGCGGAGATCGTGCTCGCCTTCCTGGCGCAGGGGTTTCTGATTGGTGTGTTTGGCGCCGGTCTGGGGGGGGTGCTGGGGGTGATCGGTGCCCTCAATATCACCGCCATTGCTCGCTGGCTGGAAGGATTGATAGGGCACCAGCTGCTCAATTCGGAAATTTACCCGATTGATTACCTGCCGTCGGCACTTTCATGGGGCGACGTCGCCATGATTGTGACCGTGGCTCTGGGATTGAATTTTCTGGCCACCCTGTACCCGGCCTTTCGCGCCGCCAACACCCGCCCCGCCGAAGTGCTTCGCTACGAGTAGGGAATTTTGATCGCGCCCAATCAGGGCTGCTGTGGCCGACCCTGGCGAGCCTTGCGGCGCTCCCAATTCTTGATCACCTTCCAGCGCCACAGAAACAGCACCGTCAGATAGCCCAGTGCACCGCTGACCAGTCCGCAGAGCAGCGAGCCGGTGAGTAGGGGCAGCCAGATGGAACTGCCCTGGGCCGCCGCCCAGTCCCAGCTGAGTTCAATGGCAAAGTGGGTTTCCGGGTGGCCCAGCAGCCAGATGCCGACGCTGTAGGCAAACAGGAACATGGGGGGAATGGTGAGGGGATTGCTGACCCAGATCAGGCCCACTGCCACGGGCAGATTGGTGCGAAAAATCAGGGCCAGCAGTGCGGCGATAAATGTTTGACCGGGCAGGGGCAGGTAAGCGCAGAACAGGCCGATCAAAAACGAAGAGGCAATGGAATAGCGGTTGATATGGAACAGGTTGGGATCGCGCAACAGCGGACCCATCCAGCGGATGGGGCGCAGTTGAACCGTTTTGTGCGGGTCTGGCAAAAACCGGCGCAGGGTCTTTCTGGGCATAACATCGCCAGTCAGCAGCAATTGAGGCGGCGATTATGCCCAGTTTTAAACGCTTACTCCACCGTTAAGATCAATTGGATTGGACGCGGCGCAAGCGTAACATGGCGACAGGCGGGGGCGCCGATCCGGTGTCGCCGTGCCCCCTGGACAGGACTTTGAAAGGTTGGTTTATGGAGCTTGCGGCCTCGAACTGGATATATGCCATTCTCAACTCGCTGGCGGCCCTGTTTGTGGTCTCGTTGGGGCTGGGGCTGATCTGGGTGGCTGTGCTGTACATCATCGATGTCACCCAGACCCGACACGCGGTGCGCCGCAATTACCCGGTGATTGGCCGCTTTCGCTATTTGTTCGAGCACATGGGCGAGTTCTTCCGCCAGTACTTCTATGCCATGGACCGCGAGGAAATGCCCTTCAACCGGGCCGAGCGGGCATGGGTCTACCGCGCGGCCAAGGATGTGGATCGCACTTTGGCGTTCGGCTCCACCCGGGATCTCAGGCCGGTGGGGTCCATCTATTTTGTCAACTGCGCTTACCCCACCCGGGGGGAGGACGCGGTGGCGCCCAGTCCGATCACCATCGGCCCCTACTGTGAGCATCCCTACACCACCGCGTCCATTATCAATATTTCCGGTATGAGTTATGGCGCCCTGTCCAAGCCGGCGGTGCGGGCCCTGTCCCGCGGAGCGGCCAGGGCGGGTTGCTGGATGAATACCGGCGAGGGCGGGTTGGCGCCCTATCATTTGGAAGGGGGCTGCGACCTGGTGTTCCAGATTGGCACCGCCAAATTTGGGGTTCGCGACGCCAAAGGGCTGCTCAGTGAGGAGCGGCTGGCGGCCGTTGCCGCTTATCCGGAAGTGAAAATGTTCGAAATCAAGTTGAGCCAGGGCGCCAAACCGGGCAAGGGCGGTATTCTGCCCGCGGCCAAGGTGACCGAGGAGGTGGCCCGTATCCGCGCCATCGACATCGGCCAGGATGCCATCAGCCCCAACCGTCATCCGGAAATCGCCAATGCCGCCGACTTGCTGGACATGATTGAGCAGGTGCGCCGGGCAACCGGCAAGCCGGTGGGGTTCAAGGGCGTGGTGGGCGATACCGACTGGCTGGCAGAGCTGTTCGACTTGATTCTAACGCGCGGTATTGAATCGGCCCCGGATTTCATCACGGTGGACGGCGCCGAAGGCGGGTCGGGTGCGGCACCCCAGGCATTGATGGATTACATGGGCATGCCGATTCGGGAGAGTCTGCCCGCCGTGGTGGACTTGCTGAATGGCTACGGGCTGCGGGAACGCATCAAGGTGGTGGCCTCCGGCAAGATGATTGTCCCCTCCGGCGTGGCCTGGGCACTTTGCATGGGGGCTGACTTCGTCACCTCCGCGCGGGGTTTCATGTTCTCACTGGGCTGTATCCAGGCCATGCAGTGCAACAAAAATACCTGCCCCACCGGGGTGACGACCCACGACCCCAGGTTGCAAAAGGGGCTCGACCCGACGCTCAAATCGGAGCGGGTGGCCAACTATGTGTTCAATATGACCTATGATGTGGGCATGATCGCCCACTCCTGTGGTGTGCTGGAGCCGCGTCAATTGCGTCGCAAACACGCCCGTATGGAAACGGCATCGGGCCGTTCCGAGAGCCTGGAAAAGCTCTTTCCCACGGTGCCCCGAGGCGCCCACCTGAGTCGGTTTCCGGAACAGGGGCCATAATTAAGGTTCAAGTCAGCCCCTGATACGGGGGGAGTAAAGCTGATGGGCCAGTCAATTCAGCAGGCCAGCTTCCGCAGCGAGGACTTCCAGGCATTCCAGAGCAAGCTGCACTGTTGTCTGGATGCCCTGGAACGGGTGTTGCAGCGCCCCGGTTTTGGCGCGGGTGAAGCCAGTATCGGTGCCGAACTGGAACTGTACCTGGTGGACGGCGACGGCTATCCCGTTCCGGATAACCTGCTGGTGCAGCGGGCATTCAGGGACGCGGGGCTGACGCTGGAGTTGAACCGCTACAACCTGGAACTCAACCTCGAGCCGGTCAAGGCCCGTGGCGAACCTTTTTCCGCTCTGCAACAACAGCTGCTGGACAAGCTGTCGCTGTTGCGCGCCTTCATGGCCCGGCGGGATGGCTCGGTGCTTGCCATCGGCATCTTGCCAACTCTCCGCGAAGGCGATTTTGGCCCCCAGGCGATGACCGATATTCCCCGCTATCACGTGCTGGCGGAGGCGATCCGACAGAGCCGGGACAGCAGCCGCGGGATCCGCATTGAAGGCCAGGATGTGATGCAGCTGGTGCACGAAGATGTGACGGTGGAGGGGGCCTGTACCTCCTTCCAGATTCACTACCGCCCGGCCGGCACGGACTTTGTCAGGCTCTGGAATGCGGTGCAGTTGATCACCCCGTTGATGATCGGGGTGGCGGCCAACTCCCCGCTGTTGCTGGGGCACCGGTTGTGGCAGGAAACCCGGGTGCCACTGTTCTGCCAGGCCATCGACGGACTGGTTTCCGTGCCCGGACTGCGCTGTCCACCACCGAGGGTCAGCTTTGGCCATGGCTGGCTGCGCCACAGCCCGTTCGAACTGTTTCGCGAAACAGTACAGCTCTATCCGCCCTTGATTCCCATCGTCAGCGACGAAGAGCCGTTGGCCGTGGTGGCCAGGGGGGGCACGCCCAAACTGGCGGAACTGTGCTTGCACGATGGCACCATCTGGTCCTGGAACCGACCCATCTACGATCCGGGCGGGGAGCCTCACCTGCGCATCGAAATGCGCGGGCTGCCCGCCGGACCCTCTATCGCCGACATGGTGGCGAATGCCGCCCTGTTTATCGGCCTGGCACAGGGGTTGGCGCGGGGAATTGATCCATTGTTGTCGGCGCAGCCATTTCCCTGTGCCTGCGAGAATTTTTATCGCGCCGCCCAGTTTGGCATGGAGGCCATGGTTTATTGGCCCACTGCCCGACAGAATGGACTGACGGAGCGGCCTCTGGTCGATGTGCTTCGACAGCTCTTGCACCTTGCCGGGGAGGGACTGGTGGAGATCGGTGTTGCCCCGGGTGAAACTGCCCGCTGGCTGGCGCTGATTGAAGAGCGCCTACAGTGCCGACAGACCGGTGCCAGCTGGCAGTTGCGGCAATTCAACCGCCTGCTGGCGGGCCAATGCTCCCGCCAGCAGGCCAGCCAGGATCTGGTGCAGGGTTATCGCCGCTTTTCAGAGCAGAACATCCCGGTGGCCCGCTGGCCGGACCTGTGAGCGGTCGTCGGTAGGCGGTGTTAAAATTTGGGTAAATGACAGCGAGGTATCAGCCGTTTTATGTCAGAGTTCGCAGCGTTCCGGGTACTTCACAATCCGTCTCCGTCACGGATTCCCGAGACCGTGGAGGACTTTTTGCGCGAACTGTCAGCCCCGACCCTGATCCGCCTGGACGGTCGGGACGGGAGTCGCTGTCGCTTTGTGGTCACCTTGTTGCACGGCAACGAACCCTCCGGGCTGAAGGCCATCCACCAATTATTGCGCGACGAATTTCAGCCGCAGGTGACCACCCTGCTGGCCATTGTCTCGGTGGCAGCCGCGCTGGCCGAACCGGGGTTCAGCCACCGCTTCCTGAATTGTCAGCGGGATATGAATCGCTTGTTTGGGCCACCATTTGACGGGGAACAGGGGCAGCTGGCGCGCGCGCTGCTGGAGCTGATTCGCGAGCACGCCCCGGAGGCGGTCATTGATCTCCATAACACCTCGGGCGACGGTCCGGCCTTTGCCGTGTGCGCTGCCGAACACAATTGTTTCCTGGAACTGGCGGCACTGTTTACCCACCGGCTGGTTGTGACCGACATTCGCCTGGGCGCCCTGATGGAGGTCAGTGATCTCGGCTGTCCCATTCTGACGGTCGAGTGCGGCGGGGCCGCCCAGGTACTCTCGGACCACATCGCCCTGCAGGGCCTGCAACGTTTTATGGGGGCGGAGAACCTGGCCCAGGTGGATGAGGGCATACGGGAAGGCATGCTGGAAATGGATATCTATCGCCATCCGGTGCGCCTTGAGCTGCTTGAGGGGGCCAGTCTCTGCTATGCGGACCAGCCCCGCCCGGGCATGGATATCACCTTGCCGCTGCACATCGACCGGCGCAATTTTGGTGTGGCCCGGCCCGGTTCACCCCTCGCCTGGCTAGGGGCGCGGGGACTGGATGCACTCAGGCTGGTGGATGCCCTGGGAAACAATGTTATCGAGCAGTATTTTGTGGCCAGGGAAGGCAAGCTATACCCCGCGATCACATTGAAGCTGTTTATGGTGACCACTTCGCCGCTCATTGCGGTCAGTGACTGCCTGCTGTATGCGGTCAAGGAAGCCTACCACCAGCGGGAGGAAGCGCCGTCCGACGATCACTGGCCGGTATTTGCCGGAGAGGGCAAGGGTGGTGTGCTATCGGGTTAGGCGCAAAGGCTATTCAAGTAGGCGGGTACGATGGCCGAGGCCAGTCCGTAGCGCTGTTCTCGAAAGTGGGAGCCATTGGTGGAAGGTTCCAGGTTGAGTTCCACGGTATGGGCGCCCGCAGCGCGGGCCACTTCGAAAAATCCCGCCGCCGGATAGACGTTGCCGGAAGTGCCAATGGCGATGAACAGGTCGCAGGCATCCAGTGCTGCGTAAATAGCATCCATATAGAGGGGCATTTCCCCAAACCACACCACATGTGGGCGCAGGTTGCCCGGTGCGCCGCAGCAGGGACAAACCGATGTGGGCGATGTCTCCTCCAGGCAGTCGAAAATCCTCCCGCTGTGACCGCAGCGCATTTTCAGCAATTCGCCGTGCATGTGCAGGGGTGCCCGGCTGCCCGCCTGTTCGTGAAGATTGTCGATATTTTGGGTCACCAGGGTGAACTTGCCGGGGAAGCGGGCTTCAAATTCCGCCAGCACGCGATGGGCCGGATTGGGCGCTGTGCCCTGATGCAGCAGTTGCTCGCGGCGCAGGTTGTAAAAGTGATGCACGGTGGCAGGGTCCCGCAAAAAGCCTTCCGGCGAGGCCACATCCTCGATACGATGTTCCTCCCACAGGCCATCACTGGCGCGGAAGGTGCGGATGCCCGACTCCGCTGAAATACCGGCGCCGGTCAGCACCACGATCGACTGGTAGGGGAGGTTGCTCATGGGGGTGATTTCCCTGCTGTACTAAAACCGGAATAATACTACCTGTCAGTATCGGCACCGGTAAACTTTTCCTGTGGCTGCCGGTCACATGCAGACAGTCTCTCAGCTTGGCAGAATGCCCCTATGCAAGACACCAGACCGCTATTGCTGGAAACAGACTTTCCCCCGTTGCAACGAACCGGTTTCGCCACACTGCAGGCCAATCTGGGCTATTTGTGCAACCAGAGCTGTAGCCACTGTCATGTCAACGCCGGCCCCACTCGCACGGAGCTGATGGATCGGGAAACTGTCGAACTGCTACTGGCGGTGTTGCGCCAGCGTCGTCCCGCCACCCTGGACCTGACCGGTGGCGCCCCGGAGATGAATCCCCACTTCCGCTATCTGGTGGCGGAAGCGGTGCAGCTGGGGGTCGAGGTGATTGACCGCTGCAACCTGACGATCCTGCTGCAGCCCGGTTATGAGGACCTGGCAGCGTTCCTGGCGCAGCAGCGGGTTACCGTTGTCGCCTCACTGCCCTGTTATACCGAGAACAATGTCGACCAGCAGCGCGGCAAAGGGGTTTTTCGACAGAGTATCGAGGCGCTTCAGTTGCTCAACACGCTGGGTTACGGCAGCGACCCGCAACTGCCCCTCAACCTGGTCTACAACCCCGGAGGCGCTTTTCTGCCCCCCCCACAACAGCCGCTGGAACGGGATTACCAGCAGCGTCTGCTGGAGGATTTCGGTATCCGTTTTAACCGCCTGTACACCCTTGCCAATATGCCCATCAGCCGCTTTGGGGCGAGCTTGTTGGCCAAGGGGGCATACCAGGCGTATATGCAGTTGTTGCGGGACAATTTCCAGTCATCCAACCTCGCCGGGCTGATGTGTCGCGACACGGTCAGCGTGGATTGGCAGGGTTACCTTTACGATTGCGATTTTAACCAGATGTTAGAGCTGCCCATGGCGTCCGATTCTGCCGTCCTGATCGCCTCAACCCGCTCGCGTCATCTGCGCGATCTGCTCCACGATGACCTGATCGGGCAGCCGATCGCCATCGGTGAGCACTGTTATGGCTGTACCGCCGGACAGGGCAGTAGCTGTGGTGGAGCGCTGGTCTGATGCCCCCGTCCCTCAGTGTGGTGATTCCGGTGCTCAATGAACAGGCCCAGATCGGTGATTGCCTCCGCAGTCTCGCTCCGCTGCGCCGAGCCGGTGTCGAGATTATCCTGGTGGATGGCGGCAGCGGCGATGACACCATGGTGTTGGCCCACCCCCACGTCGACCGGCTAATCAGTGGGTCGCCGGGGCGGGCGCTGCAGATGAATGCCGGCGCCGGACAATCAAATGCCGAATACCTGCTGTTTCTGCACGCCGATACCCGTCTGCCGGAGGGCTTCGCACCCCATTGGCTGGCGGCTGCGCAATGGGGATTTTTCCCTGTCCGACTCAGTGGCAAACAGGGCTTGTTCCGGGTCATTGAGCGGGCCATGACCTGGCGTTCGCGCCTCACCGGTATCGGCACCGGTGACCAGGCGCTGTTTGTGCGGCGCGAGCTGTTTGAACAGCGGGGCGGCTTTCCAGCCATTGCGCTGATGGAGGACGTGGCCCTCTGCCGCCAGCTGAAACGCCTTGTCAGGCCCGTCGTGCTGGGCGCGCCGGTGCTGACCTCCAGTCGCCGCTGGGAGCAGCGGGGTATTCTCAAAACCGTCCTGCAGATGTGGTGCCTGCGACTGGCTTACTTTGTCGGCGTCTCCCCGCGCGCGCTGTGGCAGCGCTACTATCCCGATACTCCCCAATGACGCTGGCCTTTCCCGACGGCTGCCTGGTGCAGTTTGCCAGGGCGCCTCGCTCCGGAGCCGTCAAGACACGCCTGCGTCCGGCCCTCGGGGATGAAGGTTGCCTGGCACTGCACTGTGCCCTGGTAGAGCACGCCTTCAATCGCCAGCGGCGCGGCAAGCTCGCTCACCAGGAACTATGGTACACCGAG
>NZ_JBFHQR010000054.1:0-12875 GCF_041592135.1 Porticoccus sp. | reverse complement strand
CATATCAAAGAAAATGCTGGCGTGCATCAAGGCCTTTGACGAGGGCTGGTTGATCCAGCGCAGAAACTGTTTCTTCCAGCCCACCAGCGGCTGTCGCCATTCATTGGTGGAGGCCATGATGTCGCCGGGGCAGTACAGGTAACCGCAACTGTTCAGGCCGTCGTTGACGTAACGTGCCAGCGCCAGAAAGTACCCGTCGTCACCCGGGGTGACACCGTCGCCCATCAGCAGGCCGTTATCCTGATCGGAAATGGCCGTCTGGTCCCGGCGGCCCTGGGAACCGAACGCCAGCCAGGCAAAGGGTACCGGCGGTTCACCCAGTTTGGCCAGGGCCTGCTTCAACAACTGCCGGGTCAGGGCATCCGTCACCGTGGTGAGCAGGCGACCAATCTGGTCGGCGCTGGCTTCGGCGCGAATCAGGCTGCGCAACAATTCGGGAATGTCCCGGGCCACCTGCTGCAATCCTGCCACCGTATCCTGGTGGCCAATTTCACCAATCAGAAACACCGGATCAGATTTCTGCACCTTCACCAGGTCCGTGGTGGTCAACATCGATACCGGTCTCCCCTCTGCGGTGACCGGAAGATGGTGGATGTTCTTTTCGGTCATCAGCAACAGGGCTTCAAACACCAGGCTTTCGGCAGAGACCGTGGTGGGCTCCAGGGTCATGATTTCCGAGAGCAGTGTCTCCGGGCCGCGTTTGGCCGCGACCACGCGCGCGCGCAGATCCCGGTCCGTCACCAGCCCGCAGAGTTGCCCGCTATCATCCACCACCATCACCGATGACACCCGTTCCACCGACATCAAGGCGGCGATCTCGGACACCGTCTGATCGGGATGGGCATTCACCGGCACACGGGCGGGCAGATCCCCCACCCGGCGGGTGAGCTGGTAATTCTGTTCGCGAAAACGCACCGCATGGCGCAAACGCCTGGCATAGGCCTGGTTAAAAAAGCGATCGAAGGGACGACTGAGGGTGCGCAGTTGTTGGAAGGTATCGGCATCGAGCTGATACAGCAGGCCATCTTCAATCACCACCGCGCGATTGGTAATGGTGTCACCGGTCAACAGTGAGGGATAGCCAAAATAACCGCCAGGCGCGACCCGGTCGAGTAACTGGCCTTCGTCGTTGCGAACCTCAAAGGCGCCGCTGCGCACCACAAACAGACAGGGGTTGGCGTAGTCGAGAATTCCCGCCGACTCCCCGGCGCGGTAATAGGCAATCTCCACCCGGCTTGCCGCCAGGGTCAACTGCTCCTCCGGCAATTCGTCAAAGGGCGTGCAGGTGGCGAGAAAATCCCGCACCGCTGCCACTTCCACACTGACTGTCATAACGATGTCCCGATGCTACCCACCCCTACTTTACCCTAAAGGTAGACCCGCGCCTTGATGGCGGACAATTAGGCTAAGGTGGAATGGCAGTCCCGGGCAAACCTCAAGCAGCGGGAATTAACGGGGCATCCGAACAAGACCAGCGGCACTGCCATAGGGGTGAACAGCGTAAAATCCCGTCCAGATCACCGGGATTGAAGGCCTCCGCGTAGGCGATGACAATGTCTTTTGGGTGCACTGCGGTGCAATCCCTTTATCACTTGCTGTTTTTTATAATCCAACATCGCACAGGCGTGGCCGCAAAGCAGCTAAAAAAACAGCCCGCTACAAGCTATCTCTATGTGACTTGCGTTGCTGTCGGCAGAGCTCTTGGGAACTGGCTTCGGCGCGAGGCCACAAGGGGAAACGGGCGGCGGCGGGGTTTGAATATCACCGTGGTTATGGTGCGTCACAAGCTCGTCGAATACCAAGACAGGTCGACCCCCGGGTGCGCGGGAGTCGACGTGCATGCCTAAATTCGCCAGTCCTCAGGAATCCGAGTAGCCCCGGGTCAGAATCCGCCGCACCCGCCGACTTGAGCCGGAGACAGTCAAAACCGTCACCACATAGCGCTCGAGCCAGGCCCTTTCGGCAATTTTCAGAATTTCGCTTTCGCGGCTGTAGAGGCGGACATGGCGACCGCCGTAACTCTCCAGGGTAAACCCTTCGAAATCGCCGAAGTGGTCATACAACAGGCCGCTCACCTTACCCGACAGCATCACCGGCTTCACCTTGCCGGGATCGCCGAGCCCGCTGCTATCCTCGAGCCAGTCGTCATCCCCCGGTTCAAAGAACGGATCGCCGGGGTCGCCGACACCGCCCGCCCCATCTCCGTCGCCACCACCCGGCTTGCCGCCGTCGCCGGGAAGCCCGGGAGCCAGGGTACCGGCGCCGCCGATATGGCCATCGGGGGTGGCCGGCACCACAAAGGGATTGCCCCCCAGCGCCTGAACTTTATTGGCAATGAGTTCCAGATAGTAGATGAAGGTCTTGTACCAGCGGCTGTCCCGGCGCAACCGGGCGGCCCGCCAGCGCAACACCGACAGCAGCCGCAGATGGTGCAGCAGCATGTCGTCCTTGACGGACACCGGCACCCCGAGCTGGAAGCTGCCCACCGTCTCGCGCCACAACCCGGCCTGGCGCCGGGCGGCGGCCACTTTCTCCGGATCGGGGGACTGCACAATGACGGCGCCATCCCCCGCCATGTCGAACAGTGCAAGGTTGGTCACCAGGGTCCTGTTGTCACCGAGGTCGAATGTCCCCCGCCCCGCGGCAGTCGCCCTGGTCCTGCGGCCCCGGGTGGCGGCCGCTGCCGGCTCAGACAGTCCGGACAGCAGCTTCTGCGCCTCTTTGGCGGAGATAAGCTTGGTCTTCGGTCGTTCTATCCCGGCATCGCGGCTGCGATTGCTAATCTGCCTCACCGCGAGGTCGAAGCGCTGGCCTTTTTTGATACCGAGGGGAAATTCCGCCATCACCACACCGGTCTGGCGGTACAGGCAGCGCGGCAACGGGATATAGCGGGTGCCGCCCCCCGGCACGATAACCGTGTGCTCACCGTCGACGCTGATCCCATGGCGGGGATAAATCCGGTCGGCGAGTTCGACCACTTCCCGGGCGTTCCAGCTGGGTATATAGACACGGGTATAGATGCCGTCCGGGGCGCCGCCCAGCCATTCCAGCAGCAGCTCGTCGGGGGGCAGGGTTTCGGTAATCGGTCCCGGCGCAGCCTCGATTTCAAAGGTGTGCAGGGCCATCCGCGAAGCGTCGAGCCCCGGGTTGGCGACCGCGCTCATGGCGAGATTGCGCTGGGCCAGTTTGTCCGAGGTGGAGGGCTTGGCACCGTCGGGAATCGGCGTTCCCGAATACTCGATCTGCGCGACGATACACTGGTGTTCGCCCATCAACTGATCGGACAGGCTGATGGCCGGATCGCCGGACAGCGGTGTCGGCGGCAGATAGGGTTCGCTCAGGTTGTTGTCGAGCAGCGCGCCGAAAAAGGTCGACACCTCGGAGCCCGGGTTGGGCGAAATATCCTGGACGTTGGCGTCGTCGGTCTGCGCGCCGGGGCTTGCCGCGCGGTTTTCCGAGAAGAACGGGAACGACAACCAGCTGTCGCCGCTGCTGGTGACGCCGGGCACGGCAATCGGGTTGGCGCCGGCGGTCTGTTTATAGCCGTCGAGGGGCACGCCGCCCTCGGGATGACGGTAGGTGAGCGCCGCCGTGGTCTGCGAGACAAATATCCGGAAGAACACCCGCACCTGGCTGGCGGCCGCCGATTCGCCGTTCAACCGCACGCGGGCAATGGCAAAGTTGTAGACTTTCTTGCCCGACCCCGTGGTGGTGGGGAAGGGGCTCAGGGTGGACTCGGCCTGGGAGATACTCAGGCTTTCAAATTGCGCCACACTGATCGAGGCCATCAGGTTGCGGACAAACGTGTAGGCCTGGGACTTCGAGGCGTTGGCCGGCAGCGTCTGGCCGAAGACGGTCTCCCCCTCCACCACCGGAAACACGCGGACATCGGAACTGAGCCAGGTCTTGGCGCCGGCCCCGTCCAGGTCGAGCATAAAGGGGTTGGCCGACTTGACCAGCTGCATCCAGGCGGAATCGGTCAAGGGGTCCGCGACCGCGCTGGATGTCAGCGTCGCGTCCACCCGAAAATTCCTGAACAGTTCGACAAAGCCGAAGGCATTCTCGTTCACGAAGCGGATGCGGTAGGTGAAGGTGAACCGTTGCAGCTGGTCGGGCAGTGTTGGCATATCGCTGTCCACGCCGGTGGCTTCCACCCTGATGCCGTCGCCATTGGTCAGGGCGATGCCGTCCTGGTCGAACAGTGCAATCTCCGGCGCCCAGTTGTTGAGGTCGACGTTTGAGGGGGTGAGATCGTCAATGGGGCCGCCGGGAAACTGGCTCGGTTTCAAGCCGTCAACCGTGACCAGAATCGCCCCCTCGAAGATGGGGCCGACGCCCACCTCGTCCTGGCTGAAGGTGCTGCGTTCCAGGATGAGGCCGATGGCCGGGCGCGGCCGCGCCAGCCATTTTGCAATGTTCACATAGACGGCCTTGATATCGGCAAAGGTCTGTTCGGCCCCCGGGTAGTTGTAACCCTGCCCCTTGACGGCATCCGCTCCGGTCAGCGCCTTTTCCTCGTCGGTATCGATGTCACTGGAGCCGGTCAGGTTGATGTCGATGTAGTGGTGGAAGGTTGCGCCGGTCACCACCCGGCCCACGCCGACCTCGCGGCCATCGTAGACGCAGAGGGTATTGACCGTCTTGGCGCTGGCAATCGCGGGATCCAGGGTAGTGCCGGAGGCGGCCAGTATCTGCGAATGTTCGAGCACCTGCCCGGTGGCAATGACCTTGGGGGTTTCCCGCTGGCCGTCCACCACCGGAAATTCCACAAACCCGGGGTCCACCCCACTGGGCAGGGTGTGGGTGTAGTAGGACTCAAGGAGATCCCCTTCGCCTAGGGTCTGGCCCTCGTGCATGTGGTCCGGATAAACCGTGATGTCCATGCCGTTGCGGCGCAGGATCGGGTGCGCCGGGGAAGTGGTCGGGGTGATGGGCTGGGGAATGGAGTCGGACTGGTTTTCGAAATAGACATGGCTCTCGTCCATGCCGTCGTCATTCAGATCGTAGTCGCCGAGGGGGTTTTTCTGCACGGTATCGGCGCGCCCCGAGCTGATGACAGGAAAGTTGCGCGGAAAATCGGCGGGCATCGGTGAGGCGCCATCGCCCTCCCCAAACCAGGCCCGCATCGTGCGCACCCGGGGAATGTAACCACACATGTCCGCGCCGATACTGTCGTGATCCCCGGTGGCGAACACGCCGCCACCCGCGTCCATGAACTGGGCAATTGCACCCAGCTCGGCCGCCTCCAGCTTGTTGCTGCCGCTCGGGTTGGTCGAACCGGGAAATGCATTGCGCCCGTCGAAGCCGATCAGCCAAAGGAGATCGTATTCCAGCAAGTCTGCGCTGGTGGCGAAATTGAAATCCGCGATATCGCCATCGCCGGCGGGGTTGCGGTGCGCCCGCGTCACCTGCATACCGGCACTGGTGAGCGCGCTGACGAGGGTGGTATAGGTGAAGTCCGTTGACGCCGCCGGTTCCTCGAACCGGTAAACGCCATCGAGAACAAGCAGTACCTTGATTGCCATGCTTTGTTACCTCCGTTGTAACGAAAACCTGTCTGAACAGTCACTGTTGAGTCTGTGGTGACGGCATGGCGACTGACGCCACAGCGAACAAAGTATTCCGCTGCCGTTGCCGGCTAAAGGTGCCCCGCCAGATTCAGTTTCCCGAGGTACAGCAAGCCCCGCAACTCCAGCCACCTGTGGCGGGAAGTCCAGCAATTGCATTTCCTGGGAGCGACCTCGAACGCACACCTTCCCGGCGAAACGCTGACCACGATCACTCTGCCAACCGGAAACCAGGTGCCAGGCGGCGCCTCTTCACCGGACAGAACAACCCAAGCCATCGTCGACATCCATGCCGTCACCATAGCTTAGAGCATCTTTTCGACAGGGAAAGACGATTAAGTTCTTATCGTCAATCGAGACCCCAAAAATCGAAATATGTTTTTTAGTTGTATTCTGACAACCGGTCGGCACAGCCCGGCCGATTCGCCGTCGCAAAACATAAACTGGCGGACAGCGCGGGTTGTTATGCAGTAAAGAAAGCATTTTCCCGGCGGCTCTTGCAGCCGGGGGAAATCTGGCGTATCCCGTCCGCTCATGGCGCGATGTGTCAGTTTCCAGAGCCTGCTCACACTGGGACTGCCGAGACAGCATGGCCCCGCTACTTCAGGTGCCATGAGGGTATTTTTCCTCTACTCTATCCCCCAGGACCTGTTCACACTCATTTGGCGATCCAAACCGTGCTGCAAATCTCCACCAACGTTTCCCTCCCCGACGACGAGATTGAACTCACTGCGATCCGCGCCCAGGGTGCGGGTGGCCAGAACGTCAACAAGGTCTCCTCGGCGATTCACCTGCGCTTTGATATTCGCGCCTCCTCCCTGCCCGAGGTCTACAAACAGCGCCTGCTGGCGCTGAAAGATCACCGCATCAGCAGTGACGGCGTGGTGGTGATCAAGGCCCAGCAGTTCCGCACCCAGGAGAAAAACCGGGTTGATGCCCTGGAGCGCTTGAAAGTGCTGATTATCGATGCCATGCGGGTGCAGAAGGCCCGCATTCCCACCAAGGCAACCAAGGCCTCCAAGACCCGACGACTGGACAGCAAGACCCAACGGGGCAAGACCAAGGCATTGCGGGGCAAAATCAGCGAGTAGCGCCGATCCCGGCAGAAGGTCCGCCTATCCGGGCACCCGGTTCTAACGTCCAACCCTATCCCCGCTCTCCCCATCTCAATTACCAAGGCTTTCGCAGCCATGCCTGCACGGGTGCCATCGACGCCAGGCCTGCCTGAGGCAGCCTGTACCAGAGTTGGTGAGCAACTAATCCAGATCAATACATCGCAGCTTTTTTGCCGCAATCTGGATAATTTGGAACTAAACTCAACCCAGGCAAGAACGGGAATGAGGCAGCTTATAAGCTGACCTCATGCGGGAGGTGATTCCCATGATGTACGATGCCATGTGGACGGGCCATTGGGTCTGGATGCTGTTGATCGGCATAGTGGTGGTTGTGCCGGTGTGGCGAATCTGCCTGCGCACCGGGTTGCCCGGCTGGCTGAGCATTTTGATGCTGGTGCCCTTTGTGAACCTGGGATTACTGTATTTTATTGCCTTTGCGACATGGCCCGTAGACGCCAAAAATTCTGAAAACAAAAACTCGTGACGAGGAGTGCGGGATGGATATTAAGACTTTTGCTGATTTGATTGACTGGACCCGCCAGCTGCACGGGCACCTGGCCAAGTGTCTGGTACATGGCGCCGCCAAACACAGAGGCGAAGGCGCCAGATTATTGCTTGAGTATCTGGCCGATCACGAGGTCAAACTGGCGAAGATGATTGAAGGGTTCGAAGCTCAAGCCGATCCGAAAGCGATGCATACCTATGTATATGACTACCTGTCTCATCAGCCATTCACCATGAACCAACGCTGCGATACGCACTACGAAGACCTCAGCTACGACGATATCTGTCGCGAGGTATTCAGCTTCCACGAACAGGTGATGGATCTGTACCGCACCCTCATCAGCAAAGCGGAGACACACGGCGCCAAAGACCTGCTGGAATCCCTGCTGGCCATGGAAAAACATGAAGTCATGCGCCTCTCAACGCAAACCGGCAGAATGCACGATCTCTGATGCTCAAAGCTTCACACAGAAACGCTTTCCGGATGCGGCACAACGACTTGTCCGCATCCAGATAGGGCATGCTGTTCCCGATGAACTGTATGCCATTGCGCTACAAGGCTCTTTTTCTGGGTGTCGCGCTATTGGGCAGCGGCTGTGTTGTTTCCGATAACCCTGAAAATATCCCCGCAGCCGCGATGACAACCGATCTCGGCAACTTTTCCGGCTGTTATCTCAACCGCAGCAGTGCCGACAGCGCTGCCCAGACGCACTTTTTAACCCGCATCATCTGGCCCGGACAGGCGCTTGATCACAGTGCCATCGATGCCGTCAACGTCGACCCATTGCCGGGGAATAGATTCATGGTTGCAGCCGTTGCGAATCACCATGTGGTGCAGCGGCAAACGTTTGTCGCCGGTGAGAACTTTGAGTTCCAGTCTGGGCAGATCCTATTGCCTGCCAGGCTCGAGGGTTCCGGGGCCAGGGAGCCCGGCAATGTGTTTATCGGTGCGATGCGAAGTGCCACGCGAATAGGGATAGACGATCGGGGACAGGGTTATGTTCAGGAAACCACGGCCATCGCCGGTACGGCCTTTTTGGTCATTCCCGTTGCCGGCAAGGTGCACGAGACAATTCGTTTCGAAAGGGCTGCCGATCTATGCGATAGATAGGGCCTGTTCTCACTAATTAGGGCATCGGCCTGGATCAATCTGATAGCAGTCATTTTCCCCGAGACTCGGGGTTTTTAATTCCCCACAAAAAAAAGGCCGCCCAGAGGGCGGCCAGAGGTTGGGTCGAATGAATCGCTGGGCGATTAGTGGCCTGTGGCTTCGCCGGCGCCTTTGGGGTAGCGCAGGCTTTCCACCATGTCTTCAATATGCTGCGGTGCTTCGCCAGTCATTTTCTGGACGGCAAAGGCGGCCACAAAGTTGAAGATCATACCCAGGGTACCAATACCTTCCGGTGAAATACCAAACCACCAATTATCAGGTGTACTCGCAGCCGGGTTGATGAACTTGAAGTAGATGATGTATGACGCGGTGAAGCCAATGCCTGTCAGCATGCCGGCAATCGCACCTTCCTTGTTCATCCGCTTGTGGAAAATGCCGAGGATGATCACCGGGAAGAAGCTCGAGGCCGCAAGCCCGAAGGCAAACGCCACCACCTGGGCCACAAAACCCGGCGGGTGAATACCCAGGTAAGCCGCCACCGAGATACCACAGGCTGCGGCGATACGGGCATACAGCAGTTCCTGCTTATCGGTAATATTCGGCATCAGGTTGCGCTTCAACAGGTCGTGGGAAATCGAGGTGGAAATCACCAGCAACAGACCGGCAGAAGTGGACAGCGCCGCGGCAACACCGCCAGCCGCCACCAGGGCAATCACCCAGGCAGGCAGGTTGGCAATTTCCGGGTTGGCCAGCACCATGATATCGCGGTCGATTTGCATCTCATTGCGCTCATCACCGGAGTAGAACATGCGGCCATCGCCGTTTTTGTCTTCCCAGGCGATCAGGCCGGTTTTCTGCCAGTTGCTGATCCAGTTCGGGGCTTCTGCGTGTACGACGCCCTGTCCGTCGGCACCGTTGATGGTGCCGATCATGTTCACACGGGCAAACGAGGCAACGGCGGGAGCAGTGGTGTACAGAATGGCGATGAATACCAGCGCCCAGCCAGCTGAACGGCGGGCATCCGCCACTTTCGGCACGGTGAAAAAGCGCACGATCACGTGGGGCAGACCGGCGGTACCCACCATCAGGGCGAAGGTGATGAAGAACACATCGATCATGCTCTTATTGCCCGAGGTGTATTCCGTGAAGCCCAACTCCGCCGATAGCCCGTCCAGTTTGTCCAGCAGGTAAGTGCCTGAACCATCGGCCAGGGTGTCACCGAAACCCAGTTGTGGAACCGGGTTGCCAGTCATCAGCATGGAGATGAAGACGGCGGGCACCAGGTAGGCAAAGATCAGCACGCAATACTGGGCCACCTGGGTGTAGGTAATACCCTTCATGCCACCGAGTACCGCATAGAAGAACACCACACACATACCCAGTATCACACCGGTGACGATGTCCACTTCCAGGAAGCGGGAGAACACCACACCCACACCGCGCATCTGGCCGGCCACATAGGTGAACGAGACGAAGATGGCGCAGATCACCGCCACGGTACGGGCCGTCTGTGAGTAATAGCGATCACCGATGAAATCCGGCACGGTAAATTTGCCGAATTTTCGCAGGTATGGTGCCAGGCAGAGTGCCAGCAGCACGTAGCCACCGGTCCAGCCCATCAGGTAAACGCCGCCGTCATAACCCATGAAGGAGATCAACCCCGCCATGGAAATGAAGGACGCCGCTGACATCCAGTCCGCTGCCGTAGCCATGCCATTGGCTACAGCGGGTACACCGCCACCGGCCACGTAAAACTCCTGGGTTGTTCCGGCGCGTGCCCAGATCGCGATCCCGATATAGAGGGCGAAACTGAGGCCTACCAGCAAAAACGTCCAGCCTTGAATATCCATGGTCACTCCCCCTTAATCTTCGTCTTCGTGGACGTTGTACTTGCGATCAAGCGCCTTCATCTTCTTCACGTAGACGAAGATCAGTACAACAAACACATAAATGGAACCCTGTTGGGCAAACCAGAAGCCGAGCTTGAAGCCGAACAGCTTGATGGCGTTCAGCGGCTCAACCAGCAGGATGCCAAACCCGAATGAGACCGCAAACCAAATCACCAGCAGGATCAACAGCAAACGCAGATTTTCCCTCCAGTAAGCTTTGGCGTGTTCGTCAGTTTGGAAACTCATAATCTTGCCTCCCGTTATTATGTTTTTTCGGATACCGCCAACTTAGCCCAGGGCACAGACGCTGTCTGTGCAACCTTGGTCTAAGCTGATCCGAAACTCAGACCAAAACCCTATTGAAAGACGTACTTGCCGGTGAACTGCAGGCGTTTCAGATCGCCGTCGTCACCATTTTCAAGCTCCCGCTCGGCCTTGAAATATTCCACACCGAAGGACAGATTGGTGGTGGGGGAATAGAACAGGTTGAGTGCGTAGTTGCTGACTTCCTCAGTACTGGTATCCGCTACCGAGTCGGGGTTGTCAGCCTTGGTCATGGCGTAGGAAATGGTGCTGCGCAGTTTTTGCGTCCAGAGGTGGCGATAGGCGATAAAGCCGCCCGTTACCTCGAACACATCCAGACCACCATCCGTTTCCACCGCCGCATCGCGGAATGCCTGCAGTGCGGTGTAACGACCGAGATTGCCGTGGTTGACCTGCATTTTCAGGTCGTCGCCGTTGTCGAACTGGTACTTGCCCGACAGGCTCAGGCCATAGCCCCATTCATCGTCATCCTGGGTGCCGGTGTCGTAGGCGATCTGGCGGGCCAGACCGGCGATGTTATAGCTGAATTGACCCAGGGAACCGTCGTAGCGGGCGACGAAATCCGGCACGCTGTTGTCGTCAAAATTATTACTGTCGAAACCGACACCACCATCAAGGGTACCGGTTGACGGGTTTTCCAGCGCCAGGTGAACCGTGCCGCCATTGCGCAACTTGTGAGACCAGCGGGCCTGGGTCTGCCGGTTGAAGATCACGCCGGAAGTGGGACCGATGAAGTCGGCGGTTTCGGGCAGCACCATGGTGCTCATGAAGGTACTCCAGGTCTGCCCGAGCAGCAGTGTGGAGTTTTCATCATAATTCCACGACAGATAGGCGTGGCGGATGCGGGAGTGGGACGAGTTGGAAATCCGCTCATCGCCATCGGCGGTCAACAAATCCATCTCGAAATAGGTACTGACATCCCCCGCGGTGGTTGGCGTGATGGTTTTAAACCAGAAGCGCGAGGTTTTCGCGTGGGCGTCAAATCGGCTGGCCCCCCCGTCTCCTCCCACCGGTATGGTGGATGGCACCAGAATTTCATCGCCAAGCCCGGAGGAGGCGCGCTCGCCATCAGAGTAGTCGCTGGTCATGGCATCCACTTTGACAAAGCCGCCATAACTGAACTTCATCCCTGAGGCCGGACTGTCGATTTTACGGCTGACCGTCGTCTCAATCGCCTTTTGCTGCTCACCCTGCTGTGCCACCAGTTGCTGCAATTGTTGCAGTTGTGACTCCAGCATCTGGATCTTGGCAGACAGGTCCTCGTTACTCGCTGCGGCCATCAGTTGTCCCGAGAATGCCATAGACGGCAACATGACAACTGTGGCGAGCGCCAGTTTTTTCTTGGTATACATGGTTCCTCTCCCAATAGATTTATCTCGCCCTGACAGATTTACGCCTGCACCGCTATATGGGTATGCGACCAAGGTCGATTTGGCTGGAAAATTACGACTAATGTCTAACGGGAACAGGGTGTTGCGAGGCAAAATGCGGCGGCTGGCGGGAAAAATGAATGCTTGTCAGTGGTTGGCGCTGGGACTACCATCAAAAAAAACGGGCAAACCGAACATAATTACATGTCAAAATTTATCGTTGCCGACGATCACCCCTTATTCAGAAATGCCATTTCGCAAGTGCTGCTCTGCCTGGGAGATAATATTGAAGTGGTCGAGGCCCAGGACATGGCCAGCCTGCAAACCAAGCTGGGCGATCACCCGGATGCGGATCTGGTATTGCTGGACTTGCACATGCCCGGCGCACACGGCTTCAGCGCCCTCGCCTACCTGAAGGGACAGGCCCCCAACCTGCCGGTACTGGTGGTGTCAGCCAACGAAAGGCCCGAAATCATGCTGCGCGCGGTCGAGTTCGGGTCCATGGGTTTTCTGCCCAAATCATCGGGCATCGATACCATTCAGGCGGCCATTCACGCGGCGCTCAAAGGCGACGTCTGGCTGCCCACCCAGGCCGGGATGCGGGTGCCCGCCAGTGCGGATGAACAGCAATTGATGGCGGGCATCGCCTCGCTCACCCCACAGCAGTATCTGGTGCTGACCATGCTGGCGGAGGGGTTGCTGAACAAGCAGATCGCCTACGAACTGGACGTCACCGAGGCGACCATCAAGGCCCACATGACCGCCATTTTCCGAAAACTCAGTGTGCGCTCCCGCACCCAGGCGGTGCTGGCCATCAGCAAGCTGAACCTGGAATCGCCCGACCAGGAACCGATCTAGGGCCTGTTCACACTAATTTGGTTGCCTCTGTTGTGACTAAAAAAGCGCCAATCTAGGCGCGAGAAATGAATTTAGTGGTTCTAACTGAGTGACGAGCAACGACGAGTGGCGCTTTTTTAGCCGCAACCCGAAGGGCT
>NZ_JBFHQR010000053.1:0-13075 GCF_041592135.1 Porticoccus sp. | reverse complement strand
TCTCTTCGTCGATGGCGGCGAGCGGCTCAACCAGCGCGGCCTGAACGCCGAGGACTATAATGCCAAGGATTATGATGATGCGAGGCGTGGCAATGAGTCGTAAGGGACTTTTGCACCGCGCCATTGTCTCCGTGGGTTCCAATATCGAACCGGCCAGCCATCTTGCCCGGGCAAAAGAACTCCTCGAGGCTGAAACGAGCCTGCTGGCGGTGGCGGATACCATTGAGACGGAGCCGGTGGGTTACCGGCACCAGCCGGATTTTCTCAACACCGCCTACCTGATCGAAACAACACTGGAGCGGGATGCCTTCAACGCCTACCTGAAATCTGTGGAGGATCGATTGGGCCGGGTGCGGGGTCCGATCAAATCCGGTCCGCGCACCATCGACCTGGATCTGGTGGTCTGGGATGGGGTTCTGCTCACCGAGGATTACCGCCGCTATCAATATGTGTCGGTGCCGGTTGACCAGCTGGCTGAGACCTGGGAAATTGAAGTCCATTCACCAGCCGATAGCCGCTGATTACCTCTATTCATGGCCCGGATGGTGACAATAGGTCGGAGTGAGTGAAATTTTCTAACTTTTCCTTATAATGGCCGACCCATCTGGTTAACAACTTGTCTTGGAGATCTATCGTGAAAGCACCTGTACGTGTGGCCGTCACTGGCGCCGCTGGCCAAATCAGCTATTCCCTGTTGTTCCGCATCGCCGCTGGCCAAATGCTCGGTGAAGATCAGCCGGTTATCCTGCAACTGCTGGAAATCACTCCCGCTCTTGGCGCACTGGAAGGTGTGGCGATGGAGCTGGATGACTGTGCATTCCCGCTGCTGGCTGGCATTGTTCAAACGGACGACCCGAATGTCGCCTTTAAAGATGCCGACTACGCGCTGCTGGTAGGTGCCCGTCCCCGCGGTCCGGGCATGGAGCGCAAGGACCTGCTGGAAGCCAATGCTGCGATCTTCTCCGTACAGGGCAAGGCGATCAACGACAACGCTTCCCGCGGTATCAAAGTGCTGGTGGTGGGCAATCCCGCCAACACCAACGCCCTGATTGCCCAGCGCAACGCGCCGGACATCAACCCCCGTCAGTTCACGGCCATGACCCGTCTGGATCATAACCGCGCCATGACCCAGCTGGCCCAGAAAACCGGTACCACCATCAATGATGTCAAGAAAATGACCATTTGGGGCAACCACTCTTCCACCCAGTACCCCGATCTGCACCACGCCACCGTCAATGGCAAAACCGCCATAGACCTGGTTGACCAGGCCTGGTACCAGGAAACTTACATCCCCGAAGTACAACAGCGCGGTGCGGCCATCATTAAAGCCCGCGGTGCTTCCTCTGCGGCTTCCGCTGCCAACGCCGCCATTGCCCATATGCGCAGCTGGGCACTGGGTACTGCGGAAGGTGACTGGGTGAGCATGGGTATTTACAGCGATGGCAGCTACGGCATTGCCGAAGGCCTGATCTACTCTTTCCCCTGCGTTTGCAAAAACGGTGACTGGGAAATTGTTCAGGGCCTGGACGTCAACGACTTCTCCCGCGCCAGAATGGCCGCTACCGAACAGGAGCTGGCTGAAGAGCGCGATGCAGTGAGCCACCTGCTTCCCTAACGGGGAAACCGGCACTGCCAAAGGCGTCCTCCGGGGCGCCTTTTTTGTTTCTGTGCGGTTTGTTGTGACCTGCGAAGGGTGATCCAAATGGTCTAAACTGCTCTTAGGAGAGGAGCAACGATGGTCACCCTCACTACATTGACAAACCAGGCCAGGCAACTGGTGCTGACCCCCAACCGCTCAATGGATCGGCGCGACAATCTCTGCGTATTGCTCGCCGCCGCAACTATTTTACTGATTACCGCCACGGCAATGGCGCTCAAGGGTGCCTGGCTGGTGCTGCCCTTTGCCGGGCTGGAAATCGTCGCCTTGGGGGCGGCCATGCATTTCACCCTGCGCAAACTGGACTGTCGCGAAGTCCTCACCCTGCAGGACGGTGAGCTGATTCTCGAGCGGGGCCGGGCAAAACCGGAATTGAATCTGAGATTTCCCGAACAGGCGGTGCGTATCCTGATGGCTCGCCCCGAGCGCCCCTTGAGCTTGCCGGATATCGACCTGGTGGCCCTCGGGCACTGTTATCACCTCGGCACCTTTCTGAATCGGCCCGACCGCTTCAGACTGGCCAGCCTGCTGAAAAACCAGATGCACCTACGGGTCGCCAGCCATGATGCCTATCACCACACCAGCTTCTGATTTTTTTGCTAAAGTGCAGCCTGCTGTTAACAAACCATAAGGAGACTCCCATGGCCTTTCCGCAAGTGGGCACGGCCGCGCCGCAATTCAGCCTGCAAAACCAGCGTGGTGAAACCGTTGAACTGAGTGATTTCAAGGGCAGCAAAAATGTGGTGCTGTATTTTTATCCCAAAGCGATGACCCCCGGTTGTACCGTGCAGGCCTGCGGCATTCGCGATGCCAAGGATGCCTTTGCCCAACTCGATACAGTGGTGCTCGGTGTCAGCCCCGACCCTTACCCCCGTCTGGCGAGATTTGAGGAAAAACAGCAGCTCAATTTCGATTTGCTTGCCGATGAAGACCACTCTGTCACGGAAAGCTACGGTTGTTGGGGACCGAAAAAATTCATGGGTCACGAGTTCATGGGCGTACTGCGCACCAGCTTCGTGATCGACAAACAGGGCAAGATTGCGCTGGTGATGGACAAGGTGAAAACCAAGACCCACCATGACGATGTGCTCGGCTGGATACAGCAAAATCTGGTTTGAGAAACTGCGGCTATCGCGCTAAAGTCGCCCCTTTCCCGAATAACGCACACTACTGAGGTAACTGAATGTCTCTTGATTTTTCCCAGGTCGTCATGGCGGCGGCTGCACCCTCCCAGGAACCGAACCCGATCGTGACCATACTGATGTTCGGTGGCTTGTTCGTTTTCATGTATTTACTGATCATTCGCCCCCAGCGCAAGCGCCAGAAGGAGCACACGGAGTTGACCAAGACCCTCAGCAAGGGCGATGAGGTCATTATGAACAGCGGTATGCTGGGTAAAATCACCAAACTGGATGATGACTACCTGGTACTGCTGGCGGGCAACAATGTGGAGCTGAAATTCCAGCGCGCTGCGGTGCACGCGGTGTTGCCAAAAGGCACCATCAAGGAAATCTGATGGGAACAGGCCGCTGACGCGGCCTTTCTTTTGCCTATGATTCCATTTCCCGACAAACTCAACTTGGCCCAGACGCCGACACCGCTACAGCTGCTGTCGCGGCTTTCCGCAGCGGTGGGCAAACGCATTTGGGTCAAGCGGGACGATATGACCGGCTGTGCCATCAGTGGCAACAAGGTGCGCAAGCTGGAATTCGTACTGGCCCAGGCGCTGGCGGAGGGGGCCGATACCCTGATCACCTGTGGCGGGCTGCAATCCAACCATTGCCGCGCCACGGCCATCATCGGTGCCCAGCTCGGTTTGAAAGTACATTTGATCCTGCGCGGCGAACCGCCGCAAACCCTGGATGGCAATCTGCTGCTGGACAGCCTGTGCGGGGCCGAAATCAGTTGTTATCCGCTTGCCGAATATCGCCAGCTGCCGGCGCTGTTTGCGCACTGGGCCGATTATTATCGCCGCCAGGGGCGCACACCGTTCCCGATCCCCACCGGGGCCAGCGACGGTATCGGTGCCTGGGGTTATATCAACGCCGCCACCGAACTGGCCGCACAGCTCAAATCGGAAGCCATTGTCCCGGACGCCATTGTTTGCGCCAGCGGTTCCGGCGGTACCCAGGCGGGCCTCACCCTGGGCTGTAAACTGAACGAACTGGCCATCCCTGTGGTGGGCTTTGCGGTCTGCGACGATGCCGCCTATTTCCACCACAAGGTTCGCGAGGACATGCGCGACTGGCAGCGCCGCTACCAGTTGCCGCTGGATGTGGAGTCATTGAGTCTCCATGTGAATGATCGATACATCGGCCCCGGTTATGCCAAGGCCACTCCCGAGGTGTTCGCCACCATTCGCCGCCTGGCGGCGCTGGAAGGGCTGCTGCTTGATCCGGTATACAGCGGCAAGGCCTTTCACGGCATGTTGCGGGAAATTGCGCAGGGCCAGTTCCAGGATGCCCGTGAGCTGGTGTTTATCCATACCGGCGGCCTGTTCGGCCTGTTTGCCCAGCGGGATGAACTCGGCCTGCCATTGCCCTCCATCGGGTAATTTTGATTATTCACCGACAAGAGTCCTCCCCATGACATTGCAAAGCCTGATCAACGCCGTTAACGGATTTATCTGGGGACCGGTGATGCTGGCACTGATTCTCGGTACCGGTCTTTACCTGACTCTGGGGCTGCGGGGCATGCCGATCAGAAAGATCGGCTACGGTTTTCGGCAACTGTTTCTCGGACGCCGGGGCAGTGGAGAAGGGGATATCAGCCCCTTCAATGCCCTGATGACCTCCCTCTCCGCCACCGTGGGCACCGGCAATATTGTCGGGGTGGCCACCGCGGTCAGTATCGGCGGGCCCGGGGCCCTGTTCTGGATGTGGTGTACCGCGCTGGTGGGCATGGCCACCAAGTACGGTGAGGCTGTGCTGGCCGTGCATTACCGGGAAACCGATGAGCGGGGCAGGAAAGTCGGCGGTCCGATGTATTACATTCGCAATGGCCTCGGCCCAAAATGGGCCTGGCTGGGGCTGCTGTTTGCACTGTTTGGCGCGCTGGCGGGTTTTGGCATTGGCAATACCGTGCAAGCCAATTCCGTGGCCGATGCCCTGCACACCAGTTTTGGCATTCCAGAGACTGTCTCAGGCATTCTGATGGCGATACTGGTGGGGCTGGTGCTGTTGGGTGGTATTCGCCGTATCGCCAATGTGGCGGGCAAGCTGGTGCCCTTTATGGCGCTGCTCTACCTGGTTGTTACCCTGACCATCCTCGCCATCAATATCTCCGCCATACCCGAGGCGCTGGTACTGGTAGTAAAAAGTGCCATTTCGCCGGCAGCGGCCAGCGGTGGTTTTGCCGGGGCCACCATTATGCTGGCCCTGCGCATGGGCGTCGCGCGGGGCATCTTTTCCAATGAGGCCGGGCTGGGCAGCGCCCCTATCGCCCATGCGGCGGCGGAAACCGATAACCCGGTGCGGCAGGGCACCATTGCCATGCTCGGTACCTTTATCGATACCCTGGTGATTTGCAGTCTGACCGGCCTGGTGCTGATCACCACCGGTGCCTGGAACAGTGGGGAGCAGGGGGCTGCGCTGACCAATCTGGCCTTCAACAGTGCCTTGCCCTACGGCGACCACATCGTTTCCCTGTGTCTGGCGCTGTTTGCCTTCACCACCATTCTGGGCTGGAGCTACTACGGCGAACGCTGTGCCGAATACCTGCTTGGCGTCAGGGTGATTGTGCCTTTCCGGGTGCTTTGGGTGCTGGCGGTCTATCTGGGCGCCACCCTGAAATTGGGCCTGGTGTGGAGCATAGCCGATACCCTGAACGGCATGATGGCGATTCCCAACCTGATCGGTTTGCTGTTGCTGAGTCCGGTCATCTTCAGGTTGACGCGCAGCTATTTTGCAACAGAAAAATAGCAAGCTGGCATCCGGAGATTGGGGTGGTGAGTGACCAGTGTCTCCACGCTTTCACGCCGGGGCCTTTCCCCTGGGAAGAAAGCACTGTGCTTTCAGGCATCCCTCTCGGGAAATAGGATGGACCAGCATGCGTTCGAGCCGGCTAGCAAGCTCAATCCGCCGCAATCGGGCCTGTTGCAAGGGCTGGCGCCCACCTCCCTGGCCACGGCGAAAGTAGACCTTGAGTTCGCAGTGGAGGCGCCCATCGGATTCGTGGCGTATGAAGACGGCCATTTCCTCTGCGTGCTAGGTTCTCTGGTACTCCGACAGGAATAGCGTTTTGAGATGGTCCAACGATTCCGTTGCCAGCATGGCGTCGCCGAGATTTTTGACAAACCAGTTATTCATTTATTGCTCAATCTTCTTACCTGCTGCTGTACGCATTTGCAGCGTAGTCTGGAACGGGCAGCTGAAGTCCGCCGTTGTTAACGGTCTTCACTAATACCGGTATTCACGCCGTTCAGGCTGAGCACATTTTTTTCCCGCCAATATTCTTCAATCCCGGTCTTGCCGCACTTTTCGGCCCAATTTGTCAGGGTTGGCCGCTCCCCCTAGTACCAGCCGAAGGTCCAGGTCAAATATTTGCCTGGCGCCGGGGTGGTCCGGGAAGTGTGAAATGAGGCTCCCCCAGTTTTCGTGCTTTGGGTAAATGACCTGTGCTGCACCGTATAGCCTGAGGATAAGCGGTTGCTTCTCGAACGAGCAAAACATGATGGTCATTCTCGCGTTTTCAAGCACGTGGGCAGCCGTTTCGTTGCCGCTGCCGGTCAGGTTCAGCCATATCACTCTGTTGGGCGCCAAAACCCTCAGGCTATCCACATGCCCTTGGGTGAGACATTGACGAAGCCTTCCGCCCCGGCTGAGCCCACGAAGAACATATGCTGACTTTTAATAAATTCAATATGTTGAGCGGTTAAGCTATCAAACTGTTGATCCACTTGATTCTCCTGTTTATTGCGCTTCAATATTCACTAAAGTGCCCGGAGTTATCGGTTTCCCCGCACCGCAACAGGCACTGCCGGTTCGGTCAAAAGACCATTGGGCACGGCCGCAACAGGTGGCGACAATCGGATTCATTACCTTTATCCATCGAGCAACGCGCGGGGTCGCTGTCGACGGTTCGCCGAAGGCACGAGATGTCGATCAATAATGGCCCTCACTGTAACACTGCCCATCCATCCCATCACCCTAACTGATGTAAGGTTATTTGCTGCGAATAGCTGGCTATCCACAGGCTGTGATTGGATAATCCGTGAACAATGGGAGGGACTTTCAGCATGTCAGCGACACGGACATTACAACTGCCAGCAGATGAGCTGGCGAAAAAAGTTTCATCGCTGCATTTTTTCAAGGAGATCGCCCGCGATGATCCACAGCAGTTTCACGGGCTGCTTCAGCAATCCCGCCTTTATTCCCTCGACCCCGGAGATACTTTTTTGCGGCAGGGTGAGCAGGATAGTTGGCTCTATTTCCTGATGCGCGGTGAACTGCTGGTTTGCGATCCGGCAGACCACAGCCGGGTGATCGGTGTGCTTATTTCCGGGGAGGTGTTTGGCGAGATCGCCATGATGACAGGTGAAAAACGCACCCTGGATATCGTGGTGCCGGATCACATCCGCGAAGTGATCGTCTTTGCCACCGATTTCACCGGCCTGGCTCAGCTCGATGACAACAGCGGGATGAGCCTGGATACCAGACTGATGGTTTATCGCCAGATCGTACAAATCCTGCGCTGGCGCATCGAACTGTACCGCACAGCCTTTCCCGGCACCGAGCTGGCCAGGGTGCCCTTTAAATTGATACCCCGTGCAGAACCGGGCGATGCGGGGGGGGAACTCGCAGCCTACCGGGAGTACGCGTTGTTTCTGGCGGGGCGCTTGCAGCAGCTCAACACCAGGTTGGGTCCCATGCCAGGTGCCGCAGCCAAGCCCTTCGCGTAGGCTATCGGGTCGCCGCTTTCCAATCTTGCCGGTGCTCGATTACCATAGCCCCACTGATGTGGAAAACCCTGTATTGTGTCAGCCGTAGCCCGGCGGAGAACTGATTTGAATGCCAATGTGAAAATTGCGCTGTTTACCCTGGCGCTGGTCGTTATCTGGTTTCTCAGTGGAGCGGTATCCAATGGCGGTGACAAACCGGACCGGCAACAACAGCTGGTGGCATCGCAGCTGACCAAAGTGCGGGTGTTGTGGAGCGAGGCGGAGGAATACTCCCGCCAGGTGGTGGCTCGGGGGCGCACGGCACCCAACAGGCAGGTGACCTTGAAAGCCGAGGTGAGCGGCCGGGTGGTGGCCGTGCCGGCTGCCAAGGGGCAGGCGGTCGCCGAGGGCGATGTGATCTGCGAGTTGGCCAGGGAGGATCGACCCCAGCGGGTGGTAGAGGCCCAGGCAGCGGTGGACCAGGCTGAAATTGATTATCAGGGCGCCCTGAAACTGAAGCAGAAGGGGTACCAGTCCGAATCGGCCATCGCCCAGGCCAAAGCCCGACTGGAAAGCACCCGCGCCATCCTGGACCAGACCAAAATCAACCTTGCCAATACCCGTATTGTGGCGCCCTTTGCCGGCTTTATAGACGACCGTCCCGTCGAGGTCGGCGACTACATGGATCGCACCAACATCTGCGCCCAACTGGTGGAGATCAACCCGTTGAAGGTGGTGTCGCGACTCTCCGAGCGGGAAGTGGTCAGGGTATCTCTCGGCGGTCAGGCCCAGGTGAAGCTGGCCACCGGTCAGGAGGTAAAGGGTGAGGTGGTCTATCTCAGTCACCTTGCCGATCCCCAGACCCGTACCTATGAAATGGAAATTTCCCTTGCCAATCCCGAGGGCCGTTTGCGTTCCGGCGTCGCCAGTCAGGTGCTGGTGACCGCGGATCACGTGCTGGCTCACCGGGTGCCCGCTGCGCTGTTGGCGTTGGGAGACAAGGGGCAAGCGGGGCTGAAGATTGTTGACGAGTACGATCAGGTGCTGTTCGTTGAACTCACTCTGGTGGGCGAAGACGGCGAGGGTATCTGGGTGACCGGATTGCCGCCCAAAGTGCGGATCATTACGGTGGGTCAGGAATATGTCTCCAGCGGCGAACAGGTGCTGGCCGAAGAGGATGTGCGGTTGTCAGCGGACCAGCGCACTCTATGAACTTTCTCGAGCGGGCGATCAGCCATTCACGGGCAACCATTTCGCTACTGCTGTTTGTGTTGATCGCCGGGGTGTTTGCCCGCGCCTGGATCAGTGTCGATCTGAATCCCAATGTGACCGTGCCCTTTGTGATGGTGATGGTCACCCATCAGGGGATATCGCCGGAAGATGCCAACCGGCTGTTGGTCAAGCCGCTGGAAACCGAACTGAAATCCCTGGATGGCGTTGAAGAGCTCACCGCCCAGGCCCGCGAGGGCTCCGCCTACGCCGTGGTTGAGTTTGAGCCGGAGATCGATATCGACGCAGCCCTGGCGGATGTGCGCGAGGCAGTGAATCGCGCCAAGGCGGATTTCCCGGATGACACTGACGAACCGCTGGTAAAGGAACTGTCCGCATCACCTGAGCCCACGGTGGTCATCACCTTTTCCGGTGATCAACTGACGGAGCGGGAACTGTTTCAGATCGTCCGGCAATTACGCCAGGAAATAGAGGGCCTGCCGGAAATTCTCGAAGCGAATCTGGCTGGCGATCGCGAAGAAGTGTTGGAGGTACTGCTCGATCCCTCCCGCCTCGAGCATTACAACCTGACGGCGGAACAGCTGCTGAAAACCGTTTCCGTCAACAACCTGTTGATTCCAAGTGGCGAGTACGACACCGCCCAGGGGCGTTTTGGGGTCAAGGTGCCGGGGCTTATCGAAGACCGGGATGATGTGCTCTCCCTGCCGGTCAAATTCAATGCCGACGGGGTGGTCACCCTGTCGGATGTGGCGGACATCCGCCGCACCTTCAAGGATCGCGACAGTTTCAGCCATATCAACGGCCGTCGCGCCATGGCCATTGAGGTATTCAAGCGCAACAAGGCCAATGCCATTCTGGCGGTGGATGCCGTTAAAGGGGTGGTGGAAGGGGCCGCAGATCGCCTGCCCCAGGGCGTGGACATTAACTATATTTTTGATGCCTCCGATTTTGCCCTGCAAATGGTCGATGAACTACAGGGCAATATTCTCAGTGCCATCGCCCTGGTCATGGTGGTGGTGGTGGCCGCATTGGGAATACGCTCGTCACTGCTGGTGGGGCTGGGTATTCCGTTCTCCCTGCTTGGTGCCACCATCATTGTCTACCTGCTCGGATACAGTTTTAACTTCATGGTCATTTTCGGTCTGCTGCTGGCGATGGGCATGTTGATCGACGGCGCCATTGTGGTGGTGGAGTATGCCGACCAGCAGATTCTGGAAGGCTACAGTCCTCGCCAGGCCTATGTGGCCGCGGTGCGCCGTATGTTTTTGCCGGTGGTGGCTTCCACCGCCACCACCCTGGCGGTATTCCTGCCGCTGATGATGTGGCCGGGGGTGGTGGGCGAGTTCATGTCCTACCTGCCGGTGACGGTGTTTGCGGTGCTGAGCTGGTCGCTGCTTTATGCACTGTTTTTTGTGCCGGTGTTGGGCGTACTGTTCGCCGGTAAAGTTAAGCCGGCCGCTGCGGCCGATCAGGCTCGACAGACCCAGGAGCTGGATGCCAATCTCGGTCCCCTCGGGCGCGTCTATGGGCGTTTTATCGGCAAGGCACTGGCCAGCCCGGTGGTCACGGTTGCTGGCGTAGCCTCGCTGTTGCTGGTGATTTTCATGCTGTATGGCACGTTTGGCCGCGGTGTGTCGTTCTTTGTGGACACAGAAGACCGCTACGGCATTGTCGCCGTGCGCGCCCAGGGCAATTTGCCGGTGGCGGAAATGGCGCGTCTGTCCGCAGAAGTGGAACAGCGGGTGATGGCCGTACCCCATGTGAAAGCGGTTTATGCCGCCACCCAGGGCAACGGTATCGGTTCCAATCTGGAGCGGGCCAAGGACCAGATCAGCAATATTCTGGTGGAGCTGGACCGGGCCAGCGATCGGGATGTCAGCAGTCACCAGGTGTTTGCGCAAATCCGTCGGGACACCGAGGCCATGGCGGGGATTATTGTCTCCGCCGAACCGGTACAAGGCGGCCCTCCGGTGGGCAAGGATATCCAGATCCAGCTTTCCTCCAACGACCGGGAGGCCATGCGCGAGGTGGCCCATCGTATCCGTTATCACCTCGAGAATGAGGTGACAGGGCTGCTGGATATTGACGATACGTTGCCCCTGCCGGGTATCGAGTGGGAGCTGGTGGTGGATCGTGCCGAAGCCGCCATGCTCGGTATCGACACGCTGCAGGTGGGCAATATGGTGCAGTTGGTGACCAACGGCATCAAGATTGGTGAATTCCGTCCCGACGATGCGGAGGATGAAGTGGAAATTCGCGTCCGCTATCCGGCAGCGGACCGGGGCTTGTTCGCACTGGACGAATTGCGGGTGACCACGGCGAACGGTGCGGTGCCGGTGAGCTCCTTTGTCGCCCGTTCGGCCAAACCCCGGGTGGACAGCATCCAGCGTATTGACCGGATGGAGGTGTTGATGGTGCGGGCCAATACGGAAGACGGTGTGCTGCCGGATGACAAAGTCGGGGAGATCCAAACCTGGCTGCAATCCGAACAGATGGACCCGGCGGTACGAATCGACTTTCGCGGCGCCAATGAAGAGCAGCAGGACTCCATCGCCTTCCTCGGCGTGGCCTTCCTGATGGCGCTGTTCCTGATGCTGATCCTGATGGTGATGCAGTTCAACAGTTTCTACCAGGCCTTCCTGATCCTGTCATCGGTGGTGATGTCCACCGCCGGTGTGATGCTGGGGCTGCTGGTCATGCAGCAGCCGTTGAGTGTGTTGATGTCCGGTATCGGTATCGTGGCGCTGGCGGGTATCGTGGTGAATAACAATATCGTGTTGATCGATACCTATAATCACCTGCGCCGGGAAAATCCTGCCATCACCGCCCTGGTGGCTGCACAGACAGCAGCCATGACTCGGCTGCGCCCGGTATTGCTGACCACGGTGACCACGGCGGTGGGACTGATGCCGCTGGCCTGTAACATCAGTCTGGATTTCGTGCACCGGCAGATCGAAGTGGGCGGTGAATTGGCTTCCTGGTGGCAACAGTTGGCGGCGGCCATTGTCAACGGCCTGATGTTTTCCACCATCCTGACGTTGCTGGTGACCCCGGCCATGCTGGTGCTTCCGGAATACTTGCTGCGCTACCTCAACAAAGGACTGTCATCATTTGCCACGGATCGTGCGGGGGTATGATGCATTCCCTGAAACGAACCTGTGGGATGTTGTTTCTCGGCTGGATGGGGTTCAGCGCAGCCTTTGCCCTGTGGTCACTGGCGGCGCAGTTTGCATGGCCCTGGCTGGGAGTGCTGCTGGCGGCCAGCGCACCATTGGTCAATCACTTTTGGCCCTATGATCGCGGCCGTTCCATGAATATGAAGGTGCGCCTGCCGCTGGTTTCGCTGCTGGTGATGATCGGGGTCGCCTGGGTACTGTTGACCGTTCCCGAGCGCGGCCGGCCCCTGTGGTTGCTGCTCGGCACGCTCGGCAGCTTCCTGCTGCACACCTATTGGGCCGGCGGTGACGATGCCCGGCACTGATATTCCCCTGCACGATCTTCTGGCGGACGTTCGCGCCTGCCGGATTTGTCCCGATCTGCCTCTCGGTCCCCGTCCGGTGTTGAGGGCAGAGTCGAGTGCAACCATCCTGGTGATCGGCCAGGCTCCCGGCACCCGGGTGCACGCCAGCGGCATTCCCTGGGACGACCCCAGCGGAGAGCGGCTGCGCAGTTGGATGGGCCTCTCGCGGGAGCAATTCTATGACGCCTCGCGGATCGCGATTATGCCCATGGGGTTTTGCTATCCGGGAAGAGGGCGATCCGGTGATCTGCCGCCTCGCAAGGAATGCGCGCCGCAGTGGCACCGGGCGATTCTGGATCGGTTGCCCAACCTGAGCCTGACCCTGCTGATCGGCCAATACGCCCAGTCGTATTACCTGAAGGATGAGTACTCAACCCTGACTGACAGGGTGAAACAATGGCGCCGCTATCTACCTGATTTCCTGCCATTGGTACATCCCTCGCCGCGCAACCGCCGCTGGCTGAGCAATAATCCCTGGTTTGAGGAACAACTGGTGCCCAATTTGCAATCCGAGATTGCACTGAGACTCAGCTCACCTATGATAGTCAACAAGTCGTAACAAGGGCTGTGACAGGGGGTGTACTCCCGTGCGGCCTACAGGGAGTTTGCATGAGCAATCCATTTCTCGATAAATCAAACCTGGTGCGCGTGGCCGCTTCCGGGCTGAAGCTGGGTATGTTTGTCGCCGAGCTCGACCGCCCCTGGCTGGAAACACCATTTCTGTTGCAGGGGTTTGTGATTCGCCATCCCTCTGAAATCCGCAAACTGCAGGAATACTGCGACCACGTAT
>NZ_JBFHQR010000052.1:0-13340 GCF_041592135.1 Porticoccus sp. | reverse complement strand
TTCCTCCCCGCGGGCACCCCCGTCCGGCTTGCATCACTGGAGGAAAAATATGGCGACCTGAGCCACCTGCCCGACCAGGTCATCACCGCTCGCGACGAGGCGGTGGGCAAGACCACCAAACTGAGCCTGAAGCCGGGCACGATCCTATTGCGGCACCACCTGGAAAACCCGCCATCCATCAGCCGCGGGGAATCCGTGCTGATCGCCAGCCGCGGGCCGGGCTTCAGGATCACCCGGCAGGGGCAGGCGCTGGAATCCGGGGGGCTTGGCGACACCATCCGCGTCCGGCTGCCCAACCGGCAAACCCTGGCGACGACGATCACCGCTCCCGGCGTGGTCAGCATTGCCACTCGCTAGCGATAAAAAAATGTCCCGCCCGCAAAATAAGGTCTAAAGTTCTCCTCATTGCGACCGATATAGCTAATGGAAAGTAATTTATTACGAGGTGCCCAGTGAAGATCGACAACACCACGCCGCTGACACAACTGCAGCAGGCAGACAAGGGAAAAGCTGGCACAAAAACCCAGCAGACCGGGGCCGCCAAGGCGGATGCGACACCCGGCACAGTGACGCACCTAAGCCACGCCGCCCTCGACGCCAGCCAGGATATCGACTCACTCAAGGTGCAGGAATTACAGGCCGCCATTCGCGATGGGCGGATGGAAATCAATGCCGGCAACATTGCCGACAAGCTGATTGAAAGCGTCCAGGACCTGCTGGCCAATAAACCCGAATGAAGCGCGCAGCACTGTTACACCGCCAGCAACAATGCCTGGCGCATTTGCTGAGCCTGCTGCAAGCAGAGCAGCTGGCGCTGCTGGCGCTGCCGGTGGACGGGGCACTGCTGGCCGGACTCGCCGGGGACAAGCAAGCGGCCTTCGCCGAGCTGGAAACACTGCACAGCCTGCCCGGCACTGCCGCCGCACAGGAACCCGATTTACCCGAACCGCGCCGGGCGCTACAGCAGCTGGCCGAACAGGTCCGCCACCTCAACCAGCTCAACGGCAGCCTGATCTGCAGGCAATTAATCCACAACCAGAAAGCGTTGAATGCACTGGCCGAACTGTCCGGCAGACATACCTATGGCTCGGATGGACGACCCAGATCGGCAGGTCGCGGTATCGCCGCTTCCGCCTAACCCGGCGCTCCCGGAAAGCCACCCAATCTGGAACAACGCCATTGAACAAACTCAATAGAACCGTTCGGGAAGAAGCCCTTAAAACAGACTTTTTGATTGCGTTTCAACCGGTCTACACCCGCAACCTGGACGTCACCGCCCTGAAGCTGCTGCTGGAACGCAGCCACCGCGACGCCATTATCGATACCAGCATAGACTGCATCAGCCAGCTGGTGATGGACACCTACGGCAGTCTCTGCCAGGGGGGGCAGATCAATACCGTGCCGGTGTTTCTGGAACTCCCGGAAAGCCTGCTCGCCGACCCCGAGTCGGCCGAGCTTTCCTGCAAACAATATATTCTGCAGATTTCCGCCCGCACCACACCGACGCTCCCGCTGATCAATAATCTCAGGCTGTTGGCCAATCAAGGCTACCGGCTGGCCCTTGCCGACTACCCGGGCAACGAAGAGAATGCCGCGCCGCTTCTCGATATCGTGCACATGGCCCTGTTCGATGCCGCCCGTACGGATATCGCCGAGCTCAAGGCATTGATGGCCGAACTGAAACCACACAGCCTGGATATTCAGGTGGACGGGCTGACCTCCCACCAACAGTTCCGCGCCTGTTTTGATTTGGGGTGCCATTTTTTTAGTGGGGATTTTGTTGAAAAACCGACCACTTCTCAGGGGCGCACCCTCGGCAGCGACAAGCTGCTGCTGCTCGACTTGCTGGCCGAACTGCAAAACCCCAATACCAGCATCGGCGCCCTTGAAGCCATCGCCATCAAGGATGCCAACCTGACTTACCGGCTGCTTAAAATCATCAATTCCGCCGCCTTTGGCATCAGCAGGCAGGTCGACACCCTCGCCCACGCCATCAATATTCTCGGCATCAACCAGCTCAGCCGCTGGATCACGCTGTTTTTGATCGAGGGGAGCCAGGGCCACAATCGGGACCTGATGCGCAGTATGCTGATCCGGGGGCGCATGTGCGAAATTCTGGCCGAGTTGACGGGCCGGGAAAAACTCAGCGGGCACTTTATCTCAGGGCTGCTCTCCCAGCTGGATGTGCTGACCGGCATTCCCATGGAAGAGCTGATGCAGAAAGTCCCCCTCAGCCAGGAGATCAAAAATGCGCTGCTCGTCAGGGAGGGCAGCATGGGTGAAATCCTGATAGAGACCGCGCACTACGAAAAGGGTGAATTCAACAAACTGAAAGGCCTGGTTGATAAGGAATTTTACGAGGTCGCCTACCGACACAGTACCGCCTGGGCCAAACAGGTCTTGTCGGCCATGGGCGACTGAAGCAACGCTTCGAAATGACCCGGGGAGGTAGCGGCGAAGCACTGCCGCCACACCCGCAGAACGCTTTCCGTTAATCTGGTCACACTTTCCAGCGATTGCCCGACAGCCGTGCCGATCCGCGATTCTGCGCCACCCAAGCCACCGGATGGGGCCAGACAGGAACCACCGGCTGATATCCCTCTGTCGGCGTATCCAACCCGTTGTCGGCGATTGAAATATTTCACTTTTTTCCCATTGCCGGGCGACCGATCGGGCGGTCGGCCCAAGCACTTCGAGAAAGCGATAAAAATACCTACCGTGTTGACAAAAGGTTATAAGCGCAATAGTTTCGTCCCCCAATAACAAGATCAATAACGCCTGATCCATAAGGGAACTACTGGTTTGAACAGCCGCCTTCTGCAAGAAATAGAAGACCTTAACCTGACCTATCTTCTGCTCGCACGCCGCTTGCTCGAGGAGGATTTTCCGAGCGGGTTGTTCAGATTGGGCATATCCAAACCCGAGGGAGAGCGCTTTCTCGCCCTGACCACAAAACAGATCAGTCATTTGTCCAGGACAAATCAACTGGTCTTCAC
This sequence comes from Porticoccus sp., assembly GCF_041592135.1. GTDB lineage: Bacteria > Pseudomonadota > Gammaproteobacteria > Pseudomonadales > Porticoccaceae > Porticoccus. The sequence goes on along the minus strand of NZ_JBFHQR010000052.1, from coordinate 10,344 downwards.
CCTGAGACTTCGCATCGATCATTTGGACATGGAATCGCCGCTTGATAGACGGGATGTGTCGAGTCTTCCCAACCTGACCGCCATCCGGTTAGCGTCGGAAGAAAACGACCAAATCTGATGAACTAGGCAACCGCGGTTATGACCAAGAATCTTGTCGATGAAATGCATCAGGTGAAGATGTGCATTGAGCTGATCGAAATGGGTGCCCGATTACAGGTCTTGCAGACCGAGAGCGATCTGAGCCGCAGCCGCCTGCTGAAACTTTTCAAGGAAGTGCGCGGGGACTCCCCACCCAAGGGCATGCTGCCCTTTTCCGCAGACTGGTTCATGACCTGGGGGCCCAACATCCACTCATCGCTTTTTTACAATATCTACAGCAAGGTGCTGGTGGCCGTTGAATTTGACCGCATGACGGCGCTGATCAAGACCTATCGGCTCTACAGCGAGCAGATGATGCTGGATGATATTGAGCCGGCACTCAGTTTAACCCGGGCCTGGACCATGATCCGGTTTTTCGAAAGCGATATCCTGGATGTGCGCAGTTGCACCCGGTGCGACTGCAAATTTGTCGTTCACGCCCACGAACCCGCCAAGGATTTCCTGTGCGGGATATGCAATCCGCCATCCCGCGCCGGCAAGCCCCTTAAAGACAGCGGCGCAGCACTTTAATACGGCTTGAAACTCAGCCAGAAACATCAGGAATCTGGTCCCGCGACATACTCCCATGGCTGTCGGCAATTCATTCGCCACCGGCTACCACCACCGCCTCCAATACGGTGACTTTATTGCGGCCGGTCTGCTTGGCGTGATAAAGCGCGCGGTCGGCGGCATCGGTCAGTTCGTCAATGTCATAAAACGGGTATTGATGGGTGCTGGCCACCCCAACCGAAATGGTGCAATGAAATGGTTTCCCCTGATGAAAAAAATAGTGCCCCTCAACTTGCTGGCGAATCGTCGTCATCAGCTGAACAGCTTCTTCTTCATCGCATTCAGGAAGCGCCAACAGAAATTCATCTCCCCCATAGCGGCCAAGCAAATCTGAACGCCGCAACCGACTGCGCAACAGCATGGCCAGGGTGTGCAACACCTTGTCCCCGACCACATGGCCGTAGGTATCGTTGATCAACTTGAATTTGTCCACATCCAGCATCACCAGGGTGACAGGCTTTTCAACCCGCTGCATGCGCAGCATGACCCTGGCAACCGACTCCTTGACTGAGCGTTGATTCAGCAGCCCCGTCAGGCAATCTTTGCTGGCGGCGAGCTTCAGCTTGCGCGACAGGCGAATTCGATGCCGGACGATATTATTTAATTCTTTGGCGGAAAGGGGCTCCTGAAGCACGCCTTCCGGTCCCGAACGAAGAATTTGATTAATTACAGTTTCCCGCGGTGCTGAAAGATAAATAATGGGCAGATAAGTCCAGACATCCAACTGCCTGATTACCATCACAATATCAGCGGCGGAATAACCGAACATGTGCTGTTTTATCAGCAACAGATCGGGCTGGAACTCCGACAAGCGATCGGCAATAGTCTCCGCTTCCGTTTCGATCACAACCCTTATGCCGACATCCAGCAGTTTTTGCTGATATCTTTCGGCGAGGTCCCGATCATCACTCAGGATCAAAACCTTTATTTGCGAATAAAACGTTCCCTCGACAAACTCTGCAACCTGTTCGCAAAGCTCTTCAGGCAAAATGGAATCAAGCAGGTAGGCCTGGGCCCCCAGCCTCGCTGCATACAACCGGGAGTGGAAATCATCACCCGGCGCAATATATAAAACCGGGCAGGTTTTTTCACGTATTTTGAGGAATATTTTTTGCAGATCTTCCGCTGCTTTATTGCAGAGAGGTTCGGCAATTTTAATCACTAAAAAATCAGGTTCTTTGCCGTCATCGCAGCACAGAATATTGGCCATACCCGCGTGAAGTATTAGCGAATAATCGTAGGCCATGAATTGATTTTTCAGTTTAACGGCGAACTCACTCTGCTCATTCTCATCGAACAACCATACGGCAACGCTGATGCGCGGGGAGGCGACAACCTGAAGAGGTGTCTTCATTGCCGGTCGACCAGAAGATTCATTCTGCTCATGGGTTAGCATTACCAATGTCCACTAATACAGCTCAATTATTCTTTGCGGCCCCTACGGCATCCCTTCCTATCCCTTGATCATCTTCCACTCGCCATTCCGCGGCTCGACAACCAGCGCTTCCCCTCTGGCTCAAGCCGGAATTGCCAGGCAGTCCCGGTCATTATCATCCGAATAGCGGATGCGTATCGCCTTGATGTCGCTGAGGCGTTCCAGGAACACATCCACCAGCCGAGGGTCGAAATGCTTGCCCCTGTTCTCCTCGAGATAGTCGACCGCCTCGGCTATGCTCCAGGGGGCCTTGTACGGTCGCGCCGAGGTGAGCGCATCAAAGACATCCGCCAACGCGACTATGCGTCCACTTTCCGGTATGTCTGTGCCTGCCAGGCCCCGGGGGTAACCACTGCCGTCCCATTTCTCATGGTGGGTGTGGGCGATATCCCTGGCCATCGAAATCAGTGGGCAATCATCGCCCTCCAGCAATTTTCTGCCGATTTCGGCGTGTGACTTCATGATTTCCCATTCTTCCGGATCCAGTTTTCCTGGCTTCAGTAGAATTTTGTCGGGCACACCGATCTTGCCTATGTCATGCATCGGGCTGGCGTTGAGCAACACATCGACTTCCTGCTTGTTCCAGCCAATTGCCTCGGCAAGCAGGCTGCAGATGTAGCTCATGCGCAAGATGTGATTGCCGGTTTCCTCATCCTTGTATTCAGCGGCCATGCCAAGCCGTCGCACCATCTGCAGCTGGGTTTGCTTCAGCTCTTTGGTCCGCTCGTCCACAATTTCTTCCAGCACGCCCTTTTGCTCGTGAATCATGCGATGGGCGAGGTGCGCATCCAGCAGGTTATTGACCCGCATGATCAACTCGGTGCGATCAAACGGTTTCGGGATAAAATCCCGCGCCCCCATCATCAGCGACTTCAACAGAAACTCACTACTGCTTTGCGCGCTGAGCACTACGATGGGCGGCAACAGCGGATCCTCCAGCTTTTGCAACTGGGCCATCACCTCGTAACCGCTGAGATGGGGCATATTGAGATCGAGCAGGATCAGGTCCGGCCGCCCCTTTTTATACTGGGCAACCACCTCTCTGGGATCTTCAATTAATTGCAATTCGAGTTTTTCCTGATGCTGCAATACCTTGTAGATCAGCTTCAGGTTGGCCGGCTCGTCATCGACAACGAATATTTTCCCTTTTTGTAACGATTCCATAATCATGTTGTAAATTCTTCTATTAGCTTTCTGCTTTTTATTTGATTTTTTGGCCCAGCTATTTGATCACCCTGTTCGGCACCGGGAAGCTCTATCCAAAATGTACTGCCCTCCCCCACCTTACTTTGCACACCGACATCACCATCCATCATGACAATCAATAATTTTGTAATGGAAAGGCCTATGCCGGTGCCTTCAATTTCATCGCTGTTTTCATCCAGCCGGTTAAACGGCACGAATAATTCGTCCAGCTTTTCTTCCGGAATACCCCGCCCGCTGTCGCTGATCAGGATCCGCACCCGGTCATTCGCAACCCGGCGGACATCAATGCACACATGGCCATTGGGTTTATTGTATTTAATGGCATTGGAGAGCAGGTTAATGAGAACCTGCTTGAGCCTGACCTTATCGGCCAACAGCAGCATTTTACCCAGCTCACCGTGACCCAGTGAAACCCGACCCATTTCGGCCAGCGGCCTGACCATGCGCAAGCTCTCTTCGATCAGTGCGGAAATATCCAATGTTTCCACCACCAGGCCAATGCGCCCCGCCTCGACCTTGGACAGGTCGAGCACTTCATTGATCAAACCCAACAGGTGATGCCCTGCCTTGAGTATTTCACTGACGTTGTCCTTGTTTTCCTCGGACAGCTCCGGGTCCATATCAACCAGCTGGCCAAAGCCAAGGATCGCATTCATGGGTGTTCGCAATTCGTGGCTGACCCTGGAGAGGAATTCGGTCTTGGCGAGGCTGGCCTTTTCTGCTTCCCGGCGGGCCCTGATCAACTCCTGCTCGGTTCGCTTGAGGTCGGTAATATCCTGGTAAGTGCCCGATATTTTGTTGATGTAGCCGTTAATCCCGACATTGGGTTCCGAGAGGTAGAGCACATTGCGCACTTCACCTGATGAATGAACGATGCGCAGCTCCTCCCTGAGTTCCTGTTCTGCCCCGCGCTCAAAGAGCCCAGCCGCTTTCGCCCTGTCATCGGGATGAAACAGCAACTCAACCGCTGCGCGGCTCGGCACAAAATACCCATGCTCCTGGCCGAAAATCCGGTACACCTCTTCAGACCAGTAATAGCTGTATTTTTCCAGATGGATTTCCCAGTGACCTATTTGCGCCAGCCGGTTCGCCCGACGCAGCCTGTAATCACTTTTTGCCAGGGCGATTTCGATGCGCTTTTTATGATCGATATCCTGCATCACGCCCATCAGATACATGGGCTTGCCATGGGGATCCCGCAATACTGACCCCTTTTCCAAAATCCATTTCTCACCACCGTCCGGCAGAATGATGCGATGCTCAATCTCAAAGGGGGTATTGCGCCGGATCGAGACCTTGATCGCCGAACTGATGCGCCGCATATCTTCCCGGTGAATGACTCCCCGGATCATTTCCGGATTCCGCTCGATGGTTCCTTCCGGGCGGCCCAGCAGTGAAGAAATATTTTCTGCCCACTCCACCTGCCTGGAGTAGAGGTTGATTTTCCAGACCCCGATGCGGGCCGAATACTGGCTCAGCTGGAGCAGCCTCTCGTGCTCTTCCAGATAGCGTTCGGCACGCCTGTGACGGATGGTGGCCGCCAGGGTATCGGCAATGATCATCAGCGCATTGACTTCATCCCCGCTGATATTTTCAAGGGAGTCGGCGCGCTTCAACTGCAACACGTAGAGGGTGCCATCGCCTTTTTCTACCGGAAAGCACCTGGCCGCCTCTTCGGGGTAGGGGCCACTGCAGCCTGCCCGATGGCCAATCTCATAATAATCCCGCTGCAGGAATTCATTGACCTGAACCTGCCGGTAGAAGGCTGTTTCCCCGACAGCAGGGCGCTCGCGCTCAAGGCGCTGATCAGGGGCCCCGGCGAGCGGCTTTCCCAGCCACCATTCCGAATAGGGGTACAGCTTTTCATCCCGGCCCGACCGCTCCCACAGCACCACCCCGGCGCAATTCAGCCGCTGTCCCAGCTGCCCCAACAAGTCCGCAACGGTGGGTTTCAGCTCACCGGGCGATACCCGCAGCAGATTCGAGGCCGCCCCGTTGAGAAAGTGGAGCAGGCTGGTCTGCTCCCGCAGGTGCTGTTCGGACCGTTTGATATCGGTGATGTCGGTTCTGACCGAAACATACTGATAGGGCTTGCCACTTTCATCCATAAACGGCGCGATGGTGGACTCGACCCAATACAGCGAGCCATCCTTGCGCTTGTTACAGATCTCCCCAAACCATATTTTTCCGCCGGAGATGGTGGACCATATGGCGCGATAGAACGCGTGGGGGTGGCAATCGGACTTGATGATGCGGTGGTTTTCTCCCAGCAACTCATCCCGGCTATAGCCGCTGATTGAACAGAATTTATCATTGGCATAGACAATCCTGCCCCGGATATCACAGACGCTCACAATGGCGTGCTTGTCCAGTGTCTGAAAAATACGGTTAGAAAATGTCTCGTTCATTGCCTTCCCACACCCTCCGCAGTCCTTTAAGAAGCTGCGGATCCAGTCAACACCGGCATGCCACCCCAAAATCTCCGAACCAAGACAGCACCTACTGCAAGGCCACTGCCTCTAATCAGCTTCTATCGGCCGAGGGATCTTTTTCTTTAGGGGAAGGAGCAACATTTTCAATCCGCCGCAAGACTGACGGCACTGATCCGAACCTGGTAATGACGGTCCGCGTGCGCAAGCTGAAGAGGAGGCGATTCCCGCGACAAGATTTCCAGTGACATTAACCGCCGAAGATCTCATCATAGGGAATCGACGGGTTGCCAAGGGACCGGACACGAGGATGAAAAACCCGGGCGATCTAGCGGGAAGTGCAGACCATGGCAGCGGCCTTTGCCTACACTGACCCGGAATGAAGGCGCTCGCCGCCAGCTCCGCAGAGAGCGGCCGGCCCTGCGGCCCACACAGGGTCGCGCCAAGACGCTCCACCACCACAATAAGAGGTAATACCATGCCCTTTTCCCCCGAACATCTCGCCGAACTCAACCTGCTGTCATTATTCAGCTCACCCTCTTTGCAGGAGGGAATCAAGGTACATAGCCACGAAGCGGCGCCCGAGGTGGTGGCGGCAGCCGAACGCCTCTACCAGAAAGGCCTGATCACCCAGAAAGATGGGGGTTACCTGACAGATCTCGGCTTTGAAACCGCAGAGCACACCCAGAGATTGCTGGGCATTCTCACCACAGAGTAGGGATGCCGGGAAGCGCTTCTGCCAAAGGCCGGCCCAGGGGAGCCCCTGAAAGCGCGCCAACCACAAGCTGCGAGGGGGTTAATGCCCTGAGTATTTGATCGCCAGCTGGGAGGCGGTAAAGCAAATGGTGAAAAAGATGATCATGGAAATAAAGCCGGCGGCGATGACTGACTTCGGGTTGGTTTCCAGCAGGTCTGTCGCCCTTTTCAAACCCTTGCCGCGCTGCAATTGAAACACCAGGCAGAACGCCTGGGCGATCATCTCCAGGAATCCCAGGTTTTTCCTGTTGGTCTCTTCCGGAACGGTTTTGAACACCGGGTGGGCGTCGTAGTCGAGGGTTTCCCGCTGTGTTTTTGGCTGCTCTCTTTGCTCTTCATCGGTGGTCATCGTCCATCCTCCTCAAGAACGGTTTCAGGCTGCACTCTAGTATCCGGCAACCAAAGTGTACAGATACAGAAAAATTAAAAATTAGGGTACAGTTAGGCTTCCCCCAGTACAGCCCGCGAGCATGAGCAGCTACCAATATCAGAAACTGGTCACACAGTTCGCCCAGGACATCACCCAGGGCAGCCTGCGACCCGGTGACAGGATGCCGTCCATCCGCCAGCTGGCGACAGCCTGGCGGGTCTCCAAAACCACGGTGATCACCGCTTACAACCGGCTCGAGGCCATGGGGCTGATCGAGTCCCGACCCAAATCCGGTTTTTTTGTTCGCGCCCAGCAGCGCCACCGCCAACAGCCGCTACAGGCCCCGCAGCAAAGTCGGCCCAGGGTAAAGCCTTTTAGCGTTTCCAGCAGCCAGGTGATCGTGGACATCATGGAAAAGGCCGCGTCCTTCGACCTGCTGCCGGATGTTGCGCAGCAGGAGGGCAATACGGAACTGCGACAATGCCTCTCCCGGGCGCAACGCCGGCAGGGCCTGATTGAACAGCACTACTATGATGAGCCCCTCGGCCACCACGCCCTGCGGGAGCAGATTGCCCGGCGCGTGCATCACGGCCAACGGGCGATTGACGCCGACGAGGTGGTGATCACCCACGGCTGTCAACACGCCCTGTTGCTGGCGCTGATGGCGGTCGCGCAACCGGGCGATATTGTCGCCGTGGAATCGCCGGGCTTTTATGGCGCCATCCAGTTACTGGAAACACTGAATATTCAGGTGATTGAATTGCCCAGCTCGCCCGCCACCGGCATTGATGTCGAGGCCTTTGGGCAGGCCCTCCGCCAGTGGGACATTGTGGCACTGATCGTCGCCGCCAATTACGCCACCCCCACCGGGGCCTGTATGCCGGACGCAGCCAAACAGGCATTGCTGGCCATCTGCGGCGCCCATCGGGTGACCATCATTGAGGATGATGTCTACGGCGAGCTCTATTTCGGGCCCAGCAAGCCCCGCAGCCTTTACTCTTTTGACACCTCGGGCGCCGTCATTCTGTGCGCGTCCTTTTCAAAATCCCTCTCCCGGGATCTGCGCATAGGCTGGCTGCTGCCGGGCAAATACAGCCAAAAAGTCAAACAACTCAAGGTGGTCACCGCCATCGCCATTGGCACCACCACCCAGAAAGGGGTGGCGCTCTATCTGGCACAGGGCAGTTACGAACGCTACCTGAAGAAAAGGCGGCGCGAGCTGGAGGGCCAGCTGATTCAGTGGCAGAACGCCATCAAACAATATTTTCCCTCGGCACAGTCCTGCAGCAGCCCACAGGGCGGACTGGCCCTATGGGCGGAACTGCCCACCGGCGTGGATACCATCAAATTGTATGCCCGGGCCCAACAGCAGGGCATTACCATCACCCCGGGACCCCTGTTCAGTGCGCAAAAGCGCTACCGGAATTACCTGCGCCTCAGTTTTGCCGAACCGTTAACCGCAAAACGCGAAAACGCGCTGAAATGCCTGGAGCGTCTGGTTCAAGAGAGTCTATAGCGGCGAGACCGGCGGCACGACCAAGCCAGATACACCCTCCGGACACATTCACATCCCACCCTGCATGGAGGTGCCCACGGAGTCCTGGATCGGACCGAGCGGGTTTTTGCGCGTCTCCAACTCGTCGATGATGGGCATGCCGCTCCAGATTTTATAGACCACGATGTCGTGATCAATGACCACCAGCGCATTAAAACTCCAGCCGGTGCGAATCCGCTCGCGCTTGAATTTCAGCAAATCCAGCACCACGTTGCCCACCCGCTTACTGGAACTGACACTGGGGGTTGCCTCATAGGCCAGGCATAATTCACGGGATTTGATGCATGAGTGGACACTTGGGGGCAGGTCGTCGGGTTTGACAGAGTCGTTGGGACTGAACACCTGGATGATATCCAGATAGGAAAGAATTCTCACATTGGGGGCGGTGTAGGGATCGAACCCCAGTGCCCGCAAATCTGCCGTGTTGGTCTCGAACAACCGGATACTGTCGTACGCCGCCTTGGCCTCATCAAACGTCTGCCACTGGGATTGGGTTTTGGCCTCGCCCTTTGGCAAGCTGCTGCCGCACCCGCAGAGCGCCAGCACCGACAGACAAAACAAACCGAAGCCTAGCGGGCGGAACGGGTTATGTTTCTTCATGCACTTCAAGCCACTTTTTATGTGGCCCCAATCATTACATTAAAGCTAAGTGACCGTCCAGCCTGGGCTTTTAATGACGGGAAGTGCAGGCAAACTTCGATGCCGACTTGGCGGACAAGCTGTTTCCCGAGATACCGGTGCACGGTTAACTCCCCAAGTTCAAGCTGGAGCTGCACCACCCGTAAGTGCGCCTGGACAGCATACAGCCCTATCTACAAGCCGGACTTCAGGGAAAAACTGGTGCTACCGACCGAGCCGGCGGACCTGGTCGATAGTCTCTCCGCCGAGATGGATGTGCTGATGGAGAACATCATTGAGGGCAAACCCGACGGCACCAGCGTGCTCTGTGCCGAACCCATTGATGTGGACAACCCCCCGACCGCCGAGATCTGCTGCTGGAATCGTTCGGCGTTCGATTGTGCTTTCTGAACAACCATGTGTGCGCACCCGCCCCTCCCAGCCACGCCGAACTGCTTGAGCGGAAATGCCCTTTGAACTGGAATGCTGGCGTGAACTGACGGGGCATATCTCCCAGCAACTCAATGGGGCGATCACTGACGCATGACCCGACCGTGCGACACTGAACCATCAAAAGCGGCCCAAGCGCCGACCAGGGTCTGTTGCCGTTTCATTTCAGGCTATTGATAAATAAGAGCAAAGATACTCAGTAACGAGCTGTGGTCGAAGCTACGGAAGATTCTGTGCCAGCACAGAATTGATGACAAGAGCGATTTGCGGATGACCGTCGAAGGCATGTTGTATCGCATGCGGGTAGGCTGCCCGTGGCGCGACCTACCCAAGGCCTTTGGCTCCTGGAACAGGGTCTACAAACGATTCAACGCCTGGTCATCCAGCGGCAAGTGGCTGAACATTTTTCCAGGCACTTGTGGTGGAGCCCGATATGGAATGGACCTTTCTGGATGGCAGCTATGTCAGAGCCCATCAGCACGGCGCAGGAACGGCCACGCAAGGTACTGAAGCCATTGGAAAAAGTCGTGGCGGCAACACGACGAAAATCCATTTGGCCGTTGACGCCTATGGCTTGCCACTGGTATTTATGATCACCGGTGGCGAGGTTAACGATTGCACTGTGGCTCCGGAATTGATCACAAAGCTGGAGTCCGCTGCGGCTGTCATTGCCGACAAAGGCTATGACAGCGAGCGGCTTCGAGAGCAGATCGAAAAACAGAATAGCCGGGCTGTGATTCCGAGAAAGCGCAATTCGGTGAAGGGCAATGGTGATCTGGACAGAGGCCTGTATCGATACCGCCACCTGGTTGAAAAT
>NZ_JBFHQR010000051.1:0-13388 GCF_041592135.1 Porticoccus sp. | reverse complement strand
GAGACACCCCATTCGAAAGTGTTCATCGGTGTCTGGACCGACCTCAGTGACAATCACCGCGCACAACTTGAGGTAGAGGACTATGCGGCGCGCGTTGAAGACGCCATGTATAACACCATCAACATGATCGCTGAACTCACGGAGCTGCGCGATCCCTATACCGCTGGCCATGAGGCCAGGGTCGGGGAACTGGCGGCGGCCATCGCCCGGGAGATGGGCTATGACGAACAGGTGCAACAGGGGCTGCGTATCGCCGGACTAGTGCACGATGTGGGCAAAATCGGCATTCCCTCGGAGATCCTGACCAAACCCGCGCGACTGACCAGCACCGAGTATGAACTGATCAAAACCCACGCCGAAAACAGTTTTCTGCTGCTAAAGGACATCGAATTTCCCTGGCCCATCGCCGCCGTCGCCCATCAACACCACGAGCGACTGGACGGCAGCGGTTATCCCCAGGGACTGAGGGGCGACCAGATCATTATGGAGGCGCGGATACTGGGCATTGCCGATGTGATCGAGTCCATGGCCTCCCACCGACCCTACCGGCCCTCCCTCAGCATGGAGGTGGCGCTACAGGAAATCGAAACGAACGCCGGTCGGCTGTACGACCCCGCCTGCGTCCGGGCCTGCCTGCGACTGTTCCGGGAAAAACACTACCAAATGCCGTCTGAAAAACTGGATCCCACCTTTGTGAGAATCGAGCAGTTTCGCTCGAAACACGAACTGGTAAGCTAGGGCCTTCACACCACCGACTTCCTCCCGGGAAAGCCTTTATTCCAGTTGCCTTCCAACTTCAACGGATGTTCAATCCCGCACTATCCTGTCAAGCCATTGGCAGGTCAGGTCGTATCGGGGCAATAGGGCCTGGCCGACGCGGGCTCGGCACGCTTTCATAAAACCCTCTCGGGAAAAAAGGCGCTGCTAGCTGTGCTCCCTTCTACTGAACGGAACCCTTTTCACATGAAACAAAACGAACCGATGTACCAGATTCCGGCCAGACACCGCCGGATGGAAAACCTGCATATTGATATTGCCTTCTGGCTGGTCAAGGATATCAGTTGGTGCATGGTGTGGAAGTTACTCGGCATCCTGATGATCATGCCGACCCTGAGTGTGGCGATATTCATCGCCTGGCGCACCCGGCACCTGGCGTCCGAATTGTCCCACAACCTGGCGATCGCCTGCTGGATCGGGGCCAATTCTGTTTGGATGATCAGTGAATTCTTCGGCTTCGATGAAAGGATCTTTTTCGGGCTTTTTGAAGGCAAATACCTGGCCATGATACCGTTCACGATCGGTGCCGCCATTCTGTTCTATTACTACGCTTGCCAGCGCAAGCAGGACACCGGAGAAGCACTGCGGGCAACCAGCTGATCTGTTTGCCGTACCGCAAGCCTTCCTGCGCCGGGTGGCTACATCGGCGGATTTGCCGGAAAGCAGAACCCGCGCAGTGTCCAGCTCTCACCCTGTCCGAGAAGTCGCCGGCAGAACGCCCAGCTACGACAACTCCCAGCTACTAGGGCCTGTTCACACTAATTTGTCGCGCATGCAGTTAACTACTATTCTCAATCTACAGGCCCAGCCTCCCGTTGCAATATAGTTAACCGATGCCAGGGAAGACAGGATTATGCGACGACTCCCAGACAGAACCCCAGCCGCGAACCCCCGCTCACAACGGAGTTCTCAATGAACCCCAAGTTGCGAAAACGCTGCACCCCCTCCTGCAAAATCATTGTGGGCTATGTCATCGCGGCCAGCCTGTGGATATTTTTCGGCGACTGGGTACTGTTCAGCCTGTGGCCCGATAAATCCGCGGTATTCCAACTCGGCCTGATCAAGGGTTGGGGCTTTGTTTTGTTCACCTCGCTGGTGCTATTTTTTCTGCTGCAGAAGAATACCCAGTTACTCTTCAAGGCCCAGCTGGCCGAGACGGCCAACCACCTGCTGCCCCTCTCCATCGACAAAATCTTTTCCGCCACGCCGGTCATCGTCTACGCTCTGGACTACCGGGATGGGGCAGCCACACTCACCTGGGTGAGCAACAACATCGAACGCATCCTCGGCTACAGGGTGGAAGCGGCTCTCGCCCCGGATTGGTGGCAGCGGCACCTGCACCCCGAAGATCGACAGCGGGCCGAAGAGGCCGGCACGAGGTTTCTGTCCGCCACCGGGGGCAGCCGCGAATACCGCTTCCGGCGCAACGACGGCGGCTACCTCTACGTCAAGGACGAGTTGCAGCTGATCGAGGAGACCCCTCATTCAAGGGTATTTATCGGTGTCTGGACCGACCTCAGTGACAATCACCGCGCACAACTTGAGGTAGAGGACTATGCGGCGCGCGTTGAAGACGCCATGTATAACACCATCAACATGATCGCCGAACTCACCGAGCTGCGCGACTCCTATACCGCAGGCCATGAGGCGCGGGTTGGAGAGCTGGCTGCTGCCATTGCCGCCGAGATGGGCTACGACAGCGAATATCAACAGGGACTGCGCATCGCGGGACTGTTGCACGACGTGGGCAAAATCGGCATTCCTTCCGAAATCCTGACCAAACCCGCGCGACTGACCAGCGCTGAGTACGAACTGATCAAGACCCACGCCGAGAACAGTTTTCTGCTGCTAAAGGACATCGAATTCCCCTGGCCCATCGCCGCCGTGGCCCATCAACACCACGAGCGACTGGACGGCAGCGGTTATCCTCAGGGACTCAGGGGCGATCAGATCATTATGGAAGCGCGCATACTGGCGATAGCCGATGTGGTTGAGTCCATGTCTTCACACCGGCCCTACCGCGCCGCTATTGGTTTGGAACTGGCGCTGGAGGAAATTGAGCAAAATGCCGGCACCCTCTACGATGCCAGGGCAGCCGCAGCCTGTCTCCGGCTGTTCAGGGCGCTCGATTATCAAATACCGCAGGCGGATAAACCCAATGATTTTTTCTACCAAATACAGGCATCCAGGTCTGTCCGCGAACCGATCAGCTAGCAGCTGAGCCCCAATCACAACTCATTAACCCCCAACCACCCGTTGCGCCGGTTGCACACCGGGGTTATCCGGCAGTGTTAGAATGGCCGCCATGACCTCACCCCCCCTGTTTCTGCCACCCCTGTCCCTGTATGTCCACATTCCCTGGTGTGTGCGCAAGTGCCCCTATTGCGACTTCAACTCCCACGCCGCAGGTGAGGCACTGCCCGAGGAGGCGTACGTTCAGGCGCTGATTCGCGAGCTGGACATCGAGTTGCCCTACGCCCAGGGCCGGTCGCTGGCATCGATTTTTTTCGGTGGCGGCACGCCGAGCCTGTTTTCGGCAGAGAGCATCGGCCGCATTATCCAGGCCGCGCGGCGGCGCATCGGCTTTGCGGAGGAGATCGAAATCACCCTGGAGGCCAACCCCGGCACCTTTGAGCAGGAGAAATTCAACGGCTACCGCAGCGTCGGCGTCAATCGACTGTCCATCGGCATCCAGAGCTTCAACGACCTGCACCTGCAGAAACTTGGCCGCATTCATACCGGGGAAAACGCCCACTCGGCAATTGCCATGGCCCGTCGGGCGGGCTTCGACAATTTCAACCTGGATCTGATGCACGGCCTGCCAGGGCAGACTGAACGGGAAGCGCTGGAAGATTTACAGCAGGCTATTGCCCTGTCCCCCAGTCATATTTCCTGGTACCAGCTGACCATTGAACCCAACACAGAATTCTATCGTCGCCCACCCGTACTTCCGGAAGAAAATGTGCTGGAAAATATTCAGGAATCGGGACAGATATTATTGCGAGAAAATAATTATATTCAGTATGAGGTTTCTGCCTTCGCCCGGGATAAAAAAGAATCTGTTCACAATAAAAATTACTGGCAGTTTGGCGATTATCTCGGCATTGGCGCCGGCGCCCACGGAAAAATTACCCTGCCCGATGAACAGCGCATTATTCGCACCAGCAAAACCCGCCTGCCCGCCGATTATCTGCAGCGCGACCACTCCTATACCGCCAGCTGCAAAAAAATCGCTGAAGACGAACTGGCGCTTGAATTTATGATGAACGCCCTGCGCCTGAATGCGGGGGTGCCCCGGGACTACTTTGCCGACCGCACCGGCCTGCCCTACAGTCGGGTAATAAATAGCTGCGAAAAACTGGCGGCCATGGGTTTGCTGGAAAAGGATGCCGACAGGATTCGCACCACACTCAAGGGCCACCAGTTTTTAAATTCCGTGCTGGAATTTTTTTCCGAATAGATTTTTTCTAGCAGCAGCTGGCCGATTTTTTTGCGCCGCTGTCAAACGGCAGCTCGCTGCCACAGCCTTTAAATATTCCCAGGTGTTTTTCAAAATTACCGGAAAATTCAAAATGATTTTTGAAGCGGGTTTCGTTCAACATACGATAACTGTTGCCGCAGACGGCAAACGGTTTTCCGGTTTCGATCAGGTGGTGTTTGTCCAGTAAAAAACGGTCCGGGGAATTGGCCACGGTGCCGCGATAAACCACTGCTTGCCCGTAGTCTTCACAAGCCGCCTCCAGGTTATCCAGTTTGAACAGGCGATAGGTGGCTGAATAAAATTTCAACTCACCGAGCTTCGCGCGAATCTCTTCACTGCCCACCGCCAGCGGCCGGTCATCCACCAGACGCGGGTCGGCAAACCCCGCCCGCTTGGCCAGTTGCAGGAAATCATTCCAGTACAGCGCCCCCGCCAGGCATTCACCGTACAACACGGCATCGCTTAACAGTTGCTCCGGCACCCGCCGGTCCGCGTAGACGTCGGAGAAATACAGTTCGCCACCGGGTTTCAGCAGTCGGTGGGCCTGCTCCAGCACCGCCCGCTTGTCCGGGGATAAATTGATGACGCAGTTGGAGACGATCAGGTCAAAACTGTTGTCCTCCAGACCCAGCTGGTCGAGTTTTTCGATATAGCCCTTGAGAAAGCGCACATTGGGCCGGGCCAGACCGAATGCCGCCCGGTGAAAGTCGATGTGACGATTGGCCACCGCCAGCTGCTCGTCGGTCATATCCACGCCGACCACTTCACCGCGCTCGCCCACCAGCGCCGACAGCACATAGCAGTCCTGGCCGGAGCCGCTGCCCAGATCGAGAATGCGCAGCCCCTCCAGCAACTCCGGCGCCACCAGGCCGCAGCCGTAGTACTTGCCACTCACTTCCGGGTGGATTTTTGCCATGATCGGCTTGATATGGTCGGGCACGCTGTCCAGGGTGCAACAGGCATCGGTCTGCAGATCTTCGGAGCCCTGTAGTGACTTGCCGTAGTAGTCCTTGACGGTATCGTACATCGCGAGTTTCTCGTATTGGTCAGATATCAGTGGCGCTGCCAGCGGTGGTATTTTTCCACCCACGCCAGCAACCGTGCCGGGCTGTGCGCTCGCTGCCAGTTGCCAGCGGCATATTTGTTGGCTTCGCTGAGGGTGGGATAACTGTGAATGGTACCGAGAATTTTCTTCAGGCCAACCCCCTGCTTCATGGCCAGCACCAGTTCGGCAATCAACTCTCCGCCGTGATGGCCCACCACCGCGGCACCCAGAATCCGGTCTTTGCCCGGCACTGTGAGAATTTTCACAAACCCGTTGGCGGCGTTATCCGCCAGGGCGCGATCCAGATCGTCCAGGCCGTAGCGGGTGACCTCAAACTCGATTCCCTGTGCTTGGGCATCCTTTTCTGTCAGCCCCACCTGGGCGACTTCGGGATCGGTAAACGTCGTCCTGGGGATCACCCGGTAATCCACCTTGAACTTGCGCAAGCACCCAAACAGCGCATTGACCGCAGCATACCAGGCCTGGTGGGCAGCGGTGTGGGTAAACTGATAGGGCCCCGCCACATCGCCACAGGCAAAGATATTGGGGATGCGGGTGCGCAGGTACTCATCCACCGTCACCGTGCCATTGCCATTGAGCTCGATGCCCAGGGATTCCAGCCCCAGGCCCTGGGTGTTGGCCTTTCTTCCCAGGGCAATCAACACCCGGTCAAACACCACTTCCCGTTTGTCCTCATCCGAGGCCGCCACGGCGACATGGCTCGCGCCCCGGGTCACAAACTCCTTCACCCGGTAGCCGAGCAGCAGCTCGACACCATCGCCCTGCAGGCCCTGCCGGACTGCCTCGGAAGCGTCGGCATCTTCTTTGGGCAACAGTCGCGGCCCCACCAGGGTGACCTGTGATCCCAGCCGCTGAAAGGCCTGCGCCAGTTCGCAACCGATCGGCCCGCCGCCCATCACCAGCAAGCGCTCGGGCAACACCTCCAGCTCCCAGAGATTCTCGGAGGTCAGGTAATCCAGCTCCGCCAGTCCCGCAATGGGCGGCACCACAGGGCTGGCGCCGCTGGCGATAATGATATTGCGCGCGCTGATCACCGCACCGTTCACCGCCACTTCCCAGGGCGACTTGATAACCGCTTCGCCCTGCACACAATCCACCCCCAGTTCGGAATAGCGCGCCACGGAATCGTGGGGTTCAACCTGCCGGATCACCTTCCGGACCCGGCCCATCACCCGGGCAAAATCCACTTTCGGCGCCGCCACCTCGATACCCAGTTCGGAGGCACTGTTAATCTCTTTAACGGCGCGAGCGGCCCGAATCAGCGACTTGCTGGGCACACAGCCGGTGTTGAGACAGTCGCCCCCCATGCGGTGCTTTTCCACCAGCGTCACTTTTGACTTAACAGCAGACGCAATGTAAGCGCTCACCAACCCGGCGCTGCCGGCACCGATTACCACCAGATTCCGGTCGAAGCGGGCGGGCCGGCAATAGTCGCGGTAGACCCGGCGCCGCTTGACGGCGTCCAGCAACCCCCGCGCCAGGTAGGGAAACAGCGCCAGCAACAGGAATGACAGCAGCAGCCCCGGTGTGAGGATCGCCGCGGCGGAAAAGCCTTCCAGCGAGCCGATTTCAGCGCCGGCATTCACATAGACCGCGGTGCCCGCCAGCATGCCCAGTTGGCTGACCCAGTAAAACCGGAAGGCCGAGATCGGCATCAGGCCCATCACCAGGTTGATGACCCAAAACGGAATCACCGGAATCAGCCGCATCGAAAACAGATAGAAGGGACCATCCCGCTCAATCCCCCGGTTGACCGTACCCAGGTAGCGGCTGAACCGCGCCTGTACCCAGTCGCGCAATAACAGTCGCGACACCATAAATGCCAGGGTGGCACCCAGAGAGCTGGCAAAGGACACCAGCAGCACCCCCGTCCACAGCCCGAAGATCATCCCGGCAATCACCGTGAGCAGCGCCGCACCGGGCAGCGAGAAGCCCGTCGCCACCACGTAAATCACAAAATACACCGCGGCGGTTAGCAGCGGTTGTTGTGCGTAGAGGGACTGGTAAAAGCCGGGACGAAGGTATTGTTCACCGTCGAAAAAGAGGTAGGCACCGACAACCAGGGCTATAACTAGCAGGGTGATTATTTTTTTTATGGGCATCTGCGCTCCAGGGCACCATGGTTGGTTCAGCAGCTTTAGAGGGGCTATTGGCCGATCAGTTCAGTACCCGGTGTCCAGCCACCTGGGCTGCTGTCATATAACGGACCAAAAAACGACATAATCTCTGCAGGGAATCAAACCGTCTCACCGAGGTGATGCCCATGAATGACATGCCCGAGCCACCGGATCATTCTGTACAGGAGCTCGCCGTGACCAGGGAAAAGCCGGATCTTTCCAGCGCCCAGTATTTCATCAATCGCCATATGAGCCTGATGCAGTTCAACCTGCGGGTTCTGGAGCAGGCGCTGAACGGGGATTATCCGCTGCTGGAACGCTTCCAGTTCCTGATGATTTTCAACAGTAACATGGACGAGTTTTTTGAAATACGGCTGGCGGGCCTGAAACGGCAGATCAGTTTTTCCCGCGAGATGGTCAGCGTCGATGGCATGCGTCCCAAAGATGTTCTGGACAGCCTCAGTGAGCAGTGCAAGGCCGCCACGGCCAAGCAATACCAGATTCTCAACGACGTGCTGCTGCCCGCCCTGGAGCAACAGCAAATCCGTGTGCTCAATCGCTCTCGCTGGACTGAGGCCATGACCCACTGGGCGGAGGAATACTTCCGGCAACAGGTGATGCCGGTGATCAGCCCCATCGGCCTGGACCCGGCTCACCCCTTTCCCCGGCTGGTCAACAAAAGCCTCAATTTTATTGTCTCCCTGGAGGGCAAGGATGCCTTCGGACGGGACAGCGGCATGGCCATTGTGCCGGCACCGCGCTCCCTGCCGAGACTGGTCCGGGTGCCCGACGAACTCTGTGAAGACGGCGATAATTTTGTGCTGCTGTCCTCCCTGATCCACGCCCATATCGACGATCTGTTCAACGGCATGACGGCCACCGGCTGCTACCAGTTCCGCATCACCCGCGATGCCGACCTGGACCTGAACGCCGCGGAGGTGGAAGACATTGCCCGGGCGCTGCGCGGCGAATTGCACTCGCGCCGTTTTGGCAGCGCCGTGCGGTTGGAGGTGGACCAGCACTGCCCGGAGGAACTGGTCAATTTTCTGCTCGAACAGTACAACCTGTCGGGTAACGAATTGTATCGGGTGGACGGGCCGGTCAATCTGGGGCGGATGAATCAACTGCGGCAAATGCTGAACCGCAGCGACCTGCTGTTTCCAACCTTCATTCCCTCCATTCCCAAGGCACTGCGCGGCCCCGACCCCAATATTCTCGATGCGGTGAGAAAAGAGGATATTCTGCTCTACCACCCCTTTCAGTCCTTCACCCCGATCATCGACCTGCTGCGCCAGGCGGCCAAAGACCCCGCCCTGCTGTCCATCAAGATGACCCTGTACCGCACCGGGTCGTCTTCGGAAGTCGTGGATGCCCTGGTGGAAGCCGCCCGGGCCGGCAAGGAAGTCACCGTGGTGATCGAACTGCGCGCCCGTTTTGACGAAGAGGAAAATCTGCAGCTGGCCACCCATTTGCAGGAGGCCGGCGCAGTGGTGACCTACGGTGTGGTGGGCTGCAAAACCCACGCCAAGGCCCTGCTGATGGTGCGCCGCTATGTACACCTGGGCACCGGCAATTACCACGCCGGCAACGCACGCCTCTACACCGATTACAGCCTGCTCAGCGCCGACACCGACCTGTGCAGCGATGTGCATAAAATCTTCCAGCAGCTCACCGGCATGGGCAAGGCGGAACGCATCAAAACCCTGTTCAGTGCGCCCTTTACCCTGAAAAAGAACCTGCTGCGCCTGATTGAAGCCGAGGCCGAGGCCGCGCGGCAGGGCAGGGAAGCCCATATCATCCTCAAGGTCAATGCCCTGACCGAACCGAAAATGATTACGACCCTGTATGAAGCGAGCATTGCCGGGGTAAAAATCGACCTGATCATCCGCGGCATGTGCTGCCTGCGGCCCGGAATTGCAGGGGTTTCAGACAATATTCGGGTGCGCTCCATTGTCGGCCGCTTTCTCGAACACTCGAGGGTCTACTACTTCCACAATGCCGCCCCCCGGGTATTCTGCTCCAGTGCGGATGCCATGGAGCGCAACCTGATGCACCGGGTGGAGATCTGCTTCCCGGTACTCAATCCCCGCTTGCAGGCGAGAATTCGCAGTGATTTGCAGAGTTACCTTCAGGACAACTGCCAGAGCTGGGCGCTGCAGTCGGACGGCAGCTACCGGCTAAACACCCCGGACCGGGGGCAGCCCCCGCTGTCGGCGCAACTGGAACTGCTCAACAACCTCACCGCTTAAACGCCTGTGGCTACTGACTAAACGCCAATGACCACTTAAATGCCGGTGACTAGGCCCCGTTCAGCCACAACTGAAAACCGATTTTTTTCAGAACCCGCTGTTCCGACTTGAGCGCATCACTGGTCAGCGGATGGCGCGCCAGCCAGCCGGTATCAAAATACAGGGCGATCTCAGGGCCGGCGACCCGCGTTGAAAACAGCGGTTCACCTTCCACCGGGGTGACGTATTTGAACAGCGTCGCCAGCCGCATCAGCGCGCACAGTCGTCGCAGATGCAGGGTTTGCTGCTCGTCAAAGCCCGCAAAATCCTCCACCGGAAAACGCTGCCGGTGGCTGCGCACCAACAGCGCCAGCACCCGCTGCATCTGCCTGCTGAAACCCGGCAGGTCGGAGTGTTCGATCAGGTACTGGCCGTGCTTGTGGAACTGGGTATGGGCGATGCTCAAGCCCACTTCGTGCAGCCGCGCCGCCCAGCGCGCCAGGTCCCGGTCCGCCTCACTCAACTGCCAATCGGCGGCCGCCGCGTCGAATAGCAGCATCGCCATAGCCTCCACCTGTTCGGCGTTCTGCTGGTCCACCTCGGCGCGGCGCATCAGCGCAGAGACGGTGCGTTCGCGAACATCCTCGTGTTCCAGACGGCCCATCATCTCGTAAACCACGCCTTCGCGCAGCGCGCCCGGCGAGGTGTGCATGTGTTCAATGCCCAGGGCATCAAAAATACCGCTGAGAATAGCCACGCCGGGCACAATCACACCCCGTCGCCGCTCACTGAGACCGGGCAGATCGGTCAGTTCGTCGAAATGGCCGTGGGAGAGCAGCAGCTTGCGCAGACTGGCGAGGCTGTCCGCACTGATACCCTCGTCAGTCCAGCCCTTTAGGGCGACCACCAGCTCCACGCTGCGCATGGTGCCGGAGGAACCCACGGCATTATCCCAACCCTGGCGCTGATAGGCTTTGCGAATGCGCAGCACTTCCTGGTAGGCCGCCTGATAGGCCCGGGCAAAACGCTTGGGGGAAATTTTTCCCTGCGGGAAAAAGCGGTCCCGGTAGGTGACACACCCCATGTGCAAACTTTCCCGCAACCTTGATTCAAACCGCTGGCCGATAACAAATTCGGTACTGCCACCGCCGATGTCCACCACTAGCCGCGAATCATCGTCGTCGGCAAGGGTGTGCGCCACCCCCAAATAAACCAGTCGCGCCTCCTCGCGGCCGGAGATCACTTCCACCGGGCATCCCAGCAGGGCTTCCGCCGGCTTGATAAACGCTGGGGCATTTTTGGCCGCCCGCAGGGCATTGGTGCCCACCACCCTCACCAGATCGGGGTGCAACTTATCGATCACCTGACGAAACCGCGCCAGGCAGGCGAGGCCGCGAGCGATCGCCTCCGGCGCGAGACGTCCTGACTTCATCTCCGCCGCCAGCTGGACCCGCTCCCCAAAGCGTTCAATGGGACGCATCTCACCGTGGTTAACCCGCGCCACAATCATGTGGAAACTGTTGGAGCCGAGATCGATGGCGGCCAGTGTCTGGTCCTGTTCGGTGGTGTTATTCAATAGCTTGGTTTCCTGGGCCTGTTTGTGGCGGCAGCATTTGTTACTCGTCGGGGGCGGGTGCTATGATTCAGGGTAATTCTACCCCCTTACCATTCAATAGACATTAATCTGGAGAACCCCATGAGCGACAACATCGTTCACATCACCGATGCCAGCTTTGCCAGCGAAGTACTGGATGTCAGCACACCTGTACTGGTCGACTTCTGGGCAGCCTGGTGCGGCCCCTGCAAAATGATTGCACCCATTCTGGATGAGCTGGCAGACGAGTACGCCGGCAAGGTGAAAATCTGCAAAGTGGATGTGGATTCCAATATGGAAACCCCCGCCAAATTTAATGTTCGCGGCATCCCGACCCTGATTCTGTTCAAGGACGGCAACGTCGAAGCCACCAAAGTGGGCGCGCTGTCCAAAACCCAGCTGATCGAATTCATCGACGCCAGCCTTTAAAAAAACCGCTGCGGTGGCGCGCAAGGGCCACCGCACCAGTTATTGCGCTTTAATCTGGCCGCGCCTATACTGCACCTCAACCACGTCGATGTCCTTCGACGAGTATTAAGAACTAGCGAATAATTCCGATAAGCCCTTCCAGGACACCAGCTCAATTTCTCGACCGGCTGTCAGCCCGTCTCAATTCCAAAAAGTCACTATGTCTGTACTTATGAACTTAACCGAACTTAAAACCAAACCAATTGATGAACTTCTGCAAATCGCCGAAGAAATTGGCCTCGACAACCTCGCCCGCTCCCGCAAACAGGATGTTATTTTCAGCATTCTGAAACGCCACGCCAAAAGTGGTGAGGACATCTACGGCGACGGCGTTCTGGAAATTCTGCCCGACGGGTTCGGTTTTCTGCGTTCCGCTGACAGCTCCTACCTGGCCGGTCCCGATGACATCTATGTCTCCCCCAGCCAGATTCGCCGCTTTAACCTGCGCACCGGCGACAGTATTTCCGGCAAGATCCGGCCCCCCAAGGAAGGCGAACGCTATTTCGCCATGCTCAAGCTGGATGAGATCAACTTCGAAAAACCGGAAAACGCCCGCAACAAAATTCTGTTTGAAAACCTGACGCCACTGTTTCCCGACGAGCGCCTGGTACTGGAAACCGGCAACGGCTCCACCGAGGACATCACCGGCCGCATCATCGACCTGATTTCCCCCATCGGCAAAGGCCAGCGCGGCCTGATCGTGGCACCGCCCAAAGCCGGTAAAACCATCCTCATGCAGCACACCGCCCAGTCCATTATCCGCAACAACCCCGAATGCTACATCATGGTGTTGCTGATCGATGAACGCCCCGAGGAAGTGACCGAGATGCAGCGCTCGGTGCGCGGCGAGGTGATCGCCTCCACCTTTGACGAGCCACCGGCTCGCCATGTGCAGGTGGCCGACATGGTGATCGAAAAAGCCAAGCGCCTGGTGGAACACAAAAAGGATGTGGTGATCCTGCTGGACTCCATCACCCGTCTGGCGCGCGCCTACAACACCGTGCAACCCTCTTCCGGCAAGGTGCTGACCGGCGGTGTGGACGCCCATGCCCTGGAGCGCCCCAAGCGTTTCTTTGGCGCCGCGCGCAACATTGAGCAGGGCGGCAGCCTGACCATTATCGCCACGGCGCTGGTGGAAACCGGCTCCAAGATGGACGAGGTGATCTACGAGGAATTCAAGGGCACCGGCAACATGGAACTGCACCTGGATCGCAAGGTGGCGGAGAAACGGGTCTACCCGGCTATCAATATCCGTCGTTCTGGTACTCGTAGAGAAGAATTGCTGATGGGCGAGGAAGAGCTGCAACGGGCCTGGATCCTGCGCAAGCTGCTGCATAGCATGGAAGACGCCGATGCCACCGAGTTCCTGATCGACAAGCTGAAGGATTCCAAGACCAACGACGAATTCTTTATGTCGATGAAGCGCAAGTAAGCGCGCTTAACGGCCAATAAAAAGCCCGGCATTTGCCCACTGCTGTCCCACAGTTGAAAGTCATAAGGCGAACCTCATTTGAGGTTCGCCTTTTTTCTGTCTCGGTGGGTCGGGGCACAGGAGCTCTTTTAAGGCTCTTCGCTCAAATAAATTCAGTTGGATCAACCGCAGAATCCGCTGTACTGTCCAGCCCGCTCTGGCACTGTGGCGAGCAAATGCCAACAG
>NZ_JBFHQR010000050.1:0-14156 GCF_041592135.1 Porticoccus sp. | reverse complement strand
CTTGTTCGACTTGTTCGACTTGTTCGACTTGTTCGACTTGTTCGACTTGTTCGACTTGTTCGACTTGTTCGACTTGTTCGACTTGTTCGACTTGTTCGACTTGTTCGACTTGTTCGACTTGTTCGACTTGTTCGACAGCAGCTTGAGGCATGTCGGCAGTCGAGGGAATCTCCACCGCCACAGGGGCCTCGGGCGCAGCCGTGGCGAGATCGCCCAGCGCCTGTTGCAGGGCGTCCGCAGGCACTTGCAGATCCTGATTGGCGGCGACCGCATCCACCATCGCCAGCAGGGCATTGTGGGCCTCCAGCAGGGTGGCGATCAGCGCATGCTGCGGCGCCCTGGCGGTCTCGATGATGCCGTTGTAGGCCGCACCGAGCTGCCGGGCGAGCTGGCCCATGGCGATCGCACCGGCACGCTCAGCGGCCTCCGCCAGTTGCGACAGTTCATCGCGGAACAATCTCAGCGGCGCATCCTCGCCGGGCAGTTGCCGCCATTGCTGGATACCCTGATCGGCATCCAGCAGCGGCTGCATGCCCTCGGTCATCAGCAGGTTCAACAGTTCGGGGTCGACCCGGAGTGGCTCTTTTCCGCCGCCGCCCAGAATGTGGGCCATGGCGCGATCCCGTAGTTCCGAGAGGCGCTCCAGAAACTCGGGTAGCTCGGGAATATCCTCGACCCTGCCCTGGCTCTGCAGCACGGACAGGGACAGGCGACTGTAGGTGGTGGCATCCTCCAGCAGGTCGACAATGTCCCCGTCGACATTGAGCTGGTAGGTATACAACTCCTTGATAAAGTGTTCCAGCGGAGTCGCCAGATCGCCAATGGACTCCACCCCCGCCATTCTGGCACTGCCCTTGAGGGTGTGCAGGGCACTTTGCAGGGCACTGCTCGGCGGCGTATAAACCGGCGCCTCCTGGCGTTGTTCCTGCACAAACTGGCCCACCACCGCCAGATGCTCGGCCGCTTCTTCCGCAAAGATGGTCAACAGCTCCAGCTGCTCGGCATCGACAGCGGGCGGTGTGACTGACAGCTCAACACTCAATTCAGGGGCATCGGCAGAAGTGCCGTCTTCGGCCACCGCCACCGGATTGGCTTCGGCCAATGGCAACGCGGCCTCTTCGCCCACGGCCAGCGCCTCCGCGGCCACGATCAGCTGGGCGATATAGCCCGCGCGAGCCGGGGGCTGTCGCAGGCGGAAAGACTCGGCCAGCTCGGGAATCGCTTCGCGGCCGAGATCCACCAGGGCCATCAGTGTGGGGGTCACGACCACCCGCTTTTCCAGTACCCGGTTCAGCAGGTTTTCCTGCGCCCAGGCCAACTCTCCCAGGGTTTCGGCGCCCAGCATGCGGGCACCGCCCTTGAGGGTATGGAAGGCGCGACGAATTTCTGTCATCGCCGCGTTGCTGTCCGAGTTGTCTGTCCATAGCTGGTACTGCTCCGCCATCAGCGCCAGCACCTCGGCCACCTCCTCCAGAAACACCTCGACGATCTCGTCGTCGACGGCTTCTTCCGGTTCCCCGGCGACCACCTCCGGCACTGCGGGCTCGGCCTCGACGGGCGGAACGATCTCAGGATCAGTCGGCGGTGTTGGCATGGCGGCGGAACCGGGCTTGCCCGTGGCGGTGACCGGGAAACCCAGCTTGGCCACGCCCTGCTCCGCCAGGGACAGCACCATCTCCTCGGAGGCTTCGTCCCGCTGATCCATCACATCGAGATAGTATTCAATACTGGTCAGGGCTTCCGCCAGGGCGTCCAGCATGTTCCAGTTGGGCACGCTGTGCTCTGCCAGCACCTCTTCTTCCAGGTAGCGCTGGCAGGATTCCAGCACCCTGGCGGCCCGGGGTAATTCCAGCACGCGCAGCGCGCCGCGCACCTCGGTGAGCAGCCGGGCAACACCGTCGAGTTTGTCCCGCTGCCAGCGGGAGGCGATGAAGTCGACGATGATTTCCTTGATCTTTTCCAGGCCGGCTTGCGCTTCCGCCAGCAGGGTCGCCTGGGCGCGGTTCACTTCGACCTGCATTTCGCTGCTGATCGCGGCACCCTCGATCAGCTGTCGATTTTGCTCGAGCCAGCCGTGCAGGCCATTCTCGGCCGCCACCAGTTTGTCGGCCATCGGCAGCAACGCACTGCGATCTTCCGGATTCTGGCGATAGTTCAACCACTGCACCCGCGCCTCGTCCACCTGCCGGCGCTGATCGCCCCGGCCGAGCATCGCCAGCGAGTCTGAGATGCGTTTCAGGCGCTGGTCGCTGTCCGCCACCAGGTTGCCGTCCGCCATGTGGGTGTCCACCAGTTGCGCCAGGGCTTCCTTGAGCAGGGCAAATTCCTCAGCCAGCGCCGCGACCATGATCTGGGCGGCATCGGGCTGGTAGAGCGGTGACAGGCCGTCGCCGGCAGCCTGCATCAGCACATCCGGCAGCGCCTGGTCGAGGTGAAATTGCTGCCTGACCAGCGAGGCCCTGGGCCCGTCACTGCGGGCGTGGGCAATATAGAACAGCAGGTTTTTCAGCAGCACTTCCGGCAGCGGCTGTGACAGGCCGTCGTAACCGGCCTGGGAGAGGCGGCGGATTTCCCCCTCCAATTGCCGCAGCAACTTCTGAACGGCCTGGCCGAGGGGAATGTCCTTTGCCGCAATACCCTCCAGCAGCGCCAGCACCACCGTCCACAGCTGCTCCCTGGGCATACCCTTGCTGAGTTCCCGGAGACGGGAGAAAACCTTGTCCAGATAACCGAAGTTTTCCTCGGTTTTTTCGCCCTTGACCACCCCCATCAGCGCGTACTGGTACATCTGCCGCAATTTGCGCAGCAGGTTGGCCATGGCCACCGGGTCCGGCTGGCGATTGTAGGATTTGCTGAGCTGCTGGCTGGCAATCATCTGCGGAAAGAAATACGCGGTTTCCGACACCAGTGGCTCACCCTGGACAGCGCGCAGCTCGTTGAGCAACCACAGCAGGGTCTCAGGCTGGTCGCGGCGGCTGGTCAGCAACTGGCGCAGATAGCCCGGCAGGCGGATGAAAGCCTGGACCAGCACTTCACAGGCCTCGGCAATGGCAACGATGCGGTTGTCGACCAGCCGCTGGGCCACCCGCTGCATTTCTTCCGCCAACAGCAAGGGGCCGTGACATTCGGCCATCAGCAGCGCCCCATGCACCTGGTGGAGCAGGTCGAGGCAGTGGCGCATGGACACATCATCGCTGTTGTCGGCCAGAAAAGCGCCCAACTCGGTGGCGGCCTCGTCGAGGGTCGCCGCCACCTCCGTGGTCAGCCAGGACAAGCCCTGCAGTCCGCCTTGTGCGTCCATCTAATACTCCAGCCCGCTATCTTTGCCGCGCACGAACACCAGCGCCTCGCTGCAACGATCCCGCTGCATTCCGGGTACCGCTCGAGACAGGTATTCCCCCGGTCCCAGCACCAGGCAACCGCCCGGCTTCAGGCGGCTGGCCAACCTGGCGACCAGGGCGTCGCGCCGCTCATGGCCAAAATAAATCAGCAGGTGCTGACAGAAAATGACATCCATGTCGCGGGCCTCCGCCGGCCAATCGCGGTCGACCAGATTGTGTAGCACAAACTGCACTGGGCGGCGCAGCGACGCCTGTAGCTGCACCCGACCGTCGCCCAGCGTCTGAAAACCGGCGCGTTCCGGCGCTGTCAGGTCGGACAGCGCCGCCGCGCTGTAGGTGGCGGCACGGGCCTGTCGCAGCGCTGCCGCGGAGATATCCGTGGCCAGAATCTCGAAGCGGCTAGCGGGCAACGCCTGCTGCGCGGTGATGACCATCGAGTAGGCCTCCTCACCGCTGGCACAACCGGCACTCCAGAATCGCAAAGGGGCAGCCGCCGCGGACGGCGCCCGCTCTGCCAGGTAACACGCCAGGAAATCAAAAGAGGGACGGTGTCGAAAGAATGCGGTCTCCCGGATCAGCAGCTGGTCGAGCAACCCCTGCCAATCGCCAGGCCATTCCCCGCCGGGGCGCGCGCCATCGTTGCCAACGCCATTCAGTCGGGCATTGAGGGTGCGGCGCATATGCCCTTCCCACGCGGGGGTGACACGAACGCCGGTTCGCTGCTCCAGCAGCCCCGCCCAGCGGTTGAATGCGCTATCCGTCAATGCCTCGTGCTGCTCCATGGGGTTCTCCGCAGCGGGATCAGGCCTGTTCTGGGGCTTGCGTCGGTTGTTTCGGGCCGGCACCCTGATCGGCACTGTCAGCTTCCTTGTCACCGTTCTTTGTATCCACATCATCCTCAGCGTAGAAATCCGCCGTCAGCGCGTCAAAATCCAGTTCGCTGTCCAGGTCGTCGTCCTGCAGCGACTTGAGCAGGGCGGCTTCGTCGTAATCACCGTAGTCTGCGGATTCCCCCGCCAGATCTTCACTGAGCTCATCCCGGGTTGCCTCGGCCTCTTTCAACATGGCGCCGATGTCTTCGGCCGCATTGGCAGGGGCATCTTCAGCAGCAGCTGCGGGCGTATCGGCAACCGGATGGAGCGCCTTGTCAATCAGGTCAAACTCGTCCTCGGTCAGCGCCGCGCCGCGCATGGGGCGCTTTGCCACTGCCGGCTGGGGCGCGGGTTCAGGGTTCGCCACGGCCTCGACCTCGGCCAGCCCGACGGTCTCTTCCTCGGCGGCGGCCGGCTCATCTTCGTAGGGGTACTCGTCGTAATCTTCGGGCTCCGGGAATTCATATTCTGACAGCGCCCGCTCCATGGACGCCGGCAACTTGAACCCCGACACCGAATTGCGCAGCTCCACCGCCAGTTCAGCCAGTTCGCCAATGGACTGGGCGGTGTTGTTGGTACCGGACAGGGTCTGGGAAGTGATGTCCTGAATCACATTCATGGTCCGGGACACGTGGCCGGCCGTGGTGGCCTGGTGTTTGGCCGCGGTGGAAATATCCTGAATCAATTCCGCCAGGTCCGCGGATACCGTTTCGATCTCCTCCAGCGCCACACCCGCCGCATGGGCGCGCTCGGCACCCTTCACCACCTCGGAAGTGGTCTGCTCCATGGAGCTGACCGCTTCATTGGTATCGGTCTGAATGGTCTTGACCAGCGCGGCGATCTGCTTGGTGGCCCCGGCGGAGCGTTCCGCCAGTCGCTGCACCTCGTCCGCCACCACCGCGAAACCGCGGCCCGCATCACCGGCCATGGACGCCTGGATGGCGGCGTTCAGGGCGAGGATATTGGTCTGATCGGCAATGTCGTTGATCAGCGATACGATGTCGCCGATCTCCTGTGAACTCTCCCCCAGCCGCTTGATGCGCTTGGAGGTGTCCTGGATCTGCTCGCGGATGGTATCCATGCCGCCGATGGTGTTTTGCACCACCTCGGCGCCCTTCTTGGCGATCGACACGGATTTTTCCGCCACGTTGGCGGATTCGGTGGAATTGGCCGAGACCTGATCGATGGTCACCGCCATTTCATTGATCGCCGCTGAGGCTCCGGCAATTTCCTGGGCCTGGTGCTCGGAGGCTTCCGCCAGTTGCAAGGCGGTGGCGCGGGTTTCGTTGGCGGCCGCCGAGACGTTTTCCGACGTGTCCTGGATCTGCGCCACCAGGATACGCAACTGGTCGATGGCGTAGTTGATGGAGTCGGCGATGGCGCCGGTGAAATCCTCGGTCACGGTGGCGTGATTGGTCAGGTCCCCTTCACCGAGGCCGGCAATTTCGTCCAGCAGCCGCAGGATGGCCTGCTGGTTCTGTTCGTTGTCGGTGGCGGAGTCCCGCAGCCGACGGCGGGTTTGGGCCGAATTCATAAACGCCATCAGGGTCATCACAAAGATGCCAAAGATGCCCGCGTAGAGCGCCCTGCTGTAGGTGAAGTCCCGGGTCTCGGGCAACTTGGCGATGGCGTCGGACATGGCCCCGAGCTGCTCCTGCAACTGTGGCGCCTTATCGAGAATGGTATTGGTGGCCTTGATGGCGCGAAACAGCGCCGGGGTGGCATCGAAAATTTCCTGCATCGAACTGCTGACAAAGGCGAACTGTTCGGTAATACGCGCCAGGCTACCCACCGCCGACGGCACGGTCACACGGCTGATGCCCATGGCCTGGTTGCCGTTTTTCATGGCGGACAGGACATCGCCAAACAACTTGATATCGCGGGCAAACTGTTCCGCGGCCTGCTCGGCATCGGCTCCCCCGGCGAGCATCCGGTCTACATTGCGGCCAATGCGTTCAGCCCGCCAGGACTGCGCCTGGGCAAAGGCGGACTGATCAGCAGGGGCGCGGTTGGCCAGCAGCACTTCCACCACCTGGGTGTGCTCCTGCTGCAGATCCGGCAGGGTGCGGTTGAGGGTGCGCGCAACCTGGTTGAGAAAAATCACCGGCTGTTTGCTGTCGATAATGGTCTGGGCATTCTGATGGGCCTGCATCCAGGCGCTTTCCAGGCCGCTCAACTGGGTGCTGTCGATCTCCACCTGCAGGTTGTGGCTGAGGCGCTCCCAGCTCTGCTGCATCTGATCCACCAGACCCTGCAACTCGCCAAAGGACTCCTCATCCCCGGAGGCGGATTCCCGCGACAGGCTCACCAGGCGGTAGGACTGGGCGCGCAGCTCGGACATCAACTGCAGACTTTGCTGGTCCATGGAGGTCTGCTTGAACACCACCAGCAGGTCGAAGCCGAGAAAGACCACCACCACCATCAACACCACGGAAAGGAACGTGATAAACGAGTTGGTCTTTGCTTTGTTGGTACCAGATTTCATTTCAATGTCACTCCGGGAAAGAGATAACCGCTCCACGGTTGATGTGCCAATACAGGTTGTGATGGCGGTTCAGGCCGCCACCTCCATAAAGCGATGGTCATTTAACAGCTGGCCGGGACGCAACAACACCCAGGCGCTGTCGGGCTGGACAAAACTGCCTTGCACATAGGGGACCAGCGCTTCCGGGACGAGGTCGGCGCGACGGCTGAACGTATCCACCTTGAAGTGACGCATACCGTATACCCGATCCACCGCCAGGCCGATAAAAATACCCAGCATTTCTATCACCACGACCCGCTGCACCTTGGGCGCTGCGGTCAGCCTGCCGCCGAGGAACTCCGCTAGGTTGATCACCGGCAGCAGTCGGCCGCGCAGGTTGGCCATGCCGATCACCCAGTGTTTCACCCTCGGCAAGGGGGTGTACAGGGGCATTTCAATAATTTCGATCAGCTCTTCCAGGGGCAGCGCCAGATTGTGGCCGAGCAGGGAAAAACACACCACTTTGCGGGTGGCGACAATATCCTGCTGGGCGGGCAGGTCTCGCGCATTTTCGGCATAGCGCTGCGCGAGAGAGAGAAGCACCTTGAACGGTGAACGCTGGCTGGTCATTCCTCGTCAGCAACCAGTCTTCAACTGATTACTTCCTTCAGTACACTGATCAGGCTTTTTTCACTCACCGGCTTGGTCAGATAGGCTTTGGCACCCTGCCGCATGCCCCAGACCTTGTCGGTATCCTGATCCTTGGTGGTGACGATAATCACCGGGATGTGTTCGGTCTCGCTGGCCTTGCTCAACTGGCGGGTGGTCTGAAAACCGTTCACGCCGGGCAGCACAATATCCATCAGGATGGCATCCGGCTGCTCCCTGGCCGCCAGCTCCAAACCATCCTCGCCACTCTGCGCGGCCAGCACTTCGTAGCCGTTCTTCTGCAACAAACCGGTCAGTTTGTGCGTTTCCGTGGGTGAATCATCAACGATCAATATTCTCGCCATATGCCCCCTCGCTTGGGATATCCTTGGTTGCGGATGCGGCGTCCGTGGCAGTTCTGTTGGAAAACTTCGCCAGGGCGTCAAACAGTTCAGTCTTGCTGAAGGGCTTGGTCAGGTAATCGTCGGCACCCACGATGCGGCCTTTGGCCTTGTCAAACAGGCCATCCTTGCTCGACAACATGATCACCGGGGTGTGCTTGAACTGGCTGTTGTTCTTGACCAGCGCACAGGTCTGGTAACCGTCGAGGCGGGGCATCATGATGTCCACAAAGATGACATCGGGATTGGTATCCGCAATTTTGGAGAGCGAGTCAAAACCGTCGGTGGCGGTGATGACCTCGCAACCGGCCTTGCTGAGCAGCGTCTCCGCCGTGCGCCGAATGGTATTGCTGTCATCAATTACCATCACTTTCAGGCCATTAAATTGTTCTTCCATACCTGTTCGCCCCGTTGTTTTGCGTTCTCTCCGGCCACTGGTGCCAGCAGAGGATTATGTAACACAATCACCCGGTTTTATCTATAACGGTCTGTTGTCACTGCTACCTGTACACAGTTTTCACACCTGACAGTTGCGCTGTCGGGTGGCTGCCCTTACCTTAGCCGATAAACCCGCCAGCCGTAATGACATCATAATGAACTTGTCGTTTTTCGTGGCGTGACAAAGGTAACAGTTATGACGAGAACTCTCGGGGTTGTGATGGACCCCATCAACGGCATCAACCCGAAGAAGGACACCACCCTGGCCCTGCTGCTGGCCGCCCGGCGGCGGGGCTGGCAGCTGATGTACATGGAACAGTCCCAGCTGGCCATTGAAAACGGTGAACCCACCGCCACCATGGCGCCCCTTGAGGTGCGGGATGACCTGCAGGACTGGTACAGCCTCGGCAGCGCTCGGCAACAGCCCCTGTCATCCCTGGACGTGGTGCTGATGCGCAAGGACCCGCCCTTCGACAGCGAGTACATCTACACCACCTATATTCTCGAGGCGGCGGAAAAGCGCGGGGTACTGGTGGTCAACAAGCCGCAAAGCCTGCGGGACTGCAATGAGAAGGTGTTTGCCACGCTGTTCCCGCAGTGCTCCCCGCCGCTGCTGGTGAGCCGGGATGCCGCGCACCTGAAACGCTTCCGGCAAGAGCATGGCGATGTGGTCTACAAGCCCCTCGATGGCATGGGCGGCACCGCCGTGTTCCGGGTGCGCCCCGACGACCCCAATCTCAATGTCATTATCGAGATGCTGACCAAACACGGCAGCCAGACCATCATGGCGCAAAAATTTATTCCCGATATCAGCAACGGCGACAAGCGCATCCTGATGGTGGACGGCGAACCGGTGCCCTTCTGCCTGGCGCGCATTCCGGCAGAGGGCGAATTGCGCGGCAACCTGGCCGCCGGGGGCACCGGCGTGGTCCGCCCGCTGACCGAGCGGGATCAGTGGATTGCCGCCCAGATTGGCCCGGTACTGAAGGAAAAGGGCATTCTGTTTGCCGGTCTGGATGTGATCGGCGACTACCTCACTGAAATCAACATCACCAGCCCCACCTGTGCCCGGGAAATCGACCGGGAGCAGCACACCGACATCGGCGGCAAGCTGATGGACGCCATCGCCAAGAGACTGGCTTAATGGCCGTCACCATCGAGCAGGTACGCCCCCAGGATGAGCCGGACCGCTTTGGCTTTTCACTGTTTCTGGCCATCGCCATTCACGCCCTGCTGATCTTTGGTATCGGTTTCAAGCTCTACCAACAACAGGCCCCGGCACCCACCCTCGAAGTGACCCTGGCCCAGCATCGCAGCGACCAGGCGCCGACACGGGCCGATTTCCTGGCCCAGCACAACCAGCAGGGCAGCGGCAATCAGCACCAGACAGAGGAGCTCACCACCGACCAACAGCCGGAGCTGATTGACAGCCAACTCAAGAAACTCGGCGCACAGCCGGTACCCATGCAACAGCGGGCCAGCCCGGGCGCGACACCGGTGATCAGCACCGTGGCGGACAGCACAGACCTCGCCAGCGACAAGCTGGAAAAAGACACCAGCGAGGCCAGTGAGACACCGCCGAAGACCGCCGCCACGCAACTGGAATTTGCCAGCCTCAAGGCCAAGCTGGACGAACAACAGCGCCTGTACAGCAAACTGCCGAAAGTGTTGCGGGTGACCTCCGCCAGCACCATGGCCGCCGAGCACGCCACCTACCTGCGCTACTGGATTGATCGCATTGAGCTGGTGGGCAACAGGAACTACCCGGAAGAAGCGCGCCGCAAAGGCCTCTACGGCGATCTGAGAATGGCCGTGACGCTGCTGCCGGATGGCAGTGTGGAAGGCGTTGAAATTCTGCTCAGCTCCGGGCAGCGGGTACTGGACCAGGCGGCGGTGCGCACGGTGCGACTGGCCTCACCCTTTGCCCAATTCCCCGCCGAAATGCGGCAGTGGGACAAGCTGGAAATTATCCGCACCTGGCGTTTTGAGGCCGGCCACCGGCTCAACACCTCCAACTAAATGCCCCGATCGACCATCACAATACTTGTTTTCCGCGGTACCGAGGCCATACTCCCTGTATGAGTGACAAAATGACTGGCCACGACTTCCAGAGCCTGGCCAACTACTTTCTGGTGGCCATGCCGGGGTTACATGACCCCAACTTCTCCCATTCGGTTATCTACGTCTGCGATCACTCCGAGGACGGCGCCATGGGGCTGGTGATCAATAATCCCCTGGAAATCCCCCTCAGTCAGATTTTCGAACAATTTGAGCTCAGCTACTCTCCCCGGGTGGGCAGCGAACCACTGATGTCCGGTGGGCCGGTACAGATTGACCGGGGCTTTGTGTTGCACCGCCCCGGGCAGCGGGAGTGGGAAGCCACCCTGCCCATTTCCAGCGACATCAGCCTCACCTCATCCCGGGACATCATCTCCGACATCGCCGAGGAACAGGGTCCCAGCGACATGCTGGTGACCCTCGGCTACGCCGGCTGGGGACCGGGACAGCTGGAAGAGGAACTGGCCCACAATGCCTGGCTCACCGTGCCCGGCGACGCCAACATCATCTTCGATGTGCCCTGTGAACAGCGCGCCCAGGCCGCCGCCGCCAAGATCGGTATCGACCTGAACCAGCTGAGCAGCAATGCCGGTCACGCCTGACGCAACGCCACCCATAAGGCAACCCCGCTCACTGCTGGCCTTTGATTTTGGCACCGGCCAGATCGGCGTGGCCGTGGGGCAGACCCTGACCCATACCGCCAACCCGCTGGCCGTCCTCAAGGCGCGGGACGGCATTCCCGACTGGCAGCAGATAGGGCAGCTGTTATCGGAATGGCAACCGGATCAATTACTGGTGGGACTGCCGCTGAATATGGACGGCAGTGAAAGCGATTTTTGCCAGCGCGCGCGCAAGTTTGCCCGCCGCTTGCACGGTCGCTTTGGCATTGCGGTGCTGATGGTTGACGAACGCCTCACCACCTTCGCCGCCAAGGGACAGCAGCGGGACCAGGGCAAACGCCCCGCCAGTTATCGCCGGCAACCGGTGGACGACCTGGCTGCGGCAATGATCCTGGAAACCTGGTTTTCGGACCCGTCCGCAGCGCTGGCTCCCTGACGACTAGAAGCGGTTAATGCGGTCGTCCCGATCCTCCTCCACCTGCAACTCGTCGGCGGCATTGGAGAGGTAGCCGGCATCGGTTTCCGATTGCAGCTTGATCAACAGCCGCAGATCATTTTTCGAATCGGCGTAGGTCATGGCGTCTTCGTAGGTGATCAGGCCCTCGTCATAGAGGCCGTACAGCGCCTGGTCAAAGGTCTGCATACCGAGCTCGGTGGAGCGGGCCATCAACTCTTTCAGTTTGTGCACCTCGCCCTTGCGGATCAGGTCACCGACCAGTGGCGTATTGATGAGAATTTCGATGGCGGCGCGGCGACCGCTGCCATCTGCCAGCGGAATCAGCTGCTGGGCAATCATCGCTTTCAGGTTCAACGACAGGTCCATCCACAGCTGTCCGTGGCGCTCGGCCGGAAAGAAGTGCTGAATGCGGTCCAGCGCCTGGTTGGCATTGTTGGCGTGCAGCGTGGCCAGCACCAGGTGACCGGTTTCCGCAAAGGTAATGGCGTGCTCCATGGTTTCCGGGGTGCGAATCTCGCCGATCAGGATCACGTCCGGCGCCTGCCGCAGGGTATTGCGTAGGGCCACTTCAAAAGACACCGTGTCCACCCCCACCTCGCGCTGGGTGACGATACAGCCGGCGTGCTGGTGGACAAATTCAATGGGGTCTTCCACGGAAATGATATGGCCGTGGGAATTGCGATTGCGGTGCCCGATCATCGCCGCCAGGGAAGTGGACTTACCGGTGCCGGTGGCGCCCACAAAGATGATAATGCCCCGCTTGGTCATCACCAGATCGTTGAGAATCGGCGGCAACAACAGCTCTTCGACGGTGGGAATAATGGTTTCAATGCGGCGCAACACCATGCCCGGCTCATTGCGCTGGTAGAACGCACTGACCCGGAAACGGCCGACACCCGCGCGACCGATGGCGAAGTTGAGTTCTTTCTTGTCGCGAAACTCCAGGCGCTGTTTTTCATCCATGATGCTCTCGACCACCTGGTGGGCCTTTTCCGGCGTCAACGGTGTCTTGCCGACCGGCAAAATCACGCCGTTCACCTTGATACTAGGGGCCACACCGGTGGTGATAAACAGGTCGGAGGCCTGCTTCTCGACCATCAATTTCAGCAATACGTCAAAATCCATTACCTTCTCCCAAACTCGAGCTCTCTAACCTTTACCCCGGCAGCAATCTGACCGGGCTGCGCCCTGTGCGTAAAACTAGAATTCGTCCGGCATTTTGGCCTTCTCTTTGGCCGCTTCCCGGGTGATGACTTTCTGGCCAACCAGACGGTGGAGGTTCTGGTCCATGGTCTGCATGCCGTAGGAGGCACCGGTCTGGATGGCGGAATACATCTGCGCGATCTTTTCTTCCCGGATCAGGTTGCGAATGGCCGGGGTGCCGATCATGATCTCGTGGGCGGCGATCCGGCCGCCGCCGATTTTCTTCATCAGGGTCTGGGAAATCACCGCCTGCAGCGACTCCGACAGCATCGCCCGCACCATGGATTTCTCAGCCGCCGGGAACACGTCGACAATCCGGTCGATGGTCTTCGCCGCCGAGGTGGTGTGCAGGGTGCCGAACACCAGGTGGCCGGTTTCCGAGGCGGTCAGCGCCAGGCGGATGGTCTCCAGGTCGCGCATCTCGCCCACCAGAATAATATCCGGGTCTTCCCGCAGCGCCGAGCGCAGTGCCTCACTGAAACCGTGGGTGTCGCGGTGCACCTCGCGCTGGTTGACCAGGCACTTCTTGCTCTCGTGCACGAATTCGATCGGGTCCTCGATGGTGAGGATGTGCTGGTAGCGGTTTTCGTTAACGTAATCCACCATCGCCGCCAGGGTGGTGGATTTACCGGAGCCGGTGGGTCCGGTCACCAGCACCAGGCCGCGGGGCAGCATGGAGAGATTGCGGAACACCTGGCCAAAGCCGAGATCTTCCAACGTCAACACCCGCGAGGGAATGGTCCGGAACACCGCCGCCGCGCCGCGGTTCTGGTTGAAGGCATTGACCCGGAAGCGGGCCACGCCGGGCACTTCAAAGGAGAAGTCCGTCTCCA
Source organism: Porticoccus sp. (assembly GCF_041592135.1). GTDB lineage: Bacteria > Pseudomonadota > Gammaproteobacteria > Pseudomonadales > Porticoccaceae > Porticoccus. The sequence goes on along the minus strand of NZ_JBFHQR010000050.1, from coordinate 821 downwards.
GAAATTCCTCGTAGTCCCGGCGCTGCTTGTCATTCATGATGTCATAGACCAGCTGGTGAACTTCCTTGTGCGCCAGCGGCGGCAGGTTGACCCGCCGCATATCACCGTCAATCCTGATCATCGGCGGCAAACCGGCGGAGAGGTGCAAATCCGATGAACCCTGTTTGACGCTGAATGCCAGCAATTCCGTAATATCCATGAGTCAATCCTGTAATTCTGGGTTAACCTACCGCTCTCCCGGGAGCAGCAGGACGGGCCTTGAGCAAGTATATGCCTACTATAGCCGACAATCTTCACCGAGTTCACCGCCAGATTCAAACCGCCGCCCTGTCGGCGCAGCGCGACCCCGCTGACGTTCACCTTCTGGCAGTGAGCAAGGGCCAGCCCGCCGCAGCCCTGCGCGAGTGCTATTTGGCAGGCCAGCGCGCTTTCGGCGAAAACTACCTGCAGGAAGCGCTGGACAAACAACAGGCCCTGCAGGATCTGGCCGATATCCGCTGGCATTTCATCGGCCCGATTCAGGCCAATAAAACACGAAAAATCGCCGAGCAGTTTGACTGGGTTCACAGTATTGACCGCCTGCGGGTGGCGCAACGGTTAAGCGCCCAGCGCCCACCGGGACTGGCGCCACTCAAGCTCTGTATCCAGGTCAATATCGACGCTGAGGAGAGCAAGGCCGGCGTCGCCCCGGACGAGCTCGACGCCCTGGCGAGCGCGATCGCGAAACTGCCCAACCTGCAACTGCGGGGCCTAATGGCCATCCCCCGCAGCCGGGATGACCTCGAGCGACAACGACAACCTTTTGCGGCACTTGCGACCCT
>NZ_JBFHQR010000049.1:0-14853 GCF_041592135.1 Porticoccus sp. | reverse complement strand
GAGGGACAGCAGGTCATTGTTGCCCACCACATCCTGGCCCCAATTAGCAAAGCGCTCGCCGCGATAATCCGCCTCGCCGAAGCGGTGTGACTGGATCATCGTGCCCATGGCACCATCGAGGATAAGGATGCGTTTGCGGGCGGCCTGATAGAGGGCGTCGATACGAGTTTGCCGATTATTCAAGGTGTTATCCATTTGACTGCGGGTAAAGAAAGGGGCGCATTCTAGCAGAGTTTGCCGGGCTTGCTCAGGGGCGGAACGTCAATTCGCGGGGATAAAAACGGCTCTGGCGATTGTGGCATTTCTGCAAGGCTGTTAGAATACATGACTAAATTAGTCAGGTATATAACCCAGGTTGTTTTCATGCTGAATATCACCATTACCGAATCCGCCCAGCAATACCTTGCCGGCCTGCTAGACAAGCAGGACTGCGAAGGCATCGGCATTCGTATGTTTGTCACCGACCCCGGTACCCCCAAGGCTGAAACCTGCATCGCCTACTGTCGCCCCGATGAAATACAGGAAAGTGATGAAGTGATGGAGCTGGCGCGTTTCAAAGCCTATTTTGAACAGCGCAGCCTGCCATTCCTGGACGACGCCAAGGTGGATTACGCCGACGACAAGTTTGGTGGCCAGCTGACCATTCGCGCCCCCAACTCGCGACTGCCCCGGGTGAGTGACGACAGTCCACTGGAAGACAAGATCAACTACCTGCTGTACAACGAGATCAACCCCGGGCTGGCGGCTCACGGCGGCATGATCACCCTGGAAGAAATCGTCGATGGCGTGGCCGTGTTGCGTTTTGGCGGTGGCTGTCAGGGTTGTGGCATGGTGGACGTTACCCTGAAAGAAGGGGTGGAAAAGACCATGCTGGACAAGATCCCCGAGCTGAAAGGGGTGCGCGATGTCACCGACCATTCAGATCGCAGTCAGTCCTATATCTAGCAGAGGACGTTGCGCTGGGGCTTTGTTCCTCAAATCGATACACTTTCTTTACTCATAACAAAAAAATGGGCAAGCTGTCATAGCGAGTCGGGAGAAAGTGGCGATGGGTAGACAACCTGAATTTGAGCGTGCACAAGTGCTTGATAGCGCACTCGGTCTCTTTTGGTCGGATGGATATGAAGTCACGTCCATCAGCAAGCTGCTGGACGTGATGGATTTGAATCGGGGCAGTCTGTACTCCTCTTTTGGTGGCAAGAAGGCGCTCTTTGCCGAGGTGCTGGATCACTACATGGCGATGTTCCGGGCGCAGCTCTATCATCCCACCCTTGAATCGATAGCGGACCCCAAGCAGGCGATCAGCAGTTTTTTCCAAAAGGCCTTTATTGAGCCGGAAGACAAGGGCAGGCTGGCCAATGGCTGTCTGTTCCTGAACGCCATCAGTGAGCTGAACAAAACCGAGCCGGCACTGGCCGACAAGGCGATTGACTCCATTCGCTGGCTGCGAGAGTTGCTGCTTGCGCGCCTGCTGGAAGCCCAGCAAGCCGGCCAGGTCAGTCCTGACAAGGACCCCGCATCGCTGGCGGATTTCCTGATTGCACTAACCTCCGGTCTGCGGGCTCAGTGTAAGTCTGGAAGCGATGAACAGACTCTGCAGCGGGTCATCGATACCGGATTGTCATCGGTATTCAGCGAATAGTCTTGATATGAAAACCATTAAAAAACGGGCTGTTAAGCCCGTTTTTTAATGTGAAAAATAACTACTGGCGAGTGGGCAATACGTCGCACAGTTTATCGTGCATGTCCCGCAGGGCCTTCTCGGTGGTATCCCAGCCGATACAGGCGTCGGTAATCGAGACCCCGTATTCCAGATCCTTGAGGTCGGCCGGAATCTTCTGGTTGCCCGGTTTGATGTTGCTTTCGACCATGATGCCGATAATGGAGTTGTTGCCTTCCAGAATCTGGTTGGTGACGTTTTCCATCACCAGCGGCTGCAACTCATGGTTTTTGTTGGAGTTGGCATGGCTGCAATCCACCATGATATTGGTGGCGATGCCGGCTTTGCTCAGTTCCTGCTCGGCCAGGCTGACACTGACGGAATCGTAGTTGGGCTTGCCATCACCGCCGCGCAGCACCACGTGGGCGTAAGGGTTGCCGGCCGTGGTAATGATGGCGACAGAGCCCTCCGAGTTGATACCCAGGAAGCGGTGCGGGCTGGCCACGGACATGAGTGCATTGATGGCCACGGTGAGGCTACCATCGGTGCCATTCTTGAAGCCCACCGCCGAGGACAGGCCGGAAGCCATTTCCCGGTGGGTCTGGGATTCGGTGGTGCGGGCGCCAATGGCCGACCAGGAGATCAGGTCCTGCATGTACTGGGGCGAGATCGGGTCCAGGGCCTCGGTAGCGGTGGGCAGGCCGATTTCCGCGATATCCAGCAGCAGCTTGCGACCCACGTGCAGCCCCTCGGAAATCTTGAAGGAGTCATTCAGGTAGGGATCGTTGATCAGGCCTTTCCAGCCGGTGGTGGTGCGCGGTTTCTCGAAATAGACGCGCATCACGATAAACAGCGTGTCGCGGACTTCATCCGCCAGTTTTTTCAGCCGCGCCGCATAGTCTTTGGCGGCGTCCACATCGTGAATGGAGCAGGGGCCTATCACCACCAGCAGGCGGGGATCCTTGCGGTCCAGGATGTTTTGGATGGTCAGGCGCCCCTCAGTGATGGTTTTGCGGGCGGCGTCGGAGATCGGCAGTTCCTGCTTGAGATCCCTGGGTGTAATCAAAACGTCCTGGGAAAGGATGTTGATGTTTTCAACAGCTTTAGTCATTTGTGTACCAGATAAATCTTTTGTTTCTGTTGGGCTCGGCATTCTACATGAAATTGGCCGAATCGTGGCAGATGGCAAGGTTATAGACGCCATAGGGAAAATTAATGTGCCATCAGAGTATGTCGATCCTGTGAATCAGCGGGAAATACAGGGCGATTTTGACCGGGTGGTCGCCCAGTTGCCGGTATAACTGGGCATAACAGTCGAGCTGTTCCCGGTAGTGCTCCCGCTGTCGCTGCAGAAACTGCTGCAGGGGTTCCCCTGCATCGGGTTGTGCGGTCTTGTAGTCGATAACCCAGCGCACGCCCTGATCCACAAAGGTGCGATCGATGACCGCCGTTCGCGGTTGTCCGGTGGCGTCCCGATAGCCGATGGCCTGTTCGCAGGCGCTGTGCGGGTGGCTGTTGTCGAGAATCCAGTTGGCGGTTTGATCGGCCAGGCAGTTTCTCACCCCCTGTTGCAGCTGTTGCAGGGGTTCGGCGGTGTCGCTCAGCCCCAGCTGGCGCAACTGGATATCCCAGAACGGCAGCCGTTGCAGGATGGTTCCTTCCGACCAGTTGGCAATGCCCTCCACGGCGATTTGCCGCAGAATCCGGTGCAGTACCGTGCCGGTCTGGCGCGCCCCGGGAGCCTGCTCCGCGCTGGCAGGCACGCTTCCCTGCTGACTGGGCCGCCCCTCGTTTTGCTGTTCCCGTGCCAGCGACAAATTGGCCATGCCCGCAACCGGCTGCCAGTCCAGAGGGAGCCGTTTGATACTGGCCAGTTGAGGGATGCTCTGGTCGGCACCACTGTCCTCTTCAACGTATTTGTGCCAGCGGATGCTCTCCGCCCGCTGGGCAAAATCCTGTTCCAGGGCGGGCCACAGGCTATCCAGCAAACTGTTGCGCACCGGCGGCTTGCCGTCTTTGACCGTGCACAGCAAATGCAACTGGCGAATTGCCCGGGTCACGCCCACATAGAGCACCCGCGCGATTTCCAGGCGGTTTTTCAGTTTGTGCTCCCGCGCCAGGTGGCGATAGAGGGCGTCGGTCTCGTTGCCGGTCTGGGCGGGGGGGCCGATTAGCAACTGGGTTTCGCCGCTTTCGCTGATCCGCTCCTGCCAAAGCAGCAACTGGGTGTCGTCGCCGCGGGGTTGGCGGTTGAGCCCGGGAATAATCACCGTGTCAAATTCCAACCCCTTGGCCTTGTGAATGGTCATCACTTGGAGTCGGGTATCCGCCGCCTGATCCGGTTTGGCATAGAGTTTCTGCACCGCCTTTTCAAAGGTTTTCCAATCCGCAATGGTGCCGCCCTGTTCGTGTTGCTCCAGCAGCGCCAGGTATTGCCGGCACTGTTCGAGCTCTGTATTCGAACGGAGTGTCGCAGTGCCGCCGAGTGCCTGCCAGGTGCCCTCGACCCAGCAGCGCAGGGGCTTGCGCTGGCGTTGCTGCCAGGCCCGCACCAGCAGTGGGGCAACCCTCTGCAGGATTTTTTTCCCTGCCGGGGATAGTTCCGGCAGTTCACTCGAGAGGGCGAGCTGTTCCAGCAACAGGGGCAAGCCGCGGCGAGCGGGCGCCTCCTTCTCGTCCGGGGATGAATTGCCCGGAGATGAAATACTCAGGCACAGCAGATCCTCGAGATCCAGCCCGCACCAGGGGGCGCGCAGGACGGCCAGCCAGGCGATGCGGTCGGCGGGGGAGAGCAGTGCCCGGGTCAGGGACATCAGGTCGATCACCGGCATGCGCTTGCCCAGTGGGTCGATGTCAGTGGCCTGCCAGCGGTGTCCCGCCTGTTGCAGTGCCCTGAGAATCTCCGGCAGATGGGTGCGGTTGCGCACCAGGATGGCAATGGAGCCATCGGGCTGGCGGGTCTTGGCGTCCGTCACCAGCGCCACCACCCGCGCCGCTTCCGCCCGGCGATCCGGAAAATCCACGAAGGCATCCAGGGTGACGGCACAGTCCGGTTGCGCCTCGTGGAAAGCAGTGGCCGGGCTGTAGGGCACCGCACCCCGCCCAATGCTCTGTGCGGTGGGGAACACCGCGGGGAAGCGTTCGTTAACCCAGCGGATCAACCCGGCCTGGGAACGGAAGTTTACCTGCAGATCCAGAGGCTCCAGCTGGATCTGGCCGATGGGCAGGGTTCGGGCTTCCAGAAACAAACCCACATTGGCACTGCGGAAGCCGTACAGGGATTGCATGGCGTCGCCGACAATAAACAGGCTGTGGCCATCACCGGGTTGCCAGCCCGCCGTCAGCCGTTTCAGGATCGCAAATTGCGCACTGGAGGTATCCTGGAACTCGTCGGTGAGAATGTGGCGGAGCTGGTAATCCAGTTTCAGTGCCAGTTCAGTGGGTTCCTCCTCATCCCCGAGGGCGCGCAGGGCCGCCAGGGTGATTTCGGTGAAATCGCAGACCTTGTATTGCTGGAAGTGCAGGCTCAGCGCCGCGGCAAGGGTTGGCAACAACTGGCTCAGGGCGTTCAGTGCCTGCCATTGATTGTCGGGATAAGTGCTATTGGGCAGGAAGCGGATATCTTCCAGCCTGTCGTGCAAGCCCGGGATTTCCCGCAGCTGCCTCAACAGGGCTGTCATCGCCTCCTTTTGGGCCTTGGCCCGGGCCTTGTCACCCGCAACCTCGGTGGGGAATCCCAGGTTTTTATCCAGCCGTGCGCGCCACTCCGACTCCCTGGTCATGAGCAGCTCGCAGAGTCCCAGCCACTGGTCGATCCCCCCGGCATCTGTATCGGGTAGCCCGCGAATACCCAGGCAGTGGGCGATGGGCAGATGCTGTTTGTCTTCGGGTAACTGGCTGGCGGCGTAGTCGGCCAGCAGTGCCAGTTCACTGCTGTATGGTTTCAGCAGCACTGCCGCCGCCGCCAGGGTTTCCGCAACGGTGGTGCGCAGGAAGCTTTCCAGATACTCCCGCGCATCGTAGTCCCGCCCGCTCCGGGTCTGGAACAGGTGCCCCAGCCACTGCTCCCGCTTGGGCAGCAGCTCCAGCAACAGCGCTTCCAGTTTGTTCAGGTCATTGTCCAGATGGCCGAGCAGGGTGGCGATGGCCGCGCCCAGTGGCGACTGCTGTTCCAGGGCCGGCAGTAGCAAGTCGGCGATCACCTGGCGGTAGTGGGGCTCCGGGTTGTCAAGGGGTTCCATCTGCTCGCCAAAGCCGCTTTCCAGCGCCAGTTGCCGGGCCAGGTTGAGGCAGAAGCCGTCGATGGTGAGAATGCGCAGCCGGTTCGGTGCCTGCAACAATTGCCAACCCTGGGCACTATCCCTCGCGAGTGCCGCGCTGGCCAGTTCAAACGTGGTGCGCTGGTGTTCGCCCTCGGGTGGTTCATGCCTGCTGGCCCGCTGCAGCGCCTGGATGATGCGATGGCGCATTTCTCCCGCCGCCTTGCGGGTAAAGGTCATACAGAGGATTTCTTCCGGCCTGTCCACGGTGGCCAGCAGTCGCAGCACCCGTTGGGTCAGCAGTTCGGTCTTGCCGGAGCCGGCCGGGGCCGATACCGCAAAAGAGCGGTTGGGGTCGAGGGCTAGAGCGCGCTGTGGGGCGTCGACAATGCTCATGGGTCGACCTCGTCGGACTCGTCGTTCGCCACTAACTCCGCGGCGCGGTTCAGGGGTTCCAGTTCGGCCTGATACTGTCGGGCGCTCTGGCTGTGAAAGCGGACCGGGGCGTAGCCGCTTTTAAATTCTTCCGCCAGGCCGCTCAGCACCCGCTGCCACTGCTCGAGCAGCTCGTCCCAACTGCCCGGTTCACCGGCTTTGCCGCCGGGAGCCCTGAGACCGGGCAGCATGCCGTTGTGCTCGGCATAGCCCAAAAACTGCTGTGCGCTGGCGTTGACCTGGGCAAAGCTGAGGGCGGCCACCGCTTCCCCGCTGCAGAGCAGATAGAGCGGCAACTGTGGTTCTTCCGGGCGCTCGCCGAGCCAGCGGTTGGCACTGGCGGAGCCGGTTTTGTAATCGATGATCACCCGTTTATCGCCTTCCAGCCCGTCGATGCGGTCGATGGTCATGCGCAGGGGCAAGCCGGCAAATTCGGTTTGCAGCGGCTTTTCCAGCGCTTCGACCCGGAACGGCGGGCGGGTTTTTTCCAGTGCCAGCCACCGGGACAGCAGCTCAGCGAGTCGCTGTTGTTCGATGCCGACAAAGGCGGGTCCGAATAAGTCGGGGCGCTCTTTCAGCCAGCTGCGCAGGGCATCCGCCACGGTCTGCTCAATCAGTTGTTGTAATGGGTCGTCACCCAGGGCCAGCAATTGCTGCTGGTTTTGCAGCTGCCGCCACAGGCGCTCCAGGCAATCGTGGAGCAGATTGCCCCGCTCCCATGGGGCGAGGCCGAGACTGGGTTCCGGTGGTTGTCTGGCTCCGAGCCGGTGGATGGCGAAGGCATTGAACGGGCAGCCGGCCTGATGCTTGAAAATTCCGGTGCCGCCGCCGATGGACTCCCGTTGTAGATCCAGTGGCGGTCCATATTCACAGGCAACCTGTTCCAGGGTGATGAATTCCGTCGTATCAGTCGACGATTCGGGTAATTCGGACAGGCTGATGGGCGCTGTGCCGGCAATGAGTTCGCTGGGTTGCAGGGGCTGGTCGCCGTCGAACTGGCTGTAACTGAGGATGACTTCCGGGGCGGCCCCCAGATACCCCGTCAATTGTGCGGTGGCCAGTTGCAGTTCGTATTCGGGATTACTCCGCGGCGTGCCAAATTCCCGTTGCAGCGCCACCGGCAGCAGCGGGTTGGGCGCAATGGGCTGTGGCCAGCGGCGATCATCCATACCCGTGATCCACAGGTGGTCGAAGCGCAGTCCGGCGCCTTCCAGCAGCCCCAGTACCTGGATCGGGGCGTCGGCGGTTTCCGGTTGAAAGACGGCACTGCTGGCGAGCTGTTGCAGTTGTCGCAGCGCTTCCGACAGTTCGACGGCGACGCCCAGTTGGTCCAGGTGGAGATAGTGTTCCAGCAGTTCCTGCCAGTGCTGTAACTGCTGGTATTCGATGCTGTCCAGGCCGCGCTCTCCTGGCCAGCCAAGGCTGTCAAGCTGCCCCCTGAACAGTTTCAGCCACTGGCTGTAGCGGGCGCTGCGGGGCATTTCCCGGCGCTGTGTCTCGAAATGTTCCAGGCGCTTGCTGAGCGGGTTATCCTCAGGCTGCTCCGCTCTGGCAAGCTGGTAGCGAAACTCACTGCAACGGGGTTGCCGTTGCGCCCGCTCCCGCAAGCGGATTTCCGCTTGTGCCCTCAGTACTTCGGATTGTTCCCCCCAAAACGGGCTATTGAGCATGCGGCAAAAGTCATCCAGCGGCAGCCGTGGCCGGTTCAATGTCAGCAGCAGCAGTGCCGAGGCCACCAACGGGGTGTCCGCCAGGGAAATGCCCGCCGAGAGATTGAAGGGCGGGGCGCTCTGGGGTTGTTCGGGACGGTTGTAACGGGGTTGCAAGCGACTGCGCAACAGTCGCTCCACCCGGGCGCGCAAGCGCGGCAATTCCGGGATCACAATGCCGATGCGGCCTTCCGGATTGGATTGCAACCGCGCCACCGCCCAGTCAGCGGCGCGCTCCAGTTCCTGCTGCTCGTCAAACAGGGCGATCTGCCGGACGTGCTGGCCCCTCCCGTCCAGTTGCTGTTCGGCCAGCTCGTTAGCGGCAGCTTGCAGCAGGCATAGGTAAAGCGGTGGCAGGCTGTCAAAACCACAGAGGTGGATACGCTTAACCGGACTGAGGGTTCCCTGTAGAAAGGCATTGCGTACCAGGATCGCCCTGTCGGCGGCCGTGATCAGCTGATGATCCGCCAGCTTGGCGCGAAAGCGGTCAATCCAGCGCCACAGCAGCGGCGCTTCCCGCTGCAGGTGCTGGTCGGGGATCTGCCAGCGTTGCACCATGGCGTAGCTGTTGCGCGCCTGGCGGGCAAAGCCCCCCGGCAACAGGGTGGCGGGCTTGTCACTGTCCTCTTCGATTACCTGTTCCCACAGCAGCAGCTCCAGCTCGGCCGTGACAGGGGTGCCGGCTGTGGCAGCGGCAAAGCCCAGGTCGCAGCAGCGCAGCCATTGTTCGTCCAGCCAGCTCTCCAGGGCGTACACGCCGGGTTGGGGCCAACTGCCGCTGCCGGATTGCTGCTGCGCCATCCCCCAGGCCTGGCGAATTTTGCTGGCCAGCCGGTTGTTCGAGGTGAGAATCAGGGCGCCGCGCGCAATGTCTTCCCTTAGCGGGGCTATATCAAAAAGCGGGCGCATCATGTGGGGTATCTTTGTTATCCTTCTCTGAGCGCAAATGATCGCACATCGCCCGCCCGCGACAAAGACAGGTGCACCAATCGGGTCGCGGTTTCACAACATCAACATGACAACTGGGGTTCAGGGCAAAGCGGATGATTATCAGCCTCGACAATCTGTTTTTTCTGCTGGCAGGCCTGGCGGTTGGGGCACTGCTCAGCTACCTGCTGCTGCGGGCGGCGTTCGGCAAAACCCAGGTCGCCGCCGAGGTGGGCGCGGCCAGTATGTCGGCAGAGCTGGGGACCCTGCGCGCGGGAATGGCCCAGCGGGACAACGAACTGTCCGCCCTGAACCGCGATAAGGCCTCCCTGGAAACCCGCCTCGATGCCGAGCGCACCCGCTATGAGGAGCAACTGCAATTGCTGCGCCAGGCGCGGGAATCCCTGACCCAGGAATTCGAGAACCTAGCCAATCGCATCTTCGATGCCAAGCAGGAAAAATTTTCCGAGCAGAGCAAACAGGCGCTCAATACCAGCATCGACCCCCTGCGCAGGGAAATCCACGACTTCCGCAAGAAGGTGGAGGACGCCTACGACAAGGAGAATGCCGAGCGCAATAAACTGGTGGGCCAGATTGTGGAGTTGCAAAAGCAGGCCCAGCGGGTCGGCGAGGATGCGGTGCTGTTGGCCAACGCCCTGAAAGGCGACAGCAAGTTCCAGGGCAACTGGGGCGAAGTGGTGCTGGAACGGATACTCGAGCAGTCCGGTCTGACCAAGGGCCGCGAGTATGAAACCCAGGTGGCCCTGAAAAACGAGGAGGGCAACCGCCGCAACCCCGACGTGATCATCCACCTGCCGGATCAACGGGATATTGTGATCGACGCCAAGGTATCCCTCACCGATTACGAACGCTATTGCCGGGCCGAACAGCCGGAGGAGAAACAGCGCTTTCTCAAGCAGCATATCAATTCCCTGCGCGCCCACATCACCGGCCTCAGTCGCAAGGCCTATGAGCAGCTGGAAGGGGTCAACAGTCTCGATTTTGTGCTGATCTTCGTGCCCGTTGAGGCGGCGTTCATGTTGGCGCTCGAGCAGGATCACAGCCTGTTCCGGGATGCCTATGACAAGGGCATTATCCTGGTCAGCCCGAGCACACTGCTGGCCACCCTGCGCACCATTCACAATATCTGGCGCTACGAGGACCAGAATCGCAACGCCCAAAAAATTGCCTCCGAGGCGGGCAAGCTTTACGACCAGCTGGTGCTGGTGGTGGAATCCCTGGACGAGGTGGGGCGGCACATCGACAAAAGCCAGGAGGCCTGGCGGCAGACCCGCAAACGGCTGGTGGACGGGCGCGGCAATCTGGTGAAAAAGTTTGAAGACATCAAGAAGCTGGGGGCCCGGACAAGCCGCCAGTTGCCGGACAGGCTGGTGGAGGATTCCGCGGATCAGGATGAGCTGTCACAACCCTGCCTTACCTCTGACGACCAGGAAATATCATGACCCTATTAATCCTTGTTGGCCTGCTGGTGATAGCGGGCCTGGGCGGTTATGCCGCCTACCTGCAGTTGCAGTTGCGTCGCCAAAAAGCTGAACGGCAGGCGCAGGCAGAGCAACTGGCCGCAGACCTGGAAGCCCGGCGGGCCCACTACCGCAACAGCATACGGGTACTCGCTACGGCCATAGAAGCTGAACAGGTCACGCTTACCGAAGGCGCCATTCGCATCAGTATGCTGGTGTCGCAACTGAATTTGGAAGAGGAGGAGCTGACGGATTACCAGGTCTTCTTCCAGCTGACTGAAGCCACTTCCCATATCCCGATTCTGGAGGAATGGAAAAAACTCAGCACCCGGGACAAGCTGCGCTATGACAGCGAGCGGGAAGAGATCGAGGAGAAGTTCCGGGAGTTCGTGGTGGTTGCCGCCCGCAAGGTGCTTCATAAAACGGCAAAAGAGGGAGAGCAACCGCTGTTTTACCCGGTTGGCAAGCACTGATTCCTGTCGGAACCCCATAGCCCGGCTTGCCTGTTCAGGGGCTAGCCCCTACCATGCACGCCCTTACAACATAAGGGGTTATTTATGAGTGTTGAGAAAATTCTGCACGAACGCAGCAATGGGCATTGCGAACTCTGTGGTGCCGACTCGGATCTGGCCAGCTATGCAGTGCCCCCGGTGGAGGTGGTCGACGCGGACCACGCGGTATTGTTGTGCGGCACCTGTCGTGAGCAGATTGAACAGCCCGAGCGTGTTGTACCCAACCACTGGCGCTGCCTGAATGACAGCATGTGGAGTCAGGTGCCGGCGGTGCAGGTGATGGCCTGGCGTATGCTGAAGCAGTTGGTTGCCGAGGGCTGGCCCCAGGATTTGCTGGACATGCTGTACCTCGATGACGAGGTGTTGAGCTGGGCCAAGGCGGGAACGGCCGAGGATACCGCTGAAGCAGTGGCGCCGACACTGGACAGCAATGGCGCGGTGCTGCAGGCCGGCGATACGGTGACCCTGATCAAGGATCTGGATGTGAAGGGTGCCGGCTTTACCGCCAAGCGGGGCACGGCTGTGCGCAATATTTCCCTGACCGACAATCCGGAGCAGATAGAGGGCCGCGTCAACGGGGTGCGGATTGTGCTGTTGACCTGTTATTTGAAGAAATCCAGTTAACAGAATATGAAAAAAGCGGGCTGCGGCCCGCTTTTTTCATGGCCGGGCCGGACTCAGCCCTTCGGCAGGTAGGGGATGGTGCCGGCGGCATCGGCATCATCAATTACATGGACATTGCTGATGCTGCCTTTCATCCGGGACTGGCGAAATTCCCCGTACTCCGGGTCGTCGAGAAAGGCCTGTGCGGCGGCCATGGAGGGAAATTCGACCAGTGCAATCATATCGGCTTTACAGGGTTCGCCCTCAAATGTGGTGATATTGGCACTGCGAGACAGGTATTTGCCGCCGTGCTTGTGGACGATGTCGTGAACATTGGTGGCGTAGCCCGAGACCCATGACGGGTCTGTTACTGTCACGTCGCCAATCAGATATACAGCCATGCTTATTCTCCATTATCGGTTTGCGGGCATGTGTTTCAGGTTAAAAGGATAGCTCGTCTTTTCCGGCGGTTATGGCCGATCCATCCAGGTCAATGATACCCAGGGCATCCAGCCAGATGCCGAGGCCATAGGCGCAGCCCAACCAGACAATCAACAGGCTGATGCTCAACAGCAGCACCCGCCAATTTGGCTGGAAGCGGTAGTGTACGGAGTGCTGAATGGCATCCCTGCGCATCTGCCAGGTTGCGGCAATGGAAAGTGCCGTCAGGGAATAGACAAAGGGGATGACAATACTCGGGAAGTTGCTCGGCAGCTGTGGCAGTAACAGTAACAAGCCGACGTTGAACAAAATCCCCCCGGCCAAGGTGTACTGGGTGCCGTTCTGGTTGCCCAGGGTTTTAAAATTTTGCCACAGAAGGTACACCATGGCGATCGGCCCGCCCACAAACGAGCCCAGGCCAATCTGCAGGGGGGTATAGAGTCGGGGTTGCTTGATGACGATGTTGTCCACTTGTGTACTCCTGAACGGTGGGGCGGGCGATCCGGCTGGCTCAACGGCAGCCAAAATTTCCGGCGGGGTTTATATCAGGGTTTCGGCTTGATTAACCGGTAGAGGTAGACCAGCAGCACGCCAGCGGCGCCGGCTGCGAAGGAGGCTACCGCGGCAGAAAACCAGAACACAAAAGGCGCGCCTTTGGCCTTGAGCACCAGATCGCCCACGGCGAGGGCGGAAAAGACCGCCACCGGGGCGCTGTAGGCCGCGGCAGTCAGCAGTCCCTGGCGGATGCTGGCCAGTGCCATGAATCCCGATATGAGGGTATTGAGGGTCAGGGCGACGATCGCTGCGATATAGATCCAATAGCCCATGCCATTAAACATGGTGACGAAAAAAACACTGAAGGCGAACAGTCCGGCGAGACTGGCGTTGATATGTTGAACGGGTTGCATACTGGGCAAAACACCTTGGTTGTTGTCTGGCAGGCGGTTGAACAGCCGCCTGCGTTGTTATCATGGCGTAAAAAATCGGCGCAATTCAGTCAGTTACTGCCCATAAGCGCCCTTGATTCGCCGGGTTTTCCTCGTGTCGGCGGCCCCGCAAAGATGTCTCAATGACCCGCAACGGGTGCGTTTCTTGGCGGGGTTAGCCGCGGGAGAGGGGAATAAAACACGGAAATGGCCTGAGTGCAAACCCCCGGGTCGGGTCAGGCACAATGGCGGTTGGCGGCGGCCTGCGAGGACAACCGGGCTAGGGGAATAAACTGCAGACTGAATCCATAACTGCCCCCTCGGGCGGGAGCTTGTCTTCATCCCCTTCCCGGTATTTTCCAGTGCGCACCAGGCAGCCCATCAGGCCGGCGTGGACAGCCCCCTCCACATCACCGATTACATCGTCTCCCACCATCAGGCACTGGTTGGCCTGGTAGGGCGTCGAGGCGACCACCTGCGCGAAGAACTCCCTGCCCGGTTTGCCCATGATCACGGCCTCGGTACCCGCAGCCCATTCGATAGCGCGAATGAACGGACCCGCGTCCAGCATCAGGCCCTGTTCATTTTTGAAAAAGCGGTTCATCCCGATGCCGATCAGGGGTGCCCCGTTGATGCACAACTGGAAGGCGCGGTTGAGATTCCGGTAGTTGAGGTCATCGCGGGCATCCCCCAGCAGGACGCAATTGGGGGAGGTTTCATCCAGTTCCGCCATGTCACAGCGAATGTCCCTGTGGATCAGGCAGTAGGGGCGCAGGCCCCGTTGTTCGATATAGTGTTTTGCCGCGATGGGGGCGGTATACAACTCCTCGTCACGGACCGCGATGCCCATGGCGTCCAGCTTTTCGATTAGCTGGTGGCGGGGCTGGGTCGCGGTATTGGTCAGGAAGCGCAGCAGAAGGCCCTCATCCCGGGCTTTCTGGACAGCGTCCGCCGCGCCGGGGAGCGCTTGGTCGCCGACAAACAGCACGCCATCCAGATCGAGAAACAGGGCTTGAAAGGTCCGTGACATGTAAAGGCTGTCTCCAGATTCACGATGGCGATAAAGATAACACAGCTGGCGGCGATACAAGCGCTCCCGGTGGCGGAGTGCAACTGCGTTTGCTGAGCGCAGCTATCCCGTTGGAATGGTGATGGGTCGGTGCGGCACAGCAGTTTTCAAGGTGTTGTTCTGGATTATTCCTGAAGAGCCTTTTAGACTGCCAGTCCTGGGCGCATGACCCGGCATGATAGTAATTTTTTATTGTTGGTTATATTGAGGGTTTTGAAATGAATTTGATGAAATTGTTGGGTATCTCTGTTTTGGTCGCAGGTCTGACCGCTTGTGGCGGTTCTGAATCCGCTGGCAACGAGGAAAAAGCAACTGAGGCGGCACCTGCTGCGGTTCAGGAAGCAGCGCCTGCAGTGGTAGAAGAAGCCAAAGCAGCGGTAGAGGAGACCGCAGAGGCAGTGACCGAGGCCGTTGACGAGGTGAAAGAGGCCGCACCGGAACCGAAGAAGCTGGAAATACCCGAAGGCATGGTGGAAGGCAGTGTTGAGCACTCCATCTGGCTGAACAATCAGGGCCAATAAGCTTCTTTATCAATCAAGCGCAGACCCGCCCAATCCCCTCAGGCCATTGCGCGTCCGAGGGAAGTTGGGATACCGGGTCTGCGTTTTTTTGTGCCTCTCGCCCAGCGGGCCCCGATTTGCCAGTTCCTTTCCGATCCGTTTTTGCCGGTTGTGACAAAGCGGCAAGCGGGATGGCGGGTTAGTCGTTGATCGCTGGTTTTTCGATTTCTTCTTTTTGCGGGCAGGGGCGGCCACTCTGGCGGCGGACAGGGCAGGCATTTTTGACGTGTTTGCGTTGATCGATCAGTGACGCAATCGCGTCGCGGGTATT
>NZ_JBFHQR010000048.1:0-15206 GCF_041592135.1 Porticoccus sp. | reverse complement strand
CTCAGGGGTGGAGCGCAGTACCAGCAGCAGGAAGCGCCCCAGCCAGCGCATTACCGGACCGGCCAGGGATCGGCTGGCGAAGGGGTAGCAGACCAGCACCACCACCCCGCTCAACACCACGGAGATCTGGGTCAGCAACAGGGTCTGCACCAGCCCCGGCCACACTTGTTCACTGAACATCATCTGCAACCAGTTGAGCAATCCACCCCAATCACCCTGGCGCAGCGCAGTCGGCCAGATATCAATACTGATAAAACGCCACAACGAGCCACCATTGCTGAAGCCGATGGTCTCGGGCAACAGCCTGATGGCCGCCAGCAGATACAGCGGCAGCAGGCGCGGGCGCAGCCACCAGCGGATACTGGCAATCAGCAGCAGAAACACCCACAACAAAGCACCCGCCTCACTGTAATACCCCTGCTTGAAGGCGGTTTCCAGATGGAAGCCCAGAGTCGGCAGGCCGATAAAACCGAGGATGGCACTGGAGCGCAGGGCGCACTCAAAACGGTAGCGGCTGTAGCTGATCAGCGCCGGCCAGGACTGGGGGATGAGTGTGTAGATATAACGTTTCAGCGCCCCCGCCGCGGGCGGTAATGTCTGAAGCGGTTCCGGTTGCTGTTGCTCGAAGATCTCGGCAAAGACTTTGGCGAACATGCCGGTAAAGGGCACCAGAATGGCCAGCAGTCCGGTGGTGGCACTAAGGCCATAGAGCTGCATGAAAATCAGCCCCCAAAACAGCTCGTGCACGGAGCGCACCGCAGCGCACAGCAACCGCACCGGCAACCAGTGAAACACAATCGCCAGCATCAGCCCCAACGGCGCGGCCAGTGCCACCGCCAGCAGTGCAAAGGCAATGGTGTGCGCCAGCGCCTGCAACAGTGAGGGGAGATCGTCCCAGCCTGGCTGCACCAATCCCAGGCCGATCCGGGAGAGTTCCTGCCAGGGGTCGACGGAATAGACCTGTAGATCGGCACCGAACAGCGCCAACAGCGCGGCAGCCACCATCAGCAGGCAAACGCCGGTCAATCTGCGGGCACTGGAACCGGCAGCCCCGTCACCCTGATTCACTGGTGGCTTGTTACCGGAATGCTTGTGATCGGGCCCACCGCTACCCAGACCTTGCAGCAGGTTGGCCAGGGCGCTCATGAGGTGCGGATCACCCAGCCTTCGTTGGTGGGCGCCGATTGCTCGGCAATGGGTGACGATTCCTGCCGGTAGTACTCATCCAGTTGCCCAGCGCTCAGCTCGCCCGGCGGACAATCACAACACAGGCGACCTTCGCGCAACACGACGATGCGATCAAAGTGCTCCAGCGCCAACTGGCGATTGTGCAGGCTGACCACGGCGGTCTCATGCTGCTTCAGCACGTGCGTCAGCAGTGCCTGTGCCTGTAGTGGGTCCAGCGAAGACACCGGCTCATCCCCCAGATACACCGGCTGCTGGCGAAACAGGGCGCGGCCGATGGCGACCCGCTGGCGCTGACCGCCGGACAGGCGATCCACCGACTGCCACAGTTTGTCCTCCAGCCCCAGCACTTGGGCCAGCTCGGTGATGGCACGACGCTGGGCTGACAGCGGGCGCAACAGGTTCCACAGCGCGGCCAGGGTGCCGACCCGGTCCAGGCCGCCGATAAAGATGTTGTGGTAGACCGACAACAGATCCACCAGCCCGCCGCCCTGGGGCTGCAGCGCGCTGCTCTGTGGCTGCTGTCGATGCAGCAGGTTGAGCAAGCTGGACTTGCCCGCCCCCGAAGGGCCGAGCAGCGCGACCTTCTCACCCCGGCGGATGCACAGGCTGATGTCGTCCAGCACCCGCTGTCTGCCCTGTTGTCCGCCGTAGCTGAGTGACTGGTTGGCCAGCCGAAACAACACCTCGGAGTTGGCCCGCTTGTCACTCATTCAGGGCGCTCATCCAGTGCATTCAGCTCTATCATCCTGCTCATTCGACTCACTCGACTCATTCGTCCAAGAGGCCGATGGCTTTGGCGGTCGCCTCGATGGGCGCGTAGTCAGCATTGCTGGCGGGCACGAAGCTCTGCCGCGGGAAGCTTTCCAGCAGCGCCGGATCGTTCATGTCCAACAGTGCGGCGCGCACTTTTTCCTTGAAACCGGCACCGTAGCGGGCATCCACATCGCCGCGGATACTCCACTGGTAATCCGGATAAGTGGGCGTAGTCCAGATCACCTGAACTTTGCTCGGGTCGACCTTGCCCTGCTGTAACTCGCTATCCCAAACGGAATAGTTCACCGCACCGATCTGATAGGCGCCGGACTGCACCTGGGCAATGGTGCGACTGTGATCGCCGGAGAAGCCAACGCGGGAGAATATCTCCTCGGGCGCAGCGTCAAATTGCTCGCGCAGGTAGAACTCCGGCATCAGGCGGCCAGACGTAGAACCCTTGGAACCGAAGGTGAAGGTCTTGCCCTTCAATGCGTCGGTCAAGGTCTCGGCTGGCTCGACACCGGCACTGGTATTGGCGATGAAATAGGTTTTGAACGACTGATCCTCAAAGCCCTGGGCCAGGGCCTCGGAGCCGGGCACCAGTCCCCGCGCCTGCACGCCGGACAGGCCGCCGAACCAGGCCAGCTGCACCTGATCGTTGCGGAACGCAGTGATGGCCGCCGCATAGGATTTCACCGGAATGTAGCGTACCTCGACACCGAGCTGCTCGCTCAGGTAGTCGGCCACCTTGCCGAAGCGCTGCTGCAGGCGGGATTCATCCTCATCCGGGATGGCGGTAAAGACAAAGGTCTCGGCCCGGGCCAGGCCCGACAACAGCAACATAGCGATTAACGGCAGTTTCAGAAAATGGCGTAGCAGCGACATAAATATTTCCTGTGATTCAGTGATGGTTTGCGGTGCTGTTTTGATCGGTGGAGAGGTAGTCCCGCACCACCGCCCGGTCGCCGCGAAAGACGATGAGATCGGTGCGCGAGCTGAGCTGGTAGTCGTACATGGGGTCGTAATAATCCACCAGCAGCGGTTCTATCCAGCCCCGGTGTAGCTCCGGGTCGCCCGCGCGGTGGGCGGTCAGCGCCTGCTCAAGCAGCTCGCCGATCTCCCGGTAGCGCACCCCGCCGAGACGCTTGCGCACCCGGTACAGTGACTGGGTCAGATCCTCGGCGAAGGCATCAAAAGCGGCGATCTCCCCCAGTTGCTGCCGCCACTCCTCAAGTTTGTTGAGGATATAGTTGCGGTAGGTGTGTTCGATGCGCTCGTCCAGGGGCACCTCCAGCACCACTATCCGGCTGCGCGCCATGGCCTGCTGCAGCGGCGGCGGCACGGCACAGTGACCGACCATGCGCCCCTCGTCCTCCAGCAGAATCGGCTGGTCGGCAGGCGCCATCTGTTGCTCCGCCTTCAGCAGGGAAATCGCCAGGGCATTCTCGAAACTGAGCTGGGTGGGCTGGCCACCGGGGCGGCGGCCAAAGCTGGAGCCGAGGTGGTTGGCTAGTCCTTCCAGGTCCGCCGCCCGGGGCGACTCTTCAATCAGCGCCGTTTTATTGCAGCCGGTGCGACCACCCAGCAGTAAAAAGGGTTGTGCTGCACAGATGCGTTCGAACTCGTCAATCAGGAAGCGGCGCATGGCCTTGTAGCCACCGCCGATACGCGGATAGTCACAACCGGCTTCGGCCAGCCACTGCTGGCAGGTCTGGCTGCGCAGCCCGCCGCGCCAGCAGTACAGATAGCCCTGGGGATGGCGGCGGGCGAAGTCGACCCAGGCCGCCACCCGCTGTTCCTTGATCTCGCCGCAGACCAGCTGGTGGCCCAGCTCGATGGCCGCCTGCTGGCCCCGCTGCTTGTAGCAGGTGCCGACTTGTGCCCGCTCCTCATTGGTCATCAGCGGCAGGCTGACGCTGGTGGGGAAGGCACCCTTGTCAAACTCGATCGGGGCGCGGGTGTCGATCAGGGGAATATCGTTGAGGAAGATCGACAGGAACTCCCCGCTGTCCGGCTGTGCATCGGGACGGCTCACAGGGTTTCCTCGGCGACCACCCGGACCAGCTTGTCACCATTCTGCGCCTGCAGTTCACCGATACTGGCAGCGTAAAGCCCCTGCTCCGCCAACAGCGCCTCCAACCCAGAGGCCTTGTCCGGCCGCACCGCGATCAGCAGGCCGCCACTGGTCTGGGGATCGCAGAGCAGATGCTGCCAGCGCTCCGCCATCGGCGCCAGCTTGTGACCGTAGCTGTCCAGGTTGCGGCCAGTGCCGCCCGGCACACAGCCCTGGGCCAGGTAATCCAGCACTTCGGCAATCAACGGCACCGCACCGGCGTTCACCACGGCTTGCACCCCGCTGCCCTCGCAGACCTCCAGCAGATGGCCCATCAGGCCGAAGCCGGTGACATCGGTAATCGCCGTCACCCCCTCCAGTTTGGATGCCTCGGCTCCCACGGTATTCAACCGGCACATAATGTCCCGGGCCAGATGGCTGTGCTGCGGCAGCAGTTTTTTCTGCTTTTGCGCGGTGGTGAGAATGCCGATACCCAGCGGTTTGGTCAGATAAAGCTTATCCCCGGCCTGTGCAAGGTTGTTCTGCTTGAGCTGGCCGCGACTGGTCAGCCCGGTCACGGCGAGGCCGAAAATCGGCTCCGGGGCATCGATGCTATGGCCGCCGGCCAGCGGGATACCGGCATCGGCACAGGCGCGACGGCCGCCCTCAACCACCTGCTGCGCCACCTCCGGCGACAGGCTGTTGATCGGCCAGCCGAGAATGGCAATCGCCATCAGCGGCTGGCCGCCCATGGCATAGATGTCACTGATGGCATTGGTGGCGGCAATGCGCCCGAAGTCGAACGGGTCGTCGACAATGGGCATGAAGAAATCGGTGGTGCTGAGCACCACCTGTCCATTGCCCAGATCAAAGGCCGCCGCGTCGTCCTTGCTGCTGTTGCCCACCAGCAGGTTGGGGAAGTCTGGCAGCGCGAGCTGCGACACCAGAATCTGGTCCAGCACCTTGGGGGAGATCTTGCAGCCACAGCCCGCGCCGTGACTGTACTCGGTCAGGCGCACAGGGGATTCAGTCATGCCTTGGCCTCTACGGTTAATCAGGGGGTGAAATGATACGGACTGCGCGGGATTTTGTCAGTGTGGGATTTAACGGCCAACGAAATGGCAGTGGACTGCCTTTGGCGACACCTGGCAAACACGAGTTATACCATAGCTACTGCAAAGTCAGCCCGGCGCCCACTTAAATGCTGATGCCAGAGCCGGGTAACTATCCACAATGGCGTGTATCAGCGGGATGCCCATTGCCGATGGCCCGAGGCGAGCACTCAGCAACGGGAAATAAGCACGGCTTCAACGCGACAACAACAAGCCTCACCGCTTGCACGAGTTACCCCACGGCAAGGCAGTGTTGTCGTTTCAATTTTCAATAATCTCTACTCGCTTCTCAATCCTGGCATCCACACAGATAGGCCTGATTTTTTTGTGAGCCGCCTGAATTTAAACATCCAGTGTGAAACGTTATTTACTGTCCGCCCTGGAGATAAATCGGTACTCTTCGACATTCACCTTAATTTTTTCTCCTGTGGAGATATATTCAGGGACCTGAAGTGTTACACCAGTCGATAATTTTGCAGGTTTTGTTCTTGACGTGGCAGAGGCGCCCTTAATGGATGGATCGGTTTCTACCACCTCAAGCTCAACACTGGTTGGCATATCCAGCGCGACCGGCACATCGTTAACGACAATCACCTGAACACCCGTGGTCTCTTCGTTAATAAAGAGTATCTCATCGGCAATTGCGTCTTTATTCAAATTGTAAGGCGTGTAATCTTCCTGATCCATAAACACATATTCGTCACCGTCGGCGTATGAAAACATGACAGGTCTGCGAACCAGGTCAGCCATATTCAGCATATCCGAGTCTTTGAATGTCTCGTCAATTTTGCTGCCAGTGACCACATCGTACATGCGCATACGGTAGAGACTGCCACCCGCCCTGCCCTGAGGCACGGAGCGCTCAATGTCTCTTACGATGTAGGCTTTGCCGTTAAGATCGATTGCCGCATTCTTTTTTATTTCACTTGCTTTAGGCATTTTTATAATCCAGAAAGTAAATTTTAAAGGGTAGGTATAGTTTCAATAGTCTGTTTTATGCGTGGTTTTGTCTCACCAATCTGAGGTCAAGCTCGCAGTGCAGAAGCAAACTCCGCCGCTTCGCTACGGGTTAACTTGTTCTGAGTTGTGACTGTATTCTCGGTGTATCTTTACCACTTGTACGGTATAGGACTCATACCATTTTTTTCTGCCACTTGCCTGTGCCTTCAAGTGCTCGCTATTTTGCTTCCAGTTTTTAATATCGTCTTCCGAGTTCCAATAGGAAATCGCGACCCGTCTGTCACCATCCATTAATGCGTAGAACTCTAAACAGCCATACTCTTCAAAGGCCAGCACTTTCATGCGCTCAATGGCTTCGAAATACTCCTCATCAAGTGCCCCGACCGTAGCCCGAAAAATCACTGCATACATAGTAAGTTAACCTTTTAGCCGCCAATCATATTCCAGCATTGCCAGAAATCAATGCGTTACGTTGCCATTTTCTTGTGATCAGAGCCCTTGCCGCTGATCAAGGCGGCCGGGGTCTGCTCATGTAACAGAGGCAGTTGGATCATCACTCAGTTACTGGCGCTATTTTTTAGCGCTTGGCGGCACTCGTTTAAGCTCGTCCGCCTTACCATTACCCATTCCGCCAAGCCAGCTGCGGCCACCGAACCATATTCAAGCAATCGCACCCATAAAGGGAGCTGCAAAAGCGGCAGCTTGACCAGGCTGTTCTGGAAGTTGATACCAGTCAGATAGGAGAGCAGAACAGCCATTGAGGCACTCCAGCTCCACCATTGTGGATAGATAGCGGCAAAGGGCAGCAGCCAGAGGAGATACCAGGCATTCACCACCGGAGAGACCAGGAAAAACAGGCCGATCAACTGGTCACCGCGCGGGATTTCCCAGCGTGGTTTTTGACAGTGGCGGACAAATACCAATAGATAGCAACACAGAAAGGCCAGCCCCAACGACCAACGCGCCACCGGAATGGAAAAAGCGTGGGATACCAGCGCATACAGCGAACCATTGAACTGCCAGCGCTGGGCGAATACCTGTAGCCCGGCCAGATCCGAGCCGTGCTGTAACAGGAAAGGGACGTACAGCGCGGCCAGCACCAGCACAAAAACAGCCCAGTAACGTCGGGGCATCCGCCACAGCACAAAGGGCACCAGCAGCCAGGCAATCACCTTGGCCCCGACACTCAGGGCCAGGGCAGCAGCCGCACCAGCAAAGACTTGTTCCCGCCGCCAGTAAAGCGCCAAGATCAGGAAAAACACCCCCACCCCGTCCGGATGCGCGGTGTATGCCAGTTCCTTGATCACCAGTGGCGACCAGGCGTACAGCAGCACCCATTTGCGGTCAGCCAAGCGAAGCAGCAGCCCGATCAATGCCAGATCCACCAGGGAATACAACAGTTGCAGCGGCCATACCTGGGCAGGGGCAATCAGGTGTGAAAGCAGAAAGCTGTATTCCAGGGTGGGGCCGTAGATGGAGGGCACATATGGATAATTGATTTGCCCCAGCACATTGATAAAGGCCTGGGGAATGGATGCGTCGCCAAAATAGGCGGCTGGTGCTATCCCATAGGGTGAGCCGCTTTCAAAGAACCGGTAGCCGTCCCACAGGTAGCGGAAAAAATCGTCCTCCAGCAGGGGCTCCCCGACACAGCCAATCAGGCGAAAGGCCGCGGCCCACAACAGCAATTGCACGGGCGAGATGCCCTCGGCATGTCGAAAGGCGAGTAGGGATAATGCAAATGCGCTGCCCAGCAAGCCGTAGAAAGGCAGCGGCGAGAGCAGTTGCGGCTGTGTTGAAAACCAGGCGAGCACTGCGTACACAACGGCACAGGCCAGCCCGGCCCGGTGGACAGGCGACCACCGCCATCCCCCGGAAATACTGCTTGCCATGTGGGCCGGTTTGGACGCTAACTGGGTTTTCATCCGCCGGAGTTTCCCATTCCCACCAGCGAATAGCGAACGATTTTCCCTCTCTGCACTCTATGCACTAACTCATAAAATAATCATTCGCCCAGTGGAGAGGACGCGTACCATGAGGCAGTTCACCCGAAAGACGTTATTGCTAACCGTTTTCCTGTGTGCCTTCACGTCCATTGCCCAGGCTTCCATCACCCTGCCCGAAGATGATGCACACAACCCCTACCTGATCGGCAAACACACCTATCACCACAAGCTGGCCTGTGAAAGCTGCCCGCTGTCGGATGTTGTCATTGATGCCAACAAGGCCAGGGAAATCATTCCACGGCTGCAAAGTGAACCACAATTCACCGACATCCTGACGCCGGATGAGATTGAGGCGGTTACCTTCTACCTGAAAACCCTGTTCCGCCTCAACTGAGCAGACAATCCCCCATGCCTGAGCCAACGATTGCCGCCATTATCCCCGCCAGGGACGAAGAGAAGGCCATTGGGACGGTTGTCGCCGGCCTGAAAAACCTGCTGAACCAGCAGGGCCGTCCCTTGTTCGACACCATTGTGGTGTGCGACAACGGATCGCGGGACCGCACCGCGGAGGTTGCCCGGCAGGCTGGTGCCAGCGTGGTGTACCAGCCGGTTGCGGGCTACGGTCTGGCCTGCCTGACCGCCATTGCCCAATTGCCGGAAATTGACCTGCTGCTGTTTATGGACGGCGACAATGCCTTCCGGGCCGAACAGGCGCGACCGCTGATTGAAGCTGTCACCCGCGGTGCCGACCTGGCCATTGGCTCCCGCGCCCTGGGCAACACCGCCCCCGGCGCCCTCACCTTTACCCAGCGAGTTGGCAACCGCCTGGCGAGCATGCTGATTCGCCGCATCTGGGGTACCAGGGTGACGGACCTGGGACCCTTCCGGGCCATCAGCTGGCAGGCCTATCGGCGCCTGAACATGGCGGACCCGCGTTTCGGCTGGACGGTGGAAATGCAGGTCAAGGCGATTCAACTGGGCATGTCCGTCATCGAACTCCCCGTCGATACCGACCGCCGCATTGGCCGCTCCAAAATCAGCGGCACCATCAAGGGCACCATAGGCGCGGCGACAGGAATTCTGTCGACCATCGCCCGACTGTGGTGGCGGGAATTCCGCAGCCCAGAATCGTTGGCGCCAGCGGCAACCGTCTCCGGGAGATATGAATCATGACCGTTCCGGGCCGCTGGCCAAGCGCAACGCTTTGGTTGTTATGGCTGTCACTGGCGGGCAGCGCCCAGTCTGCCCCTGCCAGCGACGCCCTCACCTTTTGGGACCAAAGCGACGAGACAAGCCGGGCCAGCATCGACCACGGCGCATGGCAGACCGTACTGGACCACAATGTTATCGACCGGCACCCGTCGGGCATCAACCGCTTCGATTACGGGGGCATCTCCGCTGCGGACAAAAAGCTGCTGGCCCGCTATCTCGAACACCTGCAGCAGCTCGATCCGAAGAGCTTCAATCGCGCGGAACAAAAAGCCTACTGGATCAACCTCTACAATGCGCTCACCATCAACCTGATCGTCAGCCACTACCCGGTCGACTCCATCACCAAGCTGGGAGGACTGTTCCATTTTGGCCCCTGGGATGACGAGATCGCCCATATCGACGGCCGACCGCTGACCCTCAACGACATCGAACACCGTATCCTGCGTCCGCTGTTCCGGGACAACCGCATCCACTATGCGGTGAATTGCGCCAGCCTCGGCTGCCCCAACCTGGCCAAACAAGCGTACACCGCTGCACAGCTCGACAGACAACTGGAACAAGCGGCACGGGATTATGTCAATCACCCCCGCGGCGTCAGCTTCAGGGGCGACGAGCTGTGGGTGTCGAGTATCTACAGCTGGTATCGGGACGATTTTGGCGGCAGTGACGAGGCGTTGCTGCGGCATCTGCTGAAATATGCGGCACCGCCCCTGGCACAGCGGCTCGCACCCTACCAGGGCAAGGTAAAGGATCACTACGACTGGACACTGAATCAGCCCTGATGGACTGAGGGGGGACTCCGATGCCCCCCGATACCAATAAACACAAGGACATCACAAGATGAGAAAGGCGATTTCGCTACTGGTTTTTCTGACCAGCCTGAGTCAACTCTGTTACGGCGTCAGCGAAGAAGAACGGCGCGCCACCTGGGACAAGCTGCGAGAAATCAAGAGCCAAACCGCTATCACCTTGCATCCCAAGCAGGGAGAAATCACCCGGGGAGCCAATATGGTTGAACCAGGTGAAGAACTGGCCAAAAACTTTTCGGAAATCTACTTGCTGAGAATTGTCGACCCAGAAGATAACGAGTATTTCAAACTGCACGTAACAGCACTGCATAAAGGCGATGAGTGGTTGAACTATACCCGGGCGGCGCTGAAAAACGGCGGACAAAAGAAGCTAACCGAACTCTCAAGGCAGCAGCTCTGTGAAGGCAACGGCAGTTGCCAGCGGGAGGAACAGTTAGAGGTAGACATCGGTTTTGAGGATATAGCCAACAACATCGGCGGACGCGGTCTCGACATTGTGCTCTTGGGTGAGACCCGGCAGGAAATTCATATCTCCAGTCTCTACCTGCTGGCAATGATGCAGAGCATGTAACGCCGGCGGACGGCTAACGATACCCTTTCATCACGGCCTCAAACGCGGCCGGATCCTGCTGCTGCAATCGCTTCAGGTCGGCGCGCACCTGCTCTTCCAGCTTTGCCGATTGCCGCTGTTTAACCTGTTCAACCTCTGCGGCCAACGCCTTGAGCTTTGCCAGTGCCTCGCCTTGCTCGCCATCCGCCAGCTCGAGCAGGGCATCCGTCAGAATACCCAACTGCTTGCCATAACTGGCCACATCGGCAACCACCCGGGACTCAACGTCCTGGTCACCGGCAAAATTGACTTTGAGCTGGGGGGAGAACCAGCTGGTGACGGGCGCATAGTCCTGATTGACATCACCACTCAGGGGCGACCTGAACAGCCCGGACCAGGGCAATAACCAGTTGGACATCAGAACCTCCTTGTCTCTTGAATTGGTAGTCAAGCCTATTTAAACAGAAACGGCCTGCATTGGCAGGCCGTTTCCGATCATTTGCGACAACAGGACCATCAGCTGCGCAACACCCCCAGCAGCTTGTCCACCGTCTCCTTGGCATCGCCAAACAGCATCCGGGCGTTCTCCTTGAAGAACAGCGGGTTTTCCACGCCGGAGTAACCGGTGGCCATGCCCCGCTTCAAAACCACCACCTGGCGAGCCTTCCAGACTTCCAGTACCGGCATGCCGGCAATGGGGCTGCCCGGATCTTCCGCCGCCGCCGGGTTGACGGTGTCGTTGGCGCCGATCACCAGCACCACATCAGTGGACGGGAAATCGTCGTTGATTTCATCCATTTCCAGCACGATGTCATAGGGCACATGGGCTTCCGCCAGCAACACGTTCATGTGCCCCGGCAGACGCCCGGCCACCGGGTGGATACCAAAACGCACCTTGATGCCCTTGTCGCGCAGGAACTTGGTGATATCCCCCACCGCGTTCTGGGCCTGGGCCACCGCCATGCCGTAACCGGGCACGATGATCACTGAATCCGAGGCCAGCAACTCTTCACACAGCTCATCGATGGAGGTTTCCTGGATGCTCAGGTCCCCCAGGTCCATCGAAGAACTGCTGGTGGTCTGGCCGAAACCGCCGAGAATCACGCTGATGAAGGAGCGGTTCATGGCCCGGCACATGATGTAACTGAGGATGGCACCACTGCTGCCCACCAGGGCACCGGTGACGATCAACAGGTCATTGCCGAGCATGAAGCCGATGGCTGCCGCCGCCCATCCGGAGTAGCTGTTGAGCATCGACACCACCACCGGCATATCGGCACCGCCGATGGCCATAATCAGGTGAATACCCAGCACCGAGGCGATGGCCGTCATCAACACCAGGGCGAACAGGCCCGCCGCGGTGCTGTCGGCGCCGATAAAGAGGCCACCCAGAACCAAGGTCACCAACAGCGCCGCCAGGTTCATGAAATGACGCCCCGGCAGGGTCAACGCCTTGCTCGGTATCCGTCCGTCGAGTTTGCCGCAGGCGATCAGCGACCCGGTAAAGGTCACGGCCCCGATAAAGATGCCCAGATAGACCTCAATCAACTTGATGGTGTGCTCGGCGCCGTGGGTATTGATCAGCGGCTCGATGTAACCGGCAAAGCCCACCAGCACTGCGGCGAGACCGACAAAGCTGTGCAGCAGCGCCACCAGCTGGGGCATCTGGGTCATCTCGACCTTATTGGCCAGGACCAGCCCGATACTGCTGCCCACCAGGATCGCCAGGACGATACTGACAATGCCACTGGCGCCAAAACTGGCGATGGTGACGACGATGGCGATCAGTATCCCGATCACCCCGAGGAAGTTGCCCCGGCGCGCGGTTTCCTGATGGCTCAGGCCACCGAGGCTGAGGATAAACAAAACGCTGGCCACAACGTAGGCCACACTGACAATTCCATAACTCATGGTGTGACCTCCTATTTGCGGAACATTTTGAGCATGCGGTGGGTGACCCGGAAGCCCCCCGCAACATTGATGGTGGCGATCAGCACCGCCACGAAGGCCATGATGCCCACCAGCGCTGCTTCGGCCCTGGCCAGGTGCAGCAGGGCGCCGATCACGATAATGCCACTGATGGCATTGGTGACGCTCATCAGCGGTGTGTGCAGCGAGGGCGTCACATTCCAGATCACCTGCCAGCCGATGAAACAGGCCAGCACAAACACCGTGAAGTGGCTCAGGAAACTCTCCGGCGCATAGGCGCCGATTCCCAGCAGGGCCAATACCGTGATGGCCAGCATGGCACCCTTGCCGCCCCACTTGCGCAACAGCGAGGGCTCACCCTTTGCAACCGTGGCCGCCAGTGGCTCCTCGGTGCCCGGCTTTGGCGCCGTCACCGACACCTCCACCTTGGGTGGCGGCCAGGTAATTGCACCATCCTGCACCACGGTCAACCCGCGAATGACCGTGTCCTCCATGTTCACTTGTGGCTGACCATTTTTCTCCGGGGTCAGATCGGTCAGCAGGTGGGTCAGATTGCTGGCGTAGAGATCACTGGAGACTTTCGCCATGCGACTGGGCAGATCGGTGTAGCCGATGATGGACACATCGTGGTGTACCGACACCCGGCCCGGCTCGGTCAGTTCACAGTTGCCGCCGCGCTCGGAAGCGAGGTCGACGATCACACTGCCGGGCTTCATGGACGCGACCATCTCGGCGGTAATCAGTTTCGGTGCCGGGCGGCCGGGAATCAGTGCGGTGGTAATGATGATGTCCACCTCTTTCGCCTGTTCGGCAAACAGCGCCATCTCCGCCTTGATGAACTCGTCGCTCATCTGTTTGGCGTAACCGCCGCCGCCGCTGCCATCCTCGTCGCCGAAGTCCAGTTCCAGGAACTCGGCCCCCATACTTTCCACTTGTTCTTTCACTTCCAGGCGGGTGTCGAAGGCGCGCACGATGGCGCCCATGCTGTTGGCGGTGCCGACTGCAGCCAACCCCGCGACACCGGCGCCGATAATCATGATTTTGGCCGGCGGCACCTTGCCGGCAGCGGTCACCTGACCGGTAAAGAAGCGACCGAAATGATTGGCGGCTTCGATCACTGCCCGGTAACCGGCAATATTGGCCATGGCGCTCAGGGCATCCATCTTCTGGGCCCGGCTGATACGCGGCAGGCTGTCGATGGCAAACACGGTGGCGCGCTTCTCGGCCAGTTGCTCCAGCAACTCGGGACACTGGGCGGGCCAGATATAGCCGGCCAGATAGGCGCCCACTTTCATCAGGTCGATTTCATGCCTGTCCAACTGCGGGTTGACCATCGGCGCCCGCACTTTAAGAATGAAATCCGCCTGTCCCCACAGGGAGTGGGCATCGACCGCAATGGCGGCCCCGGCGTTCACGTAGGCCTCATCGTCGTAGTGAGCCGGTTCCCCGGCTTGTGACTGCACCAGGACTTCGTAACCCAGCTTGATCAGCTTTTGCACCGAGGCCGGTGTCGCGGCAACCCGCCGCTCGTCCGGATAAATTTCCTTCGGGATACCTATTGTTATCATCAGCACTCTCTCCAAACCCGACACGTGGCCAGGTGCCATAGTCGAAACATGAAAACCCGATCTGCGGGCTCGCCAAAATAGTGACTATCCAGCCGGAAAAACATGACCGTCGGCTTACTAAAGCACTGAATACTTTAGAAAACCAGCAAAAAGTCAGTTTTTTGATCAGTAGAAATATCGCTGTTCCTACAACCGCTTCGAATGCTACGCCACCGAACGACAACTTAAATCATTCCTTCATATGAGCGTAAATCATCCTTTCATAGGATAGTTTAAAGAGGCATATAAAACATTTTGATTGGTAAAAAATGAAATTAGCCAATCAATACCCATGGGGCATTGACCCGGCTACACCAGCCTGTCCCTGAACATGAAGTACACCGCACCCACCAGGCAGAGTCCCGCCCACAGGTAATCGAGCTTGAGGGGCTCTTTCAGGTACATCACGGAAAACGGCACAAAAATACTCAACGTAATCACTTCCTGCATGACTTTCAGCTGCCCCACGTTCAGCGCGGTGTAGCCGATGCGATTGGCCGGTACCTGAAACAGGTATTCCAGCAGGGCAATGCCCCAGCTCAGCAGCGCCGCAATCACCCAGGGCTTGTGGTTCAGCTCCCGGAGATGGGCATACCAGGCAAACGTCATAAACACATTGCTGCACAGCAGCAAGCCGATGGAAGCCAGAATGGGGTTCATCATCACCAGCGCGCGCAAGATACCATGGACATCCCGGGTTGCCCCGGGAACCTGTGAAAAATCAGTGACCGAACAGTTTCTTTAGCAACGCTGTGGTCTGTTTGGCCGGGTCCTGTCGGATAGCGGCCTCTTCCCTGGCCAGGTAATAGAAGATGCCATCCATGCCCTTTGCGATGGTGTAATCGGTGAGATTGGTCTTCAGGTCCGGCACAAACGGCAGTGTCTGGTACTCGCCGGCGATGCCGTCGTACACCTGAACCGCACCCACTTGGCTGAGGCTGTCGGCAATCACCGGGCGCATGGCCTCACCCAGCGGGCCATTCATTTTCTCGCGAAAATAGCGGGTGGCGGCATCCTCTGGGCCATTGTAGATTTTTTGCGCATCGTCGATGGTCATCGCGCCAATGGCATCGAGAAACAATGCCTT
>NZ_JBFHQR010000047.1:0-15239 GCF_041592135.1 Porticoccus sp. | reverse complement strand
GTCAGGAAGCGCTGGATCTACTCAAACAACAGGATTTTGATATTGTGCTGATGGACCTGCAGATGCCTGTTATGGATGGCATCAGCGCGGTCAAGGCCATCCGCGCCAACCCGGGCTACAACCAGCTACCGGTATTGGCCCTGACCGCCAACGCCATGGCGGGCGACAGGCAGCGCAGCCTCGCGGCAGGCATGGACGACCACATTACCAAGCCGTTTGATCCGAATGAGTTACTGGAGACCCTGTCCAAGTGGATAAAACCGAAAGCGGGCAAGCGTTCGGAAGCGCACCCGTCCTGACGGGGTATCTGCGGCCATTGCCCGGCCCCGCGCGACAACCAGATGAATCTCAGCGGCAGGCGGCGCACCCTCCGCACGGATCCACTCTGCGGAGCAGCACATTCCGAAGCGTTCGTGGTTATAATCCCTGGCCATGAACAGAATATCTCCCATCCAACAGCATCAGTCCTCTGCCTCAGAGGGGGAGCAAGCGGCATCCATGTCCACACGCGGTACCCTGTATACCATTTCTGCCCCCTCCGGGGCCGGCAAGACCAGTCTGGTCAATGCACTGCTTAAACAATGTGGCGGCATCACGGTCTCCGTTTCCCACACCACCCGCCCCATGCGGCCCGGGGAGCGGGATGGGGTCAATTATCACTTTGTGGATGAAAACACCTTCATGACCATGCTCGGGGCGTCCGCTTTTCTCGAGCACGCCCGGGTCTTCAATAATTACTACGGCACGTCCCGCGACTGGGTGGCGCAAACCCTCGACAGCGGACAGGATGTGATTCTGGAAATCGACTGGCAGGGGGCGGAGCAGATCCGCCGCCTGGTGCCCGATTGTATTGGCATTTTCATCCTGCCCCCCTCCCTGGCGGTGCTGGAACAGCGGCTCACCGGGCGCGGTCAGGACGATGAATCGGTCATCCGCCACCGCCTGGCGGAAGCCCAACAGGAGCTGTCCCACTACGTGGAGGCGGACTACCTGGTGATCAATGACCAGTTCGACAGGGCGCTGGCCGAATTGCAGGCCATCGTTACCTGCCATCGCCTGCGACTGGGCAGCCAGTGCCAGCGCAACGCTAATTTACTCAAGGACTTGTTGTCCTGACTGGCGCAATTTTGTAAACTCGAGAGTCCCGCGGCACGCCGCGGGATTTTGTCTCTGCCGGTTGCAACCCAACCGCACTCAACTGAACAACGGAATCAAGTATGGCCCGTATTACCGTGGAAGACTGTCTCGACCATGTCGACAATCGCTTTGAGCTGGTCATGGTCAGCTCCAAACGCGCCCGCCAACTCGCTGTGGGCGGCAAACAACCTCACCTGCCCTGGGAAAATGACAAACCTACCGTCATGGCATTGCGGGAGATTGAAGAGGGCTTTATCACCGCCAGCATCCTCGACGAGAAGGAAGAGCCGGAAACCACACTGCTGATGGAAGCCGACAGCAGCGAAGCCGGAGAAGACGCGGTTGTTGCCGAGCAGCCCGAAGCCCCTGAAGCCGAGTAACCGGTGTCCCGGGGGGAATCTTGCAAGCCATTGATGTTCTGAGCGAAAAGCTTTCCTCCTACCTCGAACCCGCCCAAGTCCAGGAAATACTCAACGCCCACCAGTTCGCAGCACAGTGCCACGAGGGTCAGTTTCGCCAGAGCGGCGAGCCGTACATCACCCACCCGGTAGCCGTCGCCATCATTCTCGCCAACATGCATCTCGATGCCGAGAGCCTGATGGCGGCACTGTTGCACGATGTCATCGAGGACACCCATGTCAGCAAGGATGACCTGAGTGCCCGCTTCGGCCCCACGGTGGCCGAACTGGTGGACGGGGTCAGCAAGCTGACCGAGATCGAGTTTGCCTCCAAGGCGGAACAGCAGGCGGAAAATTTCCAGAAGATGACCCTGGCCATGGCCAAGGACATCCGGGTGATGCTGGTGAAACTGGCTGACCGGCTGCACAACATGCGCACCCTCAAGGTGTTGAGTGCCGCCAAACGTCGCCGCATCGCCCGGGAAACCCTGGAAATCTATGCGCCCATCGCCCAGCGCCTCGGCATCAACGATATCCGAATCGAATTCGAGGAGCTGGGCTTCGCCACCATGCACCCGATGCGCTACCAGCGCATGCGGGAGGCACTGAAAGCGGCCCGCGGTCACCGCAGGGAGATCGTCGAGGATATCAAGAACAGCATCGAAGTCCGCCTGGACAAGGAGCTGATCAGCGCCGATGTGAGCGGCCGCGAAAAGCATCTCTGGAGCATCTACCAGAAGATGAAAAACAAGCGGAAGTCCTTTCGCGACATCATGGATGTGTTCGCTTTCCGCATCGTGGTGGAATCCGTAGACGACTGCTACCGCACCCTCGGCGTCATTCACAACCTGTTCAAGCCGGTGCCCGGTGAATTCAAGGACTACATCGCCATTCCCAAGGTGAATGGCTACCAGTCACTGCACACCGTGCTGGTGGGCATGCACGGCGTACCCATCGAGGTGCAGATTCGCACCCGCGACATGGATGCCATGGCCAACTTTGGCATTGCCGCCCACTGGCTCTACAAATCCAATGAGGGGGGCAGCCCCCGCGCCAACCGCTGGGTACAGGGCCTGCTGGAGATCCAGCAGAAAGCCGGCAACTCCCTGGAGTTTATCGAACACGTCAAAGCCGACCTGTTCCCGGACGAGGTTTACGTCTTTACCCCCAAAGGGCAGATTGTCTCCCTGCCCCTGGGCGCCACCGCGGTGGACTTTGCCTACGCGGTGCACACCGACGTGGGCAACAGCTGTGTGGCCAGCAAGATCAATGGCCAGCTCACCTCCCTGTCGGAACCGCTGCACAGCGGCAGCAAGGTCTCCATCATCACCGCCCGGGATGCCCAGCCCAACCCGTCCTGGCTGAATTTTGTGGTCACCGCCAAGGCCCGCAGCGCCATCCGCCACTTCCTCAAACACCAGCAGCACGAGGAATCGGTGGAGCTGGGCAAACGGCTGCTGGACCGGGCGCTGGACAACTTTGGCACCAGCTACCAGAGCATTCGCAAATCCTGGATCAAGCGACTGCTGACGGAAACCGGCGCCGCCACCTTCGAGGAGGTGCTGGAACAGATCGGCCTGGGCAACCGCCTGGCCTACGCGGTGGCCAACCTGATGGCGCCGCCCTCCATGCGCAAGGAGCTGACGCCGGAGGCATTCGACTCACCAATCATGATCGACACCAGCGACGGGCTGATTATCAACTATGCCCGCTGCTGCCACCCGATTCCCGGCGACCCGATCATGGGCCACCTCAGTCCCGGTCGCGGCCTGGTGGTGCACCGCGACGCCTGCAAAAATCTCAATGAGATTCGCACCAACGTTGAAAAATGCATTTCACTCAACTGGTCGCCCAATGTGAGCGGCGACTTCCCGGTGGAATTCAAAGTGGAACTGGTGGCGGAGCGCGGCATTATCGCCACCCTGGCATCGCGCATCACCGAGAGTGAAGCCACCATTCACCAGATCAGCGTCAAAGAACGGGATGCCCATTCCAGCATTGTGGATCTGGTGATCGACGTAAAAGGTCGCATTCACCTGGCCAACGTGATGCGGCGTATCCGCGGCCTGAAACAGGTGCAGCGGGTGTACCGCACCAAAAATTAGTTTATCGAGGAACCCCACATGTTAAATAAAGCCGTCATCAGCACGGAAAAAGCCCCCGCCGCCATCGGCACCTATTCCCAGGCCGTCAAGGTCAACAATACCGTCTACCTGTCGGGCCAGATTCCACTGGACCCGCAGACCATGACCGTGGTGGAAGGCGGTATTGCCGCGGAAATCGAACAGGTTTTCCGGAATCTCACCGCCGTTTGCGAAGAGGCTGGCGGCACCCTCAAGGACATCGTCAAACTGAATATCTTCCTCACCGACCTGGGCAACTTCGCCACGGTCAACGAGATCATGGCCCGCCATTTTGCGGAACCCTACCCGGCCCGCGCCGCCATCGGCGTCAAGGAACTGCCCAAGGGTGTCGGCGTGGAAATGGACGGCATTATGGTGATCTGAGCCGGATCATTCCCGGCCCTCTGCCAGCAGCTCAAGATACCCCTCCCGGAACGTGGGATAACGGAACACAAAACCGCTGTCCCGCAACCGCCTGTTCGCACAGCGGCGATTGCCCGCGCCGCTGCCGGCCTGATCCGCTCCCCTCGCCGCCGCAGCCGGTACCAAGCGCGCCGCCAACCAGGCATGTACCTCGTGCAGAGGCACCGGTTCGTTATCGGTCGCCAGATAGCAGGGCAGCAAGGCCTCACCCCGCTGCCACCTGCGCAGGATATGCACCATCACCCCGGCGGCGTCCTCGGCGTGGATTCGGTTGCTCCACTGCACCGGCGCGGACGGTGCTATCCGCCCCGCTTTTACCTGCTGTAGCAGGCGCCCCCGGCCCGGCCCGTAGATACCTGAATATCTCAACACCACAGACGCCACGGGCAGCTGGGCAATGATCTCCTCGGCCTCTAGCAGGCACTTGCCGCGGTAGGACGCAGGCACCGTCTCGGCCAGCTCATCCACCCACTCGCCGTTGTGCTGGCCATAGACACCGGTACTGGAAGCCCAAATGACGCCGCGCGGCTGGCAACAGGTTTGTTCCAGTGCCCGCGCCAACGACCGGGCACCGGCCACATAGCTGTCGCGATAGCCCCGCTCGCTCATCTCCTCCGGGGTCAGTGTTACCGCCAGTACATCAAACTGCTGCGCGTCCAACAGCGCCGTCAGCGCTGCGCTGTCACGGCTATCCCCGGCTGTTGCCAGCAAGGTTTCAGGCAGCAGCTCGACCCGGCGGCGCAACCCGTGGCAGATAACTTCCGGGTATCCCGGCTGCGGGGTTTCACGCAACTGGCGGATGGCACGCAGGGCGAGATCACCGCAGCCAATAAATAGTACTTTCAATTAGCTTTTCCTTTTCAATTTGTTTTTACTATTATTGCATCAGGAGGAACCACCTATGACTCTCACCGAATTGCGCTACATCGTGACACTGGCACAGCAACAGCATTTTGGCCAGGCGGCTGAACTCTGTCACGTCAGCCAGCCCACCCTGAGCATCGCCGTCAAGAAGCTCGAGCAGGAGCTGGGGGTGGAGTTGTTCGAGCGCTCCAAAAACAGTGTCCGCCCCACTCCCATCGGTGAACAGGTGGTTTCCCAGGCCCAGCGGGTACTGGAAGAGAGCGCCTCGATCAAGGACATCGCCTCCGCCGGCAAGGATCAACTCAAAACACCGCTCCATGTGGGGGCCATCTTTACCATCGGCCCCTACCTGTTTCCCAACTTTATCCCCGCCCTGCAAAAGAATGTGCCGCAGATGCCACTGGTCGTCGAGGAGGGGTTTACCGCCACCCTGCGACAGCGGCTGCGCAAGGGTGAACTGGACGTAATTATCATTGCCCTGCCTTTCACGGAACCAGATGTGGTGACCCAGCCACTCTACTCCGAGCCTTTTGTGGTGCTGGTACCCAGCGACCATCCGCTGGCGCAAAAAGACCGCATCGCCCCGGCGAACCTGGAAAATGAGAACGTCCTGCTGCTCGGCGAGGGACATTGTTTCGGCGACCAGGTTCGCGAAGCACTGCCCCACCTCAACCAGCACCTGGATGAACAGCAGCGCCAAATTCGCACCCACAGCGAAGGCAGCTCCCTGGAGACCCTGCGCCATATGGTCGCGTCGCGCCTCGGCATCACCATCCTGCCCCTGTCCGCCGCCATTAACTCCGGTTACAGGGAGGGCTTGCTGGTCACCCGCGAGTTCGCCGCTCCGGCACCCTGCCGCACCGTGGCACTGGCCTGGCGCGCCAGTTTTCCCCGCCACAAGGCCATCGATGCGCTGCGGGATGCCATCAAACAGCATTCCCTGCCCAGCTGCCCCACTGCCCCGTGAACGACAATCTCCTCGCCACCATGCCGGTCACCCGCTTGCGGGGCGTCGGCACCCAGTTGGCTGCCAACCTGGCCAGGCTCGGCATCGCAACGGTCCAGGACCTGCTGTTTCACCTGCCCTTGCGCTACATGGACCGCACGAGAGTGACACCTATCGGCGCCCTGCAACCCCTCGCCGACGTGGTGATCGAGGGCGAAGTGCGCGGCTGCGACCTGGTGTTTGGCCGGCGCCGCAGCCTGATGTGTCGGCTGCAGGACAACACCGGCATCATCACCCTGCGTTTTTTCCATTTCTCCAACGCCCAGCGCCAGAATCTGGCCAGGGGCGGTCGCCTGCGCTGCTTTGGGGAGGTGCGCCGCGGCAGTTCCGGGCTGGAGATCTACCACCCGGAATACCAGTTCCTCGATCAACATCAGCCGCTGCCACTGCAACAGCACCTGACGGCGGTGTATTCCGCTGTCGAAGGTATCAGCCAGACGCGGTTGCGGGCGGTGATCGAGCAGTCACTCTCGCTTGTAAGCGAACACTCGCTTCCAGAATTGTTGCCGGAACAGAAGAATCAGCTCAGCCTCATGGAAGCGCTGGAGTTTATCCATCGGCCGCCGGCGGCAACCCCGCTCGACAAACTGACCAGCGGTGTCCACCCCGCCCAGCAGCGGCTCGCCTTTGAGGAAATGCTGGCCCACCAGCTCAGCCTGCTGCAACTGCGCCAGGCTATCCAGCGCCACCCGGCCCCCTGCCTGCGGGCCGATGACCGTTTGCAGCAGCGCTTTCTGGCTTCCCTGCCCTTTCCCCTCACCGCGGCCCAGCAGCGGGTCCGGGAGGAAATCCGCGTCGATCTGGCGCGGCCGCATCCCATGCTGCGCCTGGTGCAGGGGGACGTCGGCTCCGGTAAAACGGTGGTGGCAGCACTGGCGGCATTGCAGGCTGTCGCCAGCGGCTATCAGGCAGCGATCATGGCACCCACCGAAATTCTCGCCGAACAGCACCGCAACAGCTTTCAGGAATGGCTGGAACCCCTGGGCATCGAACTGGCCATGCTCACCGGCAGAGTCAAGGGCAAGGCCCGGGAACGGCAGTTGCAA
Organism: Porticoccus sp.; assembly: GCF_041592135.1. Lineage (GTDB taxonomy): Bacteria > Pseudomonadota > Gammaproteobacteria > Pseudomonadales > Porticoccaceae > Porticoccus. The sequence goes on along the minus strand of NZ_JBFHQR010000047.1, from coordinate 8,242 downwards.
CTGATCGGAGACGGCAGCGCACAGGTGGTTATCGGCACCCATGCCCTGTTCCAGGAAGGGGTCAACTTCCACAATCTGGGACTGACGATCATTGATGAACAACACCGCTTTGGCGTCCACCAGCGCCTTGCCTTGCGCGAGAAAGGCCAGGGCGCGCTGTTGCCCCACCAGCTGATCATGACCGCCACGCCGATCCCCCGCACCCTGGCCATGAGTGCCTATGCGGACCTGGACTGTTCCACCATTGATGAGCTGCCGCCGGGCCGGTTTCCCGTCAACACCGTGGTGATCGCCAAGCATCGGCGCGCCGAGGTCATCGAGCATATTCGCAACGCCTGCACCGAGGGGCGCCAGGCCTACTGGGTTTGCACCCTGATCGAGGAGTCCGATGTGCTGGAGGCCCAGGCGGCGGAGGCCACGGCGGATGAATTGCACCTGCTGTTGCCGGAACTGCACATCGGCCTGGTACACGGCCGCCAGAAACCCGCGGACAAAGCCGCCACCATGGCGGACTTCAAGCGCGGCGATATCCAGTTGCTGGTGGCCACCACGGTGATCGAAGTAGGTGTCGACGTGCCCAATGCCAGCCTGATGATCATCGAGGACCCGGAGCGCCTGGGCCTGGCACAACTGCACCAGTTGCGGGGTCGGGTTGGCCGCGGCAACCAGGCGAGTCACTGTGTGCTGCTGTACAGCCCGCCGCTGTCGCGACAGGGCACCGAGCGGTTGCGCATCATGCGCCAGAGCAACGACGGTTTTCGGATCGCCGAAAAAGACCTGGAACTGCGCGGCCCCGGCGAACTACTGGGCACCCGGCAGACCGGCGACATGGCCCTGCGCATCGCCGACCTGCAGCGTGACAGCCACCTGCTGCCGGAGATCAAGCGCACCGCCAGCGGGCTGCTGGCGCAATCACCGGACAGGGCGCAGGCCATTGTCCAGCGCTGGCTGGGCGGCAGCGAGCGCTACGGACAGGTCTAATACTGCCCAGTCGCCCGGCACACCGGTAGCGCGGCACATTGCTCGTGCAGATATTTTTCGGCACGGGATGAACGCTTAAATGTGACATTTTTGTTTCAGCTTCATATACTCGCGCCCTACACAAACAGGAGGACGACCCATGGTTTTCAATAACCCGCTTTCCAACCTCTTTGGCAAGTCTCCCATCAGTCCCCTCCAATCCCATATGACCGTTGTGGTCTCCTGTACCGAACTGCTCTGCGACTTTATGGCGGCCGCCATTGCCGACAACTGGCAGCAAGCTGCCGAGGTCTTTGAACACATGTCAGAGCTGGAACACGAAGCGGACGCCATGAAGCGCAAGCTCAGGCTGCACCTGCCGAAAAGCCTGTTCATGCCCATGGACCGCACCGACCTGCTCAACCTGCTCAGCCAGCAGGACTGCATTGCCAACCGCTCCAAGGATATCGCCGGGCTGATGCTGGGCCGGAAAATGAACATCCCCGCCGGGCTGGAACAGCAGATGATGGAATTTGTCACCACCTCTGTCGAAGCCTGCCGCCAGGCCCACAAGGCCATCAACGAGCTGGATGAACTGCTCGAGGTGGGCTTTATCGGCAAGGAAGTGGATTTTGTGGAAAACCTGATCCGCGAACTGGATGCGTTAGAGGATCGTACCGACCAACTGGAACAGGATATTCGCCACAGCCTGTTCGAGAAAGAAAAAGAGCTGCCGCCGATTGATGCCATGTTCCTCTACCAGGTCATCGACATCATCGGTGAGGTGGCCGACCTCTCACAAAGCGTGGGTGGCAAATTGCAATTGCTGCTCGCCCGCTAAGACAACAAAAACGATCAACGGGAACACAAACCAATGACGCTATTTGCTGAGTACGGCCAGATTCTGATTATTCTGGCCTGCGTATTCGGGGTCTTTATGGCCTGGGGAGTGGGGGCCAATGACGTCGCCAACGCTATGGGCACCTCGGTGGGCTCCCAGGCGTTGACCGTCAGACAGGCCATCTTTATCGCCATGATCTTTGAGTTCGCCGGCGCCTACCTGGCCGGCGGCGAGGTCACCGAAACCATCCGCAAGGGCATTATTGACCCGGCGGTAATGGCCGCAGAGCCTGAACTGCTGGTGTTCGGGATGATCTCCGCACTGCTGGCCGCCGGCACCTGGCTGCTGCTGGCCAGCATCATGGGCTGGCCGGTCTCCACCACCCACTCCATCGTCGGCGCCATTGTCGGTTTCGCCTCGGTGGGAATATCCCCCAGTGCCGTCAACTGGGACAAGGTGGGCAGCATTGTCGCCAGCTGGGTGGTCTCACCACTGCTCGCCGGCGCCCTCTCCTACATGCTGTTTCGCAGTGTGCAACGGCTGATTCTGACCCAGGATAATCCGTTCCTGCGCGCCAAAAAAATCATTCCTTTCTATATGTTTGCCGTGGGCTTTTTGATCGCCATGGTGACCATGCTGAAAGGGCTGAAACACGTGTTCAAGGACATCGGCATGCAGCTCAGCTTTGGCCAGTGCACACTGATCGCACTGTTGATTGGGTTGGCGGTGATGGCGCTGGGCACCATCCTGCTCAGCCGGGTGAAACCCGATGAAGCGGCGGAGCGACTCAACCGCTTTGCCAATGTGGAACGGGTGTTTGCCATCCTCATGGTCTTCACCGCCTGTGCCATGGCCTTTGCCCACGGCTCCAACGATGTTGCCAACGCCGTTGGCCCCCTGGCGGCAGTGGTCAATGTGATTCACTCCGGCACCGTCGAAGCGAAGAGTGCGATGCCCAATTGGGTACTGCTATTGGGCGGCATCGGGATTGTGCTGGGTCTGGCCACCTACGGGTTCAAGGTGATGGGTACCGTTGGCACCAAAATCACCGAACTCACCCCCAGCCGGGGTTTTGCCGCCGAACTCGGCGCCGCGGCCACGGTGGTGTTGGCCTCCGGCACCGGCCTGCCGATTTCCACCACCCATACCCTGGTCGGCGCGGTACTCGGCGTCGGCATGGCCCGCGGCATCGCCGCCCTGAATATGCGCATTGTCGGGACGATCCTGATGTCCTGGCTGGTGACCCTGCCCGCCGGCGCCGGCTTGGCCATCCTGTTTTTCTATTTCTTCAAGGGGTTGTTCAGTTAGGCCGGCTGAACCCACCCGCCAACAAGCCGGCCGATGCCGGACTTGTTGGTTTTGGGAACCTGCTTCAGGCCAACACTCCCTGCTCACCCTCACTGCGGGCAATCACCACTGCACAGCATGAGTCACTGAAGACATTGACCGCGGTGCGCATCATATCGAGGACGCGATCGGTCACCAGCAACATGCCGATGCCTTCCAGTGGCAGGCCCACCGCCCCGAGGATCACGGTAATCGCCACCAGGCTGGCGGCCGGGATGCCCGCCACGCCGATGGAGGTGAGCAATGCCACCAGCACGATGAGGAACTGGGAGGCAAAGCCCAGCTCCAGTCCGTAGGCCTGGGCGATAAACATCGCCGCCACACATTCGTAGAGCGCCGTGCCATCCATATTGATGGTGGCCCCGAGGGGCAGGACAAAGGCGCTGGTGCGGTTGGAGACCCCGGCATTTTTCTCCACGCACTCGATGGTCACCGGCAGGGTTCCCGACGAGGAGGCCGTGGAAAAGGCCGTCAGCAGCGCCGGCAACATGGCCCGGTAGTGGCGCAGCGGGTGGATGCCCGCCAGCCGCAGAATCAGGCTCAGGGTGACAAAGGTGTGAATCGCCAGCCCCAGCACCACCGTCAGGAAAAATACCAGCAACGGCTGAAACGCCCCGAAGCCGGTGGCGGCCACGGTTTTCGCCACCAGCCCGAACACCCCCAGGGGGGCGAACTTCATGATGAACAGGGTCATCTGCATCATGACTTCGTAGATGCCGTTCCAGAAGCTCAGCACGGTCTGGCTGTAGTTCCGGCTGATGCGAGTCATGAACACCCCGAACAGCAGGCTGAAAAAGATCAACCCGAGCATGCGCCCGTCGGAGGCGGCCCTGACGATATTGGGCGGTACCATGCGCAGGAACACCGCGGTGATGTCTGCGGCACCGCGCCCCTCCACCTGCTCCAGCTGACCGGCGATCGCTTCCGGGTCACTGAGATTGAGCAGGCCACCCGCCGCCTCGCCGCCGACCACCCCGGGGGTCAGCAGATTCACCAGCAGCAGCCCGACCACAATCGACAGCAAGCTGGTGGACATATAAAAGGCGATGGTCTTGGCGCTGAGCCGGCCGAGATGTTCACTACCCCCCAGCCCGGCCACCCCGGTAATAATCGACGACATAACCAGCGGCACGATGATCATCTTCAGCGCATTGAGAAACAGGGTGCCGACAAAATCGAATACATCGTAGAGATGAATGCCCAGTACCGCGCCATCCTTGCCCGCCCACAGCCCCACCAGGATCGCGGTAACGATGGCGATCAACATCTGCCAGTGAAGTTTCAGTCTGCCCATGCTTTTATCCCTTGTTGCACTTGCCTGTTGTCTGAGGGTTATCGCCGGTCACCGCGCAGGGCGGATACCAGTGAATGCAGCTGCTCCGCCGTGGCCGCCCGGGCGGGAACCGGCACCCCTGATACCACCGCCACCCGGCGCCACCCGGGGCGAAAGGGCTTGCGGAAAGCGCCGCCGTTGCTGCGGCTGAAAAAACTCTGCCACAAACCGCACAACGCCATCGGCACCACGGGCACCGGATTGCGTTCGAGAATGCGTTCAATCCCGTTCCTGAAACTGTCGACCTCGCCGTCATGGGTCAGTTTGCCCTCTGGAAACAGGCACAGCAACTGTCCCTGTTCCAGGGCCTCGGCAATACTGTCCATCGCCTGCTGGTAGGCCTGTGCATCCTCTTTCGGGGAACAGATGGGGATGGCACCGCCGGTGCGGAAAATGAAATTCAGTACAGGCAGCTCATAAATCGGCTTGTACATGATAAAGCGGATTGGCCGCCGCACCGCACCGGCCAGCAACAGGGCATCCACATAACTGACATGGTTGCAGACGATGATCGCCGCACCGCGCAGGGGAATATGCTCCAGGCCATGGTGCTCCACCCGGTACAGGCTGTGGCCCATCAACCACACCAGGAAGCGCATGCTGAACTCGGGCACCTGCAGGAAGATAAACAGCGCCACGGCGATATTCATCAGCGCCAGGGTCAGGAACAGCTCGGCAATGCTGAACCCGGCCACGCCCAGGAAAAGGATACCCAGCACACTGGCCAGCACCATGAACAGGGCGTTGATAATATTGTTGCTGCCGATAATCCGCGCCCGCTTTTCCGCCGGGGTGCGCACCTGCACCATGGCGTAGAGCGGCACGATATAGAGCCCGCCAAACAGCCCCAGCAACAGGATATCCAGCAATATCCGCCAACTGGCAGCCCGGGAGAGGAAAGCCAGCGGCGCCAACACCGTATCGCTGTGGTAGGCCTTGGCGGCAAAGTACAGATCGATGCCCAACAGACTCAAGCCCAGTGCTCCGAGCGGCACCAAACCTATTTCGACCCTCGGACCGCAGAGCCGGCCGCAGAGCATGGAACCCACGGCCACCCCCACGGTAAAGGCCGACAGCACCAGGGCAATGACCCCCGGCTCGCCTTTCAGCACCGTCACCGTAAAATTCGGCATTTGCGTCAGATAACTGGCCCCCAGCATCCAGAACCAGGAAATGCCAAGAATGGCGAGAAACACGCTGTGCTTTTCCGCCGCCAGGCGGATCAGTTGCCAACTGATACGCGGGGCATTCCAGTCCAGTTGCAGCGCCGCCGCGCCGGATTCTGCAGGGGGGATGCGGCAGCTGCTCAACCAGCCCAGCACGGCGACGGCCACCACCGCCAACCCCGCCAGCCAATGGGCCGCCGGGGAACCACCAATCAGGCTGCCGGCAATGGTGCCGAGCAGAATGGCCACAAAGGTGCCCATGCCCACCCGGGCATTGCCCGCCACCAACTCTTCCTCACCGAGATGCTGGGGCAGGATCGCGTACTTCACCGGGCCGAAAAAGGCCGACTGGGTGCCCATCAAAAACAGCACCGCCAGCAGCAACCACAGGGCGCCCAACTGGAAAGCCAGCGCCCCCAGCAACATGATCAGTATTTCCGCCAGCTTGATCTGGCGGATGATGCGTGATTTTTCGTATTTGTCTGCCAGCTGACCGGCGAGGGCGGAGAACAGGAAGAAGGGCAAGATAAACAATCCCGCCGCCAGATTGACCAGGGTATTGACCTCACCCACTGCGGCGAGTCCGGCGCTGGCGATCATCACCAGCAGGGCATTCTTGAACAGGTTGTCGTTGAGGGCGCCAAAAAACTGGGTCAGGAACAAGGGCAAGAAGCGCCGGGCCCGCATTAACTCAGACAATCCAGTTCCCTTCACCCCAGCACCTTTCATTGAACAAACACGCATCTTGCCGGTCTGCCAGGGGATATTCAATGCCATTGCCCCGCCGGCGGCCAAGCCACCATAATGACGGCCATGCGGTCAAAAAAATTCATAAAATTACTGCCCCTTGTCGTCATCGCGCTGTCCCCGCTGTTTTGCCTGGCGGATGAGGCGCGGCCGCGCTTCTGCGACACCCTCAACCTGTATCTGGAAAATGACCTGTTCGGTGAAACCGACCGCCACTATACCAACGGCATCCGCTTCTCCTGTGTGTCACCGGATCTCAGCTCCTATCTGGACGACCCCAGCCTGCCCGCCTGGGTGCGCCAGACCAATCGCAAACTGCGGTTCTTTCACGGCCTGAAGGATGATGAGGCGCTGCAGCGCAATCTGGTCATCAGTGTTGGCCAGCTGATGTTTACCCCCTCGGACAAACATGCCAGCGAGTTGATCGAGTATGACCGCCCCTACGCGGGCTACCTGTATCTGGGCTTCGCCTACCATCTCCGCGATGCAGAACAGCTGGACACACTGGAAATGAATGTGGGTATGGTGGGCCCCCACTCCCTGGCGGAGCAGTCCCAGAACCTTATTCACGACATCCGCGCTATCGATAAATTTCAGGGCTGGGACAACCAGCTGCACAATGAACTGGGGCTGCAGTTGGTCTACGAACACAAACACCGTTTTAAACTCCGCCAGCGCTGGCCACACCAGGATGTGATCGCCCACGGCGGCATCAGCCTGGGCAATGTCGCCAGCTACCTGAATGCCGGTGGCGAATACCGCATCGGCTGGCAACTGCCGGAGGATTTCGGCACCGCTGCCGTGCGCCCGGGCGGAGACAACAGTGCTCCCGGTCGCGGTGATGTCCGGCATTGCCAGCGCTGGATTTGCGGCCTGCACGCGTTCATCTCAGTGGACAGCCGGCTGGTGGCCCGGGACATCTTCCTCGACGGCAACAGCTTTGAGAGCAGCCACAGTGTCGACCGCCGACCGCTGGTGGCCGATGCTGCCATCGGTTTCAGCTTCCTGCTGGCCGGCTGGAAAATTTCCTACGCCAAGGTCTACCGCACCCGGGAGTTTGAGGAGCAGCAGGATCCCCACCAGTACGGCTCACTGTCTGTCTCCTATTCTTTCTGAGCCACAGACAACAACTTTTGGTTGTAATCTCCATATTTTTTATAATGTTTTTAGCTAAGGGCCTTGTTTGCAGTATTACTGCTTAATTACTATCCCTCCCAAGCAGCATTCATCACAACATGGGCTCTTTGCCCGTCACCAGGAAGGCCAACCTATGCAAGATATGGTTTCCAGGCAGCATCCATCTTGTGGAGCCAGCACATGCCCCTGACCCCAACAGTGCGCTGCACCCCCTCCTGCAAAATTGTGGCGGGCTACTTGGTCGCCGCCTGTGCCTGGATCTTTCTCGGCGACTGGGTGATTTTCCAGCTCTGGCCGCACAAGCCGCAGCTCTTTAATCTCAGTCTCGTCAAAGGCATGGGCTTCGTGCTGTTCACCTCGGCGATGCTCTACCTGCTGTTGCGCAAAAATGCTCAACTGATGTTCAAGGCCCAGCTGACAGAAATCGTCAACCACCTATTGCCCCTCTCCATCGACAAAATCTTTTCCGCCACACCCGTCATCGTTTACGCCATGGAATTCCGGAACAATATCTGTACCCCAACCTGGGTAAGCGACAATATCGGCGGCATTCTCGGCTACAACGTCGAACAAGCCCTCGCCCCCGGTTGGTGGGAGGACAACCTGCACCCGGAGGACCTCGAACAGGCCCTGACCGACAGCCACCGTTTTATGACAGCGGGCAAGGGCAGCCACGAATACCGCTTCCGCCGTACCGACGGCAGCTACCTC
>NZ_JBFHQR010000046.1:0-15417 GCF_041592135.1 Porticoccus sp. | reverse complement strand
GGACCGGGGGCACAACCCCCAGACCATCGCCGCACAGCTCGCCGAACTACAGGGCAGCGGTGGCGGCAATGAGTGGCACAACGCGCGCCCGGAGGCGCTGATCCCCCACATTCTGGAGCGCTACCACGAGAAGCATCGCCAACAGCTGCCGGAACTGATTCGCCTCGCCACCAGGGTGGAGCTGGTACACCGCGAGCACCCGGATTGCCCCAAGGGCCTGGCGGCACACCTGGGCGGCATGTTTCAGGAGCTGGAAAGCCACATGATGAAGGAGGAACAGGTGCTGTTTCCCATGCTGCTGCGCCAGCTTTACCAGCCCGCCAGCGGGCCTATCGCCATGATGCGTTACGAGCACGATCAACACGGCATGGCACTGCAGGGGATCGACCGGCTCACCAACAGCCTGGCACTGCCCAACGATGCCTGCGACACCTGGCAGGCACTTTACTGGGAGCTGGACTGGTTTCGCGCCGACCTGATGGAGCACATCCACCTGGAGAACAATGTGCTGTTCGACACCGCCCAGCAGCTGGCAGGGGAGCACCACCATGTCTGACTACCGCAAACTCTGGTACCTGCTGATCACCGTGCTGATCGTCACCTTCTCGCTACTGGGTTATTTCGGCAAGGAGGTCTATCGCCAGGCACCGCCCATCCCCGAACAGGTGCTCAACGCCGACGGTGACACCTTATTCACCAGGAACACCATTCTCGACGGCCAGACTGCCTGGCAGTCCATCGGCGGTATGCAGCTCGGCTCCATCTGGGGCCACGGCGCCTACCAGGCCCCCGACTGGAGTGCCGACTGGCTGCACCGCGAACTGGAGAACTGGCTGGAACTGGCCGCCCAGGCGCAATACGACCAGCCATTTAGCGATCTCGGGGACAACCAGCAGGCCGAATTGCGCTTCCAGTTGAAACGCGAGTACCGGCTGAACCGGACCGAACCCGACAGCAACGTGCTGCAGTTATCGGCACTGCGCAGCGCGGCCTTCGCCCGCACTGCCGAGTACTACGACCGCCTGTTTAACGACGCCCCGGAATTGCAGGGCACCCGGGAAAGCTATGCCATGAAGGAGGCCACCCTGCCGAGCGCCGACAGGCGTGCGGACCTGACGGCATTTTTCTTCTGGACCGCCTGGGTAGCCGCCACCCAGCGCCCGGACAGCGAGGTGACCTACACCAACAACTGGCCCCACGAACCGCTGATCGACAACCGTCCCACCGGGGAAAACATCCTCTGGTCGGTGCTCAGTGTGGCGATTCTCATCGCCGGGATTGGCCTGCTGGTCTGGGGCTGGTCGTTCCTGCGCAAGGAAGAGGAAGACACCCCGCCCACCCCGGCACAGGACCCGCTCACCGGCTTCCCCCTGACCGCCTCGCAAAAGGCGCTGGGCAAATACCTGGCACTGGTGGTGGCGCTGTTCAGCTTCCAGGTGATGCTGGGGGGACTAACCGCCCACTACACCGTGGAAGGGCAGCAGTTCTACGGCTTCAATATCTCCCAATGGCTGCCCTACTCCCTGGCCCGCACCTGGCATATCCAGAGCGCGCTGTTCTGGATCGCCACCGGCTTTCTCGCCGCGGGGCTGTTCCTGGCACCGATCATCAACGGCGGCCGGGACCCGAAATACCAGAAGCTGGGGGTAGATATCCTGTTCTGGGCGCTGGTCCTGGTGGTGGGCGGTTCCTTTGCCGGCAACTGGCTCGCCATCGCCCAGATCATGCCGCCCGAACTGAACTTCTGGCTCGGCCACCAGGGTTATGAATACGTGGATCTGGGCCGCCTCTGGCAGATCGGCAAATTTGCCGGGGTCGCCTTCTGGCTGCTGTTGATGCTGCGCGGCATCCTGCCGGCCCTGCGCCAGCCCGGCGACAAGCACCTGCTGGTATTGCTCAGCGCCTCGGTGATCGCCATCGGCCTGTTCTACGGCGCCGGCCTGTTCTACGGCGAGCGCACCCACCTGTCGGTGATGGAATACTGGCGCTGGTGGGTGGTGCACCTGTGGGTGGAGGGATTCTTTGAGGTATTCGCCACCACGGCGCTGGCCTTTATCTTCTGCAACATGGGACTGGTGTCGAAGCGCATGGCCACCACCGCCAGCCTCGCTTCCGCCGTGCTGTTCATGTTGGGCGGTGTGCCCGGCACCTTCCACCACCTGTACTTCTCCGGCACCACCACCCCGGTGATGGCGGTCGGCGCCTGTTTCAGCGCCCTGGAAGTGGTGCCACTGGTGGTGCTCGGCTACGAGGCCTGGGAACACTCGCGCCTGCGCCAGCGGGCCGACTGGATGGCCCGGGTGAAATGGCCGCTGGCCTGCTTCGTGGCCGTGGCCTTCTGGAACATGATGGGTGCCGGGGTATTCGGTTTCATGATCAACCCGCCGATTTCGCTGTACTACCTGCAGGGACTCAACACCACCCCGGTTCACGCCCATGCCGCGCTGTTTGGTGTGTACGGCTTCCTGGCGCTGGGCTTCACCCTGCTGGTACTGCGCTACATCCGCCCCGGACTGGCCTTTAACGAGCAACTGATGCGCAACGGTTTCTGGTGCCTCAACGCAGGTATCGTGCTGATGATTACCACCAGCCTGCTGCCCATCGGCCTGTTCCAGTTCCACGCCAGCGCCACCCAGGGCCTCTGGTACGCCCGCAGCGAAGCCTTTATGCAGCAGGGCTTTATGGAGACCCTGCGCTGGATTCGCACCCTTGGCGACCTGGTGTTTATCTACGGTGCACTGTGCGTCAGCTGGCAGGTGGTGCGGGGTGTCTGGCCCGCCCTCGGTCGAGACCGGGCAAATCCCTTGGCAGAGGACGTCGCCCTGTGACGCCCCCCCCTACGCAATTATTGGAGAAGTCTTATGTTGAAAACCTTCAGGAAAATAACCGCCGCCATCGCCCTGTCCACCCTGCTGCTCGCAGCCTCTGCCCAGGGGGCGGAAGTGATCGGCCACGGCGATGACAACACCGGCGGCCAGGTCAGCGGCGGCTTCAGCCTGTTTCTGATCGGCGGGGCCGCGGGCGGACCCCTCGGCGCCATCGCCGGAGGTCTGCTGGGCGCCTGGGCCGGAGGAGAGGCCCAGCAGCAGGCGGGCCTCAGCGGCGACCGCTATGCGGTCAGAACCGAGCAGGGTGAAACCCTTTCATTTCGCAGCCCCAACCGGCAATTCGCCATCGGCGACCGGGTGAACATCGACGGCATTCGCCTGCAACCCGCCCATTGAGCAACGAGGCCGGTGTGTGCGCCCCCACACCGGTATCCCACCTCTCACCCCAGGGGCGCACCTTCCACCTGATGTTCGTCTCTCTGCTATGATTGCCTGTCCCCGCCACGCTGTGAGGTCGACATGGCAAACACATCCCCCCTCTACCCGTTCCCGAAGCCACCCGAACTGGGCGAACCGCAAAAAGTCGCCGAGGGTGTTTACTGGCTGCGCATGCCGCTGCCGTTCCGGCTCGATCACATCAACCTGTGGCTGCTGGAGGAGGACGATGGCTGGACCATTGTCGACACCGGGCTGGCCTCCGATGACACGGCGGAACTGTGGCTGAAACTGTGCCCGCTGCTCAGCGACAGCAAACCCATCAAACGGCTGATCGCCACCCATATGCACCCGGACCACATCGGCCTGGCCGCCTGGCTATGCCGCCACAGCGGCGCCGAGTTCTGGATGTCCCGGGGGGAGTACATGCACTGCCGCATCCTGCTGGAGGACAGCGCCCGGGAGGCGCCGGAGGAGGCCATCGACTTCTACCAGGCCGCCGGCTTCAGCGCGGAACAGCTCAACTACTACCGCTCCCGGTTTGGCGGCTTCGGCAGCATGATCCGCGGCATGCCGAGCATCTATCACCGCCTGCGGGAGGGCCAGACGTTCAGTATCAACGGCCGCGCCTGGCACATTGTCATGGGCGAGGGCCACTCGCCGGAGCACGCCTGCCTGCACTGCCCGGAGCTGGGGGTATTGATTTCCGGCGACCAGTTGCTGCCGACCATTTCCTCCAACGTCAGTGTCTGGCCCATTGAACCGGCGGGCAATCCGCTGCAGGACTGGATCGACTCCTGCCACAAGCTGCAAGCCCTGATTCCCCAAGACACCCTGGTGCTGCCCTCCCACGGCCTGCCCTTTCGCGGCGCGCTGCCGCGCCTGCAAAGCCTGATCGAGCAACATGAAAAAGATTTACAGATTGTGCTGGAGAACTGTGGCGAGCCGCAGCGGGTGGTGGATCTGTTCCCGCTGATCTTCAAATCACCAATAGGCAACTCGATGCTGGTGCTGGCCACCGGCGAGAGCTACGCCCACCTGCACTGCCTGATAGCGCGGGGCCAGCTCCGGGTGGAAAAGGATACCGATGGGGTCAACTGGTACCGGCGGGTATAAACCCGTTAGCGATTGCTCACTTCCAACATTTGCCTTTGATGCCAGGCGCCCAGCAGCCACTGCGCAACCATGGCCCCGGCCAGGGCAAACAGCATGTCCCACTGGGCATCCCAGACGTCGCCCTGGGTGCCGAGAAAGGCGGTGGAGCCGTCGCCGCCGAGCAACGCCGTCCACCACTCCAGCAACTCGTAGAAGGCACTGAGCGCCAGACAGAAACAGGTGACGAGAAAGAACAGCCAGCCGCGTTTGGCCACTGCCCCGCTGCGCCAGAGGATTTCCCGGGCCAGGATGGCGGGCACAAAGCCCTGGGCCAGGTGGCCGATGCGGTCGTAGTGATTGCGGGACAAATCGAACCAGTCAGCCATCCAGAATCCCAGCGGCACCCGCGCGTAGCTGTAGTGGGCGCCCACCACCAGGATTACGGCGTGGACAAATATCAGGTAATAACTGAGGCGGGTCAGCGGAAAGCGGTTGCGGGTCCAGGCCAGCAGCGGCAGGGCCACCACCACCGGAATGGCCTCCAGCCACCAGGTGGCGCGGTCGAAAGGGCCGACCCAGGACCAGGCCACAATCGCCAGTAGCAGCCCCAGCAACAGCAGTAATTCGCGGTTGGACGCCATCAGCTGCCCCAGCGCGGCAGCAGGGCCTGTTCAATATCCAGATGGTCGAGAATGCGCGCCACCACGAAATCCACCAGATCCTCGATGGTGCGCGGGTTCTGATAGAAGCCGGGCATGGCCGGCAACACCGTCACCCCCAACCGCGCCAGCCTGAGCATGTTTTCCAGGTGAATTTCCGACAGCGGGGTTTCCCGGGGCACCACAATCAACTGCTGCTTTTCCTTGATGGCCACATCGGCGGCGCGCTCGATCAGGTTGTTGCTGGCGCCGCAGGCGATGGCGGACAGGGTGCCGCCGCTGGCGGGGCAGATCACCATGGAGGTCGGCGCCGAGGAGCCGGAGGCCACCGGCGAAAACCAGTCGCGAGCGGTATTCAGCACGATCTGGCCCGGTTCGGCATCGAAATTGAGAGTGAGGAATTCCTCAAGCGCGTCGTCGTTGGGCAGTTCCAGTTCGGTTTCCGTTTCCACCACGATGCGGGCGGCCTCGGAGATCATGAACTGCACCTGGCAGTTGGCCTGCACCAGGCACTCCAGCAGGCGCAGGCCGTACTGGGCGCCGGAGGCACCGGTCATGGCCAGGGTGATGGAACGATCATACTCAGCCATGTCGGCGCTCCTCCAGGGCGGCGACCAGGCGGCGGTGGAAACCGCCAAAACCGCCGTTGCTCATGATCACCACGTGGCAGCCCTCCCCGGTCATGTCGAGGGTGCGCTGCACCAGCCGGTCGATATTGTGCATCACCTCGGCGGGAACCGCGCCCTTCGCCGCCACCTCCTCCAGCGACCAGCCCATATTGTCCGGCTGGAACCAGAACACCTGGTCGGCCTCGCTGACGGATTCCGCCAACTGGTTCTTGTGGATACCGAGCTTCATGGTGTTGGAGCGCGGCTCGATCACGGCAATGATTTTGTCATCGCCGACCCGCTTGCGCAGCCCCGCCAGGGTGGTGGCAATGGCGGTGGGGTGGTGGGCAAAATCGTCGTAGACGCGCACGCCGTCCACCGCCGCAATCTGCTCCATGCGCCGCTTGACCCCCCGGAATTCGCACAGGGCCTCGCTGGCTACTTCCGGCGTCACCCCCACATGGTGGGCGGCGGCAATCGCCGCCAGGCCGTTGGACATACTGTGTTCGCCGCTCTGATTCCAGTTGACGGTGCCGCGCTGTTTGCCCTGGTAGCGGACATGGAAGGAGGAGCCATCCGCGGACACCGGCTCTATCTCCCAGCTGTTGCACTCCCCCAGCGACTGATATTCCGACCAGCACCCCATCGCCAGCACTTGCTGCAGATTTTCGTCCGCCACCGGCGCCACAATCAGGCCGTGGCCGGGACTGGTGCGCACGAAATGATGAAACTGGGTCTGGATGGCCTTCAGGTCGGCAAAGATATCGGCGTGGTCAAATTCCAGGTTGTTGAGCACGACGGTGCGCGGCCGGTAGTGGACAAACTTGGAGCGCTTGTCGAAAAAGGCGCTGTCGTATTCGTCGGCTTCCACCACAAAGAAGGGCGTGCCGCCGAGCCGCGCCGACACCCCGAAATTGTTGGGCACCCCGCCGATCAGGAAACCGGGCGCCATGCCGGCGTACTCCAGAATCCAGGCCAGCATGCTGGAGGTGGTGGTTTTGCCGTGGGTGCCGGCCACCGCCAATACCCAGCGCTCGCGCAGGAAGAAGTCGCCCAGCCACTGGGGGCCGGAGGTGTAGGGAATGCCGTTGTCGAGCACATACTCCACCGCCGGGTTGCCCCGGGACAGGGCGTTGCCGATCACCACCAGGTCCGGTGGCGGGTCCAGCTGTTCCGTGCCGTACCCCTCGGTCAGTTCGATGCCGGCGTTTTCGAGCTGGGTGCTCATGGGCGGGTAGACATTGGCATCGCAGCCGGACACTTGATGCCCCGCGGCCTTGGCCAACTGGGCCAGGGAGCCCATAAACGTACCGCAAATACCCAGGATATGAATGTGCATACCGACTTACCAACCCCTCACTATTATCATCGCGGCGCAATACGCCCCCCGCCGGGGACAACATAGCCTAATTTCCTGTCCGTGCAAATCCGCCGGGCTCCACAAGCGCCGAATGGCCATAAAAAATGAAATCCCTGTCGCTTTCCAGTATCATTCGCCGCTCCTGAAAAGGGCGGTCCAACGAGGGAATCCATGCCAAAGAAGAATGCGTTTTACGCCCAGTCCGGTGGCGTCACAGCAGTCATCAATGCCAGCGCCTGCGGAGTGATTGAAACCGCCCGCAAACACAGCGACCAGATAGGGAAAGTCTACGCCGGCCACAACGGCATTATCGGCGCCCTGCGCGAAGATATGATCGACACCAGCCAGGAGTCCGCCGAGACCATCGCGGCCCTGCGCCACACCCCCGCCGGGGCGTTCGGTTCCTGCCGTTACAAGCTGAAGAGCCTGGAAGAAAACCGCGCCGAATACGAGCGCCTGATCGAGGTGTTCAAGGCCCACGACATCGGCTACTTCTTCTACAACGGCGGCGGCGATTCCGCCGACACCTGCCTGAAAGTCTCCCAGCTGTCGGAAAAAATGGGTTACCCGATCCAGGCCATCCATATTCCCAAGACCGTCGACAACGACCTGCCGTTTACCGACAACTCTCCCGGCTTTGGCTCCGTCGCCAAATACGTGGCGGTGTCCACCAAGGAGGCCAGCCTCGATGTAGCCTCCATGTGCGAATCCTCCACCAAGGTGTTCATCCTCGAAGTGATGGGCCGCCACGCCGGCTGGATTGCCGCCGCCAGCGCCCTGGCCGCCGAGGAGGCGGGCGACCCGCCGCACATTATCCTGTTCCCGGAAGTGCCCTTTCATGAGGCGGATTTCCTCGCCCGGGTGGAGCAGACGGTAAAAGAACAGGGCTACTGTGTGATCGTCGCCTCGGAGGGCGCCCAGCACAACGACGGCACCCTGATCGCCGGCTCCGCCCACACCGATGCCTTCGGCCACCAGCAACTGGGCGGCGTGGCCCCCACCCTGGCGGCGCTGATCAAGCACGAACTGGGTTACAAATACCACTGGGCGCTGGCGGACTACCTGCAGCGCTCCGCCCGCCACATCGCCTCCGCCACCGACGTGGAACAGGCCTACGCCGTGGGCCAGGCCGCCGTGGAATACGCCCTGGCGGGCAAGAACTCGGTGATGGTCACCATTGAGCGCCACAACGGCGAAGGCTACCGCTGGGAACTGGGCGAAGCCCCCCTGGACCAGGTGGCCAATATCGAGAAGAAAATGCCCAGCGACTTCATCACCCGCGACGGTTTCGGCATCACCCAGTTGGCGCGGGACTATTTGGCGCCGCTGATTGCCGGTGAGGACTATCCGCCCTACCGCAACGGCATTCCGCAATACGCCAAGCTGGTGAAGGCGCCGGTGGCGAAGAAGCTGAACACCCCATTTGACATCTGATAGTTGTAACGGACAATATCAACCGGCGGCCCGGCAGACTGGTGAAACACCATCTGCCAACGCATACGGATCCACCCACGGATAGAAGGAGTCTTTTGTGTCGATCAGCAAACGTTTTTCCCTGTTCGCCTGCACCGCCCTGGCGGCGGCAACCCTGAGCAACCCGGCCCTGGCCGGAGACAAACCCTGTGTGGCCATCGCCCCGCCCAAAGCCCAGCTGGGGCAAGGCGCCAGCGGCCAGGATCTATCGGCGCCGGTACAAAACATGCTGGTTTCCTACCTCAGCGGCCCCATGCTCGAAGTGGTGGCCCTGCAATCCCGGCTGCCCGCCCAGCTGGAGGCGGAAGCCAAACAATCCGGCTGCAACTACATGCTGTCCGCCAATGTGGATTACGAGAAGAAAAAAAGCTGGGGCAAGGCCATGTCCATCGGCGCCGGGGTGATTTCCTCCGCGCTGCCCTACGCGGGCGTGGGCGGCAGCATGGGCAGTTTTGTGGCCGCCACCACCGCGGCCAACGTGGCCAACACCGCCGCCAATGTGCAGATGCAGCAGGAGGCCATGGAGTCCCTGACCGCAGCACAGGGCACCATCCGCAAGGGCGACGCCATTGCCCTGGGCTATGAGCTGAAGAACATCCAGAACGGCTCGAAGTTGGCCGGCAATGATTTCAAAACCAAGGCGGAACAGGATGGCCAGGACCTGTTGATTCCGATGATCGAGCAGACCGCCACTGAAGTCTTCACCAAGGTCACCCAATAGCGTCGGGCGTTCACCGCCCTGAAACAGCGGGGTCCTGCAACCACCAGTTGCAGGGTCCGGTGTTCACCCTACCCTTCCAGCAGAAACGTCACCGGCCCGTCATTGCACAGGCTGACCTGCATATCGGCGCCGAAAATACCGGAGGCCACATCCGGGTAGAGGTGCTCCGCGCGGGTGACAAAATAGTTGTAGAGTTTTTCCGCCTGCTCCGGTGGGGCCGCACCGGAAAAACCGGGGCGCAGTCCCTTGCGGGTATCCGCCGCCAGGGTAAATTGCGACACCACCAGCAGGCCGCCGCTGACCTGTTCCACATTGAGGTTCATCCTGCCGTGCTCGTCGGGAAAGATGCGGTACTGCAGCACCTTGTCCTGCAGGCGATCGACATTGGCTTCGGTATCGCCCAACTGAATACCCAACAGCAGCAAAATACCGGGGCCGATCTCACCCACCTTGTCGCCGTTGACCTCGACGCTGGCGTAACTCACTCGCTGGATCAGACCTAACATCTACTGCTCACTTTTTATTGTTGGTTCACCACATTGGCGGGTGCACCCGCCAGAAAGCCGCGCAAATTGTCGGCCACTTGCCGGATCAGACGCTGTCGGGATTCCCGTGCCCCCCAGGCACAGTGCGGGGTGACAATGAGATTCGGCAGCTCGGGATTGAGCAGCGGATTGCCGTTCACCGGCGGCTCCTCGCTGAGCACATCCACCCCCGCCCCGGCGATCTCGCCATCTTCCAGCGCCTCGGCCAGCGCCTGCTCATCCACCAGGCCGCCGCGGGCACAGTTGATCAGCAGGGCGCTATTTTTCATCATCGCCAGCTGGCGCCGGCCGATCAGACCGCGGGTTTCCTCGGTGAGCGGGCAGTGCAGGCTCAACACATCCGCCTCCCGCAGCAACTGATCCAGCGGCACCCGGCCCGCCGCGTCACCGTGGCGCCAGGGCAGCGACGCCACTTTCACCGCCATGCCAAAGGCCCGGCCGATCTCCGCCACCGCCTTGCCGAGTTGCCCATAGCCGACAATGCCCAGGGTTTTGCCCGCCAGTTCCATCACCGGGAAATCCAGCAGGCAGAAGTTGCCACTGGCGGCCCAGCGACCGTCGAGGGCCGCCACGTTGTAATCCGGCAGCCGGGTGGTGAGCGCCAGAATCAGCGCCCAGGTGTGCTGCGCCACCGACCCGGTGCCGTAGCCGCTGACATTGCTGACCAGCACGCCGCGTTCACTGGCCGCCTGCAGGTCGATCACATTGGTGCCGGTGGCCAGCACGCCGATATAGCGCAGCTTCGGCGCCGCCGCGAGTTCCGCTGCACCGATGGGCGCCTTGTTGGTCAATACGATCTCGGCCTCTGCAATGCGTTCGGCCACCTGCCCTGGCCCAGAGGAAGCGTGAACCGACCATTGCAACGGCAGGCCGGTGATGGGGGCGAGACTGACATCGCCTGAGCCCAGGCTGTTTGCATCGAGAAGGACGGCTTTCATCTTTACAGTTTGAAGGTTATCTTGGCCGATGATTTTATTATTGCCCAGGAGTGTACCCGATGTCCCAGAAACCGCGTATCGCCATCGTCTATTGCCCCCGCTGCAACTGGCTGTTGCGCTCTGCCTGGCTGGCCCAGGAGTTGCTCACCACGTTTATGGACGACCTGGCGGAAGTGGCCCTGCGACCGGCGGAAACCGGCGGCGCCTTTGAAATTTTCCTCGACCAGCAATCCATCTGGGAGCGAGTGCGGGACGGCGGTTTTCCCGATGCCAAAACCCTCAAACAGCGGGTCCGCGACCAGATTGACCCGCAGCGGGCGCTGGGCCACAACGACCGCTAAAAAATCCATTGGCGGCATTGCGCGCCAATTGCACAGTTCTGGCATAATACTGCGCTTTCGCCAACCCAATAGAATAAGAAGGAAATAGTCGGATGCCTGAGAGACTTCTGGGACTCTACGAAAAGATCGTTCTCCGCCACCCGCTGGCGGTGATGATTGCCGTGTTGCTGCTGGCTGTCGCCATGGCCTTCGGGTTGCCCAACTTCAAACTGGATGCCTCGGCGGACGCCCTGACCCTGGAGCACGATACCGACCTCGACTATTTCCGCGAAACCCTGCAACACTACGGCAGCAGCGACTTCCTGGTGGTGACCTACACCCCCAAACAGGGCGACCTGTTCGACGATGCCTCGCTGGCCACCCTGGCGGAGATTCGCGACGCGCTGAAACAGATTGAAGGCGTCGCCAGCGTCACCTCCATTCTCGATGTGCCCCTGCTCTACAGCCCCATGGTGACGGTTTCCCAGCTCAAGGACGCACCTCGCACCCTGATGAGCAAGGGCACCGATCGCGACCAGGCCCGCAAGGAATTCCTGGAAAGCCCCATCTATCGCAAACTGATCCTCAGCCCGGACGGCCAGACCACCGCACTGATGGCCACCATGGAGCTGGACCGCAAGTACCTGACCCTGGTGCGCCAGCGGGATTCCCTGCGCCTGAAGCGGGACACCGAGGGACTCTCCCGGGACGAAGAGGAAGAACTGGAGCAGGTCAGCAAGGAATTTCTCGACTATCGCACCGAAAAGGCTGCGGAGGAACACCAACGGGTCGCCGAAGTACGTGAAAAAATGGCGGCCTTCAAGGATCGCGCCACCCTGTTCCTGGGCGGTCCCAGCATGATCACCGCCGACATGATTGACTTCATCAAGAGCGACCTGCGGGTGTTCGGCTCCGGCATCGTGCTGTTTATCATCGCCACCCTGGCCATTATTTTCCGCCAGGTTCGCTGGGTGGTGCTGCCGCTGTTCACCTGCGTGCTGTCGGTGGAAATCATGCTCGGCTACCTGAGCTGGATCGACTGGCGCCTGACGGTGATCTCCTCCAATTTCGTGGCACTGCTATTGATCATTACCCTGGCACTGACCATTCACCTGATCGTGCGCTACCGGGAAATGCAACTGGAATATCCCGACCGCAGCCAGATCGATCTGGTGCGCGATACCGTGGGCTACATGGCCCGCCCCTGTCTGTACACCGTGTTGACCACGGTGGTGGCGTTCGTATCGCTGGTGGTCAGCGACATCCGCCCGGTGATCGACTTCGGCTGGATGATGACCCTCGGCATCCTGCTGGCCCTCAGCCTGGCCTTTATCGTGATCCCGGCCGGCATGATGTTGATCGGCAAGGGCCGCAACAACGACAAGGGCGACAAATCCGCCGCCTACACCATGATCTTCGCGCGCTTTACCGAAAATCACGGCGGCCTGGTGCTGGGACTGGCCCTGCTGGCCGGCGTCATCAGCTGCTGGGGCATTTCCCAGCTGCAGGTGGAAAACCGCTTCATCGACTACTTCCGCTCCCACACCGAGATCTATCAGGGCCTGTCGGTGATCGACGACAAACTCGGTGGCACCACCCCGCTGGATATCATTCTCGACGCACCAGCGGTGCCCATCATGCCCACCGCGACCGAGGACGATCCGTTTGCCGACGACGCGGGCGGCGACGACCCGTTCGCCTCGGATGATCCCTTTGGCGACGACAGCGCCGACAGTCAGGCCAGCAAACCCAACAGCTACTGGTTCACCGGGGTCGGTGTTCACGACCTGCGGAAGATCCAGAATTACCTGGACGCCCTGCCGGAAGTGGGCAAGGTCAGCTCGCTGGTGACCATTGCCGACGTGGCCGAGGACCTGATGGGCCACAAACTCAACGACCTCGAACTGGCCTTCGTGCGCAACAGCCTGTCTCCGGCCAATGCGGCGCTGCTGTTTGATCCCTACATCGACGAGCAACAGAACCAGGCGCGCATCACCCTGCGCATCAAGGAAACCGGCGGCGAATTGAAGCGCCCGGAACTGCTGCGCCAGATCCGCCACTTCATCACCGAGGAAGTGGGACTGCAGGATGACCAGGTGCATTTCACCAGCCTGCTGGTGCTCTACAACAACATGCTGCAAAGCCTGTTCCGCTCCCAGATCCTGACCCTGGGCGCCGTCTTCCTGGGCGTCATGGTGATGTTCATGGTGCTGTTCCGCTCCATCTCCATCTCGGTGATCGCCATGCTGCCCAACATGCTGGCGGCCACCGTGGTACTGGGCGGCATGGGCCTGGCGGGCATTCCGCTGGACATGATGACCATCACCATCGCCGCCATCACCGTGGGTATCGGCGTGGACAACTCCATCCACTACATCACCCGCTTCAAGCGGGAGTTTGTGTTGGACCAGAATTACCTGGCATCCATGCACCGGGCCCACGCCAGTATCGGCCGGGCGCTGTTCTACACCGCCATCACCATTATCGTGGGCTTTTCCATTCTGTCCCTGTCCAACTTCATTCCCTCGGTGTACTTCGGGCTGCTCACCGGTCTGGCCATGCTGACCGCCCTGCTGGGTTCCATGACCCTGCTGCCGAAGCTGATCCTGATCTTCAAACCGCTGGGCAAATAACCTTTCCCGGCCTCGCCGGCGGCCCAGCCGCTGGCGGGGATCGGTGCAAGTGACCACCAACTGCCGACAGCGGATTACTGCTACACTTCTCGTGATATCAACCTGCTGGGAGCAGTGCGGTAGATGGATCCGACCCTAGAGCATTTTGACCCCTGGGAACTGGTGGCCGGCCTCGGCCTGTTCCTGTTCGGGATGCTGATGCTGGAACAGGCACTGCGCACCCTCGGCACCCGCTCCTTCCGGCACCTGCTGCGCGACTACACCAAGAGCCCGCTGCGCGGCGCGCTGATCGGCATGGTCACCACCGCCTGCCTACAGAGCAGCTCCATGGTGGGACTGATCGTGCTGGCCTTCGTCGGCGCCGGCATCCTCTCCATGACCAGCGCCCTCGGGGTCATTTTCGGCACCAGCGTCGGCACCACCTTTACCGGCTGGATCGTCGCCACCATCGGCTTCAAGTTGAGCCTGACGGAATATGCCATGCCGCTGCTGGCCCTCGGCACCCTCGGGGTCGTCTTCCTCAGCCCCGATTACCACCGCCACAGCCAGGCCCGCCTGCTGCTGGGTATCGGCCTGCTGCTGATGGGCCTCGACTTCATGAAAACCAGCATGGGCTTTCTGTCGGCACAGGTCTCGCCGTCGATATTCCGCGACTACCCGATCCTGCTCTACGTGCTCGGCGGGCTGGTGTTCACGGCGCTGATCCAGTCCAGTTCCGCCACGGTGATGATTGTGCTCAGTGCCATCCACGCCGGGGTACTGCCGATCACCACGGCGGCGGCCATTGTCATCGGCGCCACCATGGGTACCACCGGCACGGTGTTGATCGGCGGGGTGAAGGGCTCATCGGACAAGCGCCGGGTGGCCTTCGCCCACTTCATTTTTAACCTGGTGGTCAGCCTGATCGCCCTGCTGCTGATGCAGCCGCTGCTAAGCCTGATTACCGATACCCTGGACGTCACCGACCCGATGTATGTGGTGGTGCTGTTCCACACGCTGTTCAACAGCATCGGCATGCTGATTTTCCTGCCCATTGTGTCGCCCTTTGCCCGCTGGCTGCAGGCCCGCTTTAGCGACGACGACCTGATCGGCTGCCAGTACATCACCAAGGTGTCCCCCAGTGTCGGCGATGCCGCCACCGAGGCGATCCGCCAGGAAGTCACCCGGCTGTTTTACAAGGTGCTGGTTCTCAACCTGCGGGTGCTGCGCATCCGCCCGGAGGAGCTGCTGCTGGGCTTCAAGGGGCTGGAGGTGTACGAGCAGATCAAGCAGGCCAAATCCAGCTACGACGACCAGTATTCGGAGATCAAGCACACCGAGCAGCAGATTTTGCAGTACGCCAACCGTCTCCTCCGCGAAAAATTTGCCGAGGGAGAAACCGAGCAGGTCTCGCAGCTGGTACACGCCGCCCGGGATCTGGTGTATGGCGCCAAGAGCCTCAAGAATGTGCGCCAGAATGTGGTGGAACTGCACATGCAATCCGACGATGAGGAATTGTTTGAAACCCTGCGCCACGATACCCGCAACATCTACCGCCACCTGCTCAAGCTGCTGGAGCACACCGACCCGGTGCTGGTGGAGGAAATACACCCCCAGCTGCAGGGGGAAATCAACAGCTCCCACGATCGCCTGCACCAGTTGATCACCCGCTACGACAACAGCGATGCCATCGGCATCCCGCTGTCGTCCCTGCTCAATATCAACCGCGAACTGCTGGTGTCCAACCAGATGCTGGAAAGCGCCGTCAAGGATCTGGTTACCCTCAAATAGCCCCCGCCCCCAGCAACGCCCATTTGTCCATT
>NZ_JBFHQR010000045.1:0-15657 GCF_041592135.1 Porticoccus sp. | reverse complement strand
TGATAACCCAGACGCTCACGAATGCCTTCGATCATGTGAGGCAGAACCAGCGGGGCAGGACGCTGCGCATCAGGCAGATTCTGTTTGCCCAGCTCATCCAGACCTTCACCGTAACCGCGACCGCGGCTCAGGGGCACCATGGCCTCGTAACCGGCGGTGACCAGCATACCGATGCGGGGGCCGTTGTGTTCGATCAGCGCGTTGGTACCCAGGGTGGTGGCATAACGCACCGAGTCCACACCACCCAGGATTTCTTCCATGGTGATGCCCAACTCAGTGTATGCCTTTTCAACGGCTTCGTTGAAGCCGAGCGCCAGGTTGTGGTGAGTGGTCAGTGCCTTGGTTTCGATGTACTTGCCGTCCCACACGGTAAAGCAATCGGTGAAAGTACCACCGATATCTACTGATATACGTTTCATAACCTTATATTCCTAATCAGTCCTAATTCATTCACAGACAACAAGCAGATATCAGTGCTTGTGCGTGTGACAGCGGTCTACCAGAACGTTGGGGCCTTTTATCGGCTCGAGAATTTCTTCCCGCTGGCTCCATTGCTCTTTCAGGGCATCCACATCCACTTCCATATCGTAAAGCGGTGCGTGGTTGGGGAACGTGTATTCCACCTCCACTTGGGTACCGCAGGACGGACAGTAGAACTCGTAGATATTTACCCACTCTCTGTCAGGACAGAAGGTGAAACGGTATTTGTCCGGGTCAATGATGGATGGGTGAATATCAGCAGGGTCACGGTTATATACCAGCAGACCTTCTTTATAGTTACCACGGGCAGAGCCAACAACGTGGTCACACACACGGCATTCCCAATTTTCCGTCTCCAGATCGATGCGGAGATACTCAGTCATCAATACTTTCATTATTTTTCCCCCTTCGTCAGGCGGATATCGCCCAGTTCAGTTACAACGAATTCCCAACCTTCGTGAACCAGACAGGTAAAGAACTCTTCTTCGATTACAGCAGGACCAGTGCCATGAGCACCCGGCTCCATGAAGTTCACTTCGTAGACAGGCACATCTTGCCAACCCGCATCGCCCATAAAGAGAGAACGGTTTTTAGTCGCCTTGGCCGGATTACCTTTCTTCACACCCGCATGGGTGTTGCTCTCGGTTTTCAGGTTCTTGCGTACGGACACTTCCAGAGTGATCGCGTCGGCTTTAGACATTTCCTGAGGAATGGCAATAGCACCGTCTATTTTGTGAGTCAGTTCAACACCGTCTTTCTCAGCGACCAGACGAGCCTCAAAAGCGTATTCGCCCTTGCTGTAGCCTTCCGCGAACATGTCGCGCTCACCGCGCTCCATCAGATTCACATAGGCACCTTCCAAAGAAGCCTGACGATCACCTTTCAGAACAACTGAGTAGCTCTGACCGATGTCACAGGAACCAATACCGAAGGCGCTGAATACGGCGGCCATTTTCGGTATGTAAACGGTGGAAATACCAGATTTGTCCGCGGCACCACAAGCGTTCATCGGGCCGGCGCCACCAAAGGCCATCAGGACAGTATCCGCATCAATCGTGCTGTGTGCTTGCAGTTCATTTGCAACTTTCTGCTCTACCGCATCGCGCATCTTGAACAGGGCTTCCTCGACGGAGATACCCAGTGGCGAGGCAATGTTATCCGCGATGGCGGTGCGTGCGCGCTCAACATCCAGCGCCAGGCCACCACCGAAGTAGGTGGCGGGGTCAAGCAGACCCAGCAGCAAGTTCACATCGGTAATGGTGGCGTTTTTACCACCGCGGCCGAAACAAGCCGGCCCGGGCACTGCACCAACACTCTCAGGACCTACCTGAATAGCGCCGTTTTTAACAGCCAGAATAGAGCTTCCGCCCACACCGGGGCTGGCGATTTCACAAAGACCGAAGGAAATCGGAACACCTTCCACCAGACCGCGGCGATCTTCTTGAACGTTGCCATCAACCACCTGTCCGATATCTGTAGTGGTACCACCGACATCCATGAACAGAACATTTTTCAGGTTGTACTGCTTGCTAAAGGTTTTTACCCCTTCCATACCACCGCGGGGACCGGAACTGTATGTTTTCAACGCGATAGTCTTGGCCACGCGGGATGCGTCACCGTCGTTGCGGAAGATCAACAGTGGGTTCTTGGTGCGATATTCACGCAGGCGGTTTTCTGCGTTGTACAGGAAGCTTTCCATCGCCGGATGCAAGAAGGAGTTGATCATCGCAGACCAAGCGCGGCGCTCGGTGGACACATCATCTACCAGTTCACTTGCAAACAACATCGGCACAGCACCCAGCAGGTGGCGGGGATAGTTGTCAAAGGCCAGACGCTTGAATTGCGCTTCGAATTCGCTGGCTTTGTCACTCTCGAAACAAACCACGATACGATTGGCACCAATGGACGTCAGGCGCGTAATTACCGCAGTGGTTTCAGCTCCTTTGGCCTCGTCGTCAAGAGCATGCAGATCGACTTCTGCAACTCTGTTACCCACAAAGAAGTCGTAAAGTTCCACATCAAGCTCACGCAAGCGGGCAGGCAGGTCAGAACCTTTGTTAACCACCAAACCCAGGCGTGGACCTTTGCGTTCCACAATTGCGTTGGTACCTTGGGTGGTGGAGTAGCGGATGTGATCCACTTCTGCCAGCAGGCGGGCAACATCCTCCTGCCCATAGACTGCTTCGGAGATTTTGCGCAAACCATCGAAGAAGCACTTACTCAGATCGTAAGGCGTAGTCAGGGTTTTAGTCTTATAAGAGTTATTGTCCTTGAGCAAGCAGATATCTGTCAGCGTTCCGCCGTTATCGATATTTATCAGCATTCCCATATCGAGTTACCTTAGTAGTTAAGTTTCTTTCTAGCTGAGATTAGTTTGGGTTATAAACTTCACTGCAAAGCGTTCGGTCAACCGAACCCCCCAGAGAGCTATCAGTCCCATGCAACTGATGTGCCAAATTTGCAATCATTGATGTATGAATTCTATCTATCTGTTTTATATTAAATTTTCATGACTGCCGGAATACGGCACAGGGCCTGACTACCTGTACGGAAATCATTCACCTGTTTTAATTCGCTATAGTCCGGGGTTCGTACACCCGACACAGGACATCGGCCGGGCACGGCGACGGAGCCATTCCTGCGACGTCGCTCAATGAGTATAGTCAGGGGTTGGGAAAAGGCATTTTTAAGGTTGAAAAAGAAAGCAGGGGCCGGGGCTGGCACCCCGGCCGTCATCAGGCGGCGTAGTACTCAATATAAAATTCCACATCGCCCATGGCCGCACTCAGACTGTGGGGAAGCCCCGGCGACAGGACACCCGCAAACATCGGATCCAGCAGAAAGCCGCGACTCGCCGCACTGCCCGGCTCAACCACAAACTGCAACATCCCCTTCTTGACGATCACTTTCCCCCAGCTGCCCTCAGGGGTGAAAAAGTCGTTTTTCAGGTTGTCCGGGAAATGCTCGCGGTTGTAGACGGGACTGGTCTCGGCAAGCTGCAAGCCCTCGGGCAACGCCGGCATATCGCAATCCACACACTCGACGCTATCGCCGATATGTTGCTGCCGCCCCGTGCCGGTACCGATCCAGCGACATTCCATATAGGGCGGATTGTGCCGCATCTTCAGCCCATGGCCGCAGTCCAGCTCCGCCACCCACTCCTGAAACCGATCCATATGAAAACCGGTGATTGCCCGTTTCATCACTACATCCCCGTTTAAAATTTAGGCACTATCGCTGTTCTATTCTGGCATCAAGACGGATAACTGGCGAATCAACGCACAGATTGCATCCGACCCGCTATATATTTAGAAATATATCGGTGTTAAATTGACTTCCCGGGGACGTTCCTTCCCGCCACCAACCCTAAACGGCGCTACTCGCACGATTATCCGAACGGCAAGGGCACACCTACAGAATGAAATACCTGTTTAGTCTGCTACTGCTTATATTGCCTCTGGTGTCTGCCGCTGCTGAGGTGAGCGTGGCGGTGGCCTCCAACTTTACCGCGCCGATGCGGGAGATCGCCGCCGCCTTCGAACAGCAGAGCGGCTACAGGGCGATACTCGCGTTCGGCTCCTCCGGCAAGTTCTACGCGCAAATCCACAACGGCGCACCGTTCCAGCTGTTCCTGTCCGCCGACCAAAGCAAACCCGCCGCCCTGGAGCAGGATGGCCTGACGGTCAGCGGCAGTCGCTTTACCTACGCCCTCGGCACCCTGGCGCTGCTGACGGCCAATGAAGATGCCAATCCCGAAGCGCTGCTGCGCAACGGCGATTACCGCAAACTGGCGCTGGCCAATCCGCGCCTGGCACCCTACGGCGCGGCGGCCATGGAGGTGCTGGCCGGGTTGGGACTGACCGATACCGCAACCCCCAGACTGGTGCTGGGGGAAAACATCGCCCAGACCTACCAGTTCGTGATCAGCGGCAATGCCCAGCTGGGCTTTGTAGCCCGCTCACAGGTCGCCGCCAATGACAACCTGGCCGACCGCTACTGGTTGGTGCCCAACGAGCTGTATCAACCCATTCGCCAGGATGCGGTACTGCTGAAAAGCGGTGCCGACAACCCCGCGGCACAGGCATTGATGAACTTCCTGCGCAGCGACGCGGCAGTCGCTATCATGCAACACTACGGCTACGGCCTTCCGGATAGGAACTAGACTGTGGGCTTTTCAGCGGCGGATCTCGAAGCCATCTGGTTGACCCTGCGACTGGCGGCCATCGTCACCCTGTTGCTGCTGCTGATCGGCACCCCCATTGCCTGGTGGCTGTGCCGCACCCGCTGCCGTTGGAAAGGCGTCATCAGCGCGGTGATCGCCCTGCCGCTGGTGCTGCCGCCCACGGTACTCGGCTTTTACCTGCTGCTGGCCATGGGGCCCAACGGCCCGGTGGGCCAACTCACCCAGGCGCTGGGCCTCGGCACCCTGCCCTTTACCTTCTGGGGACTGGTAGTGGCCTCGGTGTTCTATTCGCTGCCGTTTGTAGTGCAACCGATCCAGAACGCCCTGGAGGCGGTGGGCGAACGGCCGCTGGAAGTGGCCGCCACCCTCGGCGCCAGCCCCCGGGATACCTTCTTCAACGTGGTGCTGCCCCTGGCGCGGCCCGGCTTTGTCACCGCCGCCATCCTCGGCTTCACCCACACCCTCGGGGAATTTGGCGTGGTACTGATGATCGGCGGCAATATTCCCGGCGCCACCCGGGTGATCTCGGTGCAGATTTACGATCACGTGGAGGCCATGGATTACGCCCAGGCCCACTGGCTGGCGGCCACCATGGTGCTGTTCTCCTTTGCGGTGCTGGCGCTGCTCTACAGCCGCAAGCGTCCGCTGGTGCTGAAGTGAGGACGATGGCATGAGCACCCCTACCCTCAGCGCCCGCTTCCAATTGGACCGCCCCGGCTTCAGTCTCGATGTGGAGCTGCAACTGCCCTGTCAGGGTGTGATCGCCCTGTTCGGCCACTCCGGCTCCGGCAAAACCTCGCTGCTGCGCTGTCTCGCCGGGCTGGAGCCCACCGCGCGGGGCAATCTGCGCCTGAATGGCGATGTCTGGCAGGATGGCGACAGGTTTGTTCCCACCCACCGGCGTCGCCTGGGCTACGTGTTCCAGGAAGCCAGCCTGCTGCCGCACCTGAGCGCCCGGGGCAATCTGGAATTTGCCGCCAAGCGCGCCGCCGCAGCCGTGACGGAAGCCGACCGGCACCACATCGTCGAACTGCTCGGCATCGGCCCGTTGCTGGATCGCTCGCCGGCACAGCTGTCCGGCGGCGAACGACAGCGGGTGGCCATCGCCCGGGCCATGCTGAGCAAACCGCGCCTGCTGCTGATGGACGAACCACTGGCCTCCCTCGACCAGGCCCGCAAACAGGAAATCCTGCCCTATCTGGAAATTCTCAAAACCGAGCTGGATGTGCCGATCATCTACGTCAGCCACTCCCCGGACGAGGTGGCCCGACTGGCGGACACCCTGGTGGCCATGGACGATGGCAGGATCGTTGCCAGCGGCCCCCTGAACGACACCCTTACCCGCCTCGACTTCCCCATCAAGCTGGGGGAGGAAGTGGGCTCCGTGGTGCAGGCCACCGTGGTGGAGCGCGACCCGGAATGGCAACTGGCAAAAGCCGCCTTCGATGGCGGCGAACTCTGGTTCCGGGATGGCGGCCACGCCATTGGCAGCCCGGTGCGGGTGCGGGTGTTCGCCCGGGACATCAGCCTGTCCCTGCAACACCACGGCGATACCAGTATCGTCAACTCCCTGCCTGCGGTGGTGGAAGAGATATCCACCGAGCAGCACCCCGGCCTGGCCTTGGTAAAACTCCGTGTCGGCAACACCCCGCTGGTGGCCCGCCTTACCCATCGCTCCGCCCATCACCTGGGTTTGGAGCCCGGCAAACCGATCTGGGCGCAAATCAAATCCGTGGCGATTATCCAGTAGTCACCACATAACGCGCCCCTGTCCCATCCGTTATCTATACTCAAACAGCACTGTTGTTACCACCCACGGCAGGGTCTGCCAATGCCCCGACTGACCGTCGCGACCATCACTCCCCTGCCCAAACAGGAGGAGAGACATGTTTCAGATAACCGAAAAATGGTGGCTCGCTTGCGCCACCGCCCTGATATTGTTGATGGGCTACCAACCCGTCCTCGCCGAAGAAATGGCCGAAGACATGGCCGAGGAAATGGCCGACATGCAAACGCCCTCGCTGTACGACCGGCTCGGCGGCCTGATGCCGATCTCGGTGGTGGTCAGCGACTTTCTCGATGTGGTGGTGCCAGACCCGGTGCTGAATGCCAACCCGGCCATCGATGCCGCCCGCCAACGGGTGCCCACCCCCTACCTGAAATACCAGGTCACGGCACAGGTCTGCCAGGCCACCGGCGGCCCCTGCCAGTATCAGGGTCGCACCATGAAGGAATCCCACGCCCATCTGAACATCACAGCGGGGGAATGGGAACAGATGGTGGTGCTATTCAAAGGCGTTCTGGCCAAGCACAACGTGCCGGAACAGGAAACCAGTGAGTTGCTCGCCATCATTGATTCCACCCGGGCGGATATCGTCGCCCCGGCCATGAACTGAGCGGCATCACCCGCCCAGGCCGATCAGCCAACGCCCCAGCGTGCGAAGCGCCGGGGCGTCACCTCACCCACGTGAGCGAAAAAAGTGGCAATATTTGCCATAAGCACGCCAACTAGGTGTCATTACCTAATAAAACCTGTTTGACTACACCCGGCCTGGCTGGCCCCTGTTTAACTGGCCCCCTGTTTGATTACACTAGGGCGCCGCAACGCTCAGTTGCCTTCGGTTCTCGACCAGCTTTGACGGACGTGTTTCCGCGCCGGCCCCTTAACTAACCGTCCCCCAACTAAAAGGACAGGATGAAAGTACCAAAACGCATACAACCACTGGTGGATATCGGCCTGGTCGATGAAGTCATCTGCCAGTTGATGAGCGGCAAAGAAGCCACCGTCTATATCGTGCGCTGCGGCGACGAGACCCGCTGCGCCAAAGTCTACAAGGATTCCGCCCAGCGCAGCTTCAAGAAGGCCGTGCAGTATCAGGAGGGCCGCAAGGATCGCAACAGCCGCCGCGCCAGAGCCATGGGCAAAGGCACCAGGTTTGGTCGCCAACAACAGGAAGAAGCCTGGCAGAACGCCGAGGTCAACGCCCTCTACAAGGTGGCCAATGCCGGGGTACGGGTGCCCACCGCCTACGGCTGCTTTGACGGCGTGCTATTGATGGAACTGGTTACCGACGATTCAGGCGACGCCGCGCCCCGACTCAACGATGTCACCATGTCTGCCGAACAGGCCCTGGAAGACCACGCCACCATGATGAACTACGTGGTGCGCATGTTGTGCGCGGGGTTGGTACACGGCGATCTGTCGGAATTCAACGTACTGGTGGACGCCTACGGCCCGGTGATTATCGACCTGCCGCAGGCGGTGGACGCAGCGGCAAACAACAATGCCCAGGCCATGCTCACCCGGGATGTGGACAACATGACCGGCTACTACGGCCAATACGCGCCGCAGCTGCTCCGCACCCGCTATGCACAGGAAATCTGGTCACTGTTTGAGCAGGGCGAACTGCACCCGGAGACCGTGCTGACCGGCCATTTTGATGATCCGGACCAATCCGCCGACGTCGGCAGCCTGTTGCTGGAAATCAAAGCCGCCATACAGGAAGAGGAAGACCGTCAGGCGCGTTTGTCCGAAAACGAGCTCTATTGAGGTGGATTGACCACAGTTGGACTCGACGAACCTGCTACCACCCCTTATAGTACGCGCCTCGTAAAGCGCCCCCATTTAGCCCAACCATTCAGGATTAACCCTTTGATTTCCACAGCAAATATCACCATGCAGTTTGGTGCCAAACCCTTATTTGAAAATATCTCCGTCAAGTTTGGCAACGGCAACCGCTACGGCCTGATTGGTGCCAATGGCTGCGGCAAATCCACTTTTATGAAGATTCTGGATGGCAGCCTGGCGCCCAGCGCCGGCAATGTCTCCATCTCGCCCAATGAGCGGGTCGGCAAGCTGCATCAGGATCAGTTTGCCTTCGAACAATACAGCGTGGTAGACACCGTTATCATGGGCCACAATGAGCTGTGGCAGGTGAAGCAGGAGCGCGAGCGCATCTACTCCCTGCCGGAGATGACCGAAGCAGACGGCATGAAGGTGGCGGAACTGGAAGTGCGCTTTGCCGAACTGGATGGCTACAGCGCCGAAAGCCGCGCCGGGGAAATACTGCTCGGCGCCGGCATCGACGAAGACCTGCACTTTGGCCCCATGAGCGACGTCGCCCCGGGCTGGAAATTGCGGGTACTGCTGGCACAGGCCCTGTTCTCGGACCCGGATATCCTGCTGCTGGACGAGCCCACCAACAACCTGGACATCAACACCATCCGCTGGCTGGAAGCCATCCTCAACCAGCACAAAAGCACCATGGTGATTATTTCCCACGACCGTCACTTCCTGAATGCCGTGTGCACCCACATTGCCGACATCGACTACGGCGAACTGCGCGTCTACCCCGGCAACTACGACGACTTTATGATGGCCTCCACCCAGGCCCGGGAACTGCAGTTTTCCGAAAACGAAAAGAAGAAAACCCAGATCGCCGAACTGCAACAGTTTGTCAGCCGCTTTTCCGCCAACGCCTCCAAGGCCAAGCAGGCAACCTCCCGGGCCAGGCAGATCGAGAAAATCAAACTCGAAGACATCAAGCCCTCCAGCCGGGTCAGCCCCTACCTGCGTTTTAATCAGGAGAAGAAACTCCATCGCCAGGCCTTGACCTTCAAGGACCTCAGCCACGGCTATGACGAACAGCCCCTGTTCAGCGGCGGCAAACTGTTACTGGAAGCCGGTGCCCGCCTGGCGGTGATCGGTGAAAACGGCGCGGGCAAATCCACCCTGCTGCGCTGTCTGGTGGACGATCTCACTCCCAACAGCGGCACCATCAAATGGGCCGAGAATGCCACCCTGGGTTACTGCCCCCAGGACAGCACCGGCGACTTCAACTGCGACCTCAACCTGTTTGACTGGATGAGCCAGTGGCGCAAACCCCGCCACGACGACCAGATCGTCCGCGCCACCCTGGGCCGCCTGCTGTTCTCCGCCGACGACTACAAGAAAAAGGTCAAGGTCTGTTCCGGCGGCGAAAAAAACCGCCTGCTGTTCGGCAAGCTGATGATGATGGATTGCAACATCCTGATCATGGACGAGCCCACCAACCACCTGGACATGGAAGCCATCGAGGCGCTCAACCTGGCACTGGAACACTACCCCGGCACCCTGATTTTCGTCAGCCACGACCGGGAGTTCGTGTCGTCCCTCGCCACCCGCATCGTGGAAATCAAAGACCGCAAGCTGATCGACTTCCAGGGCACCTACGAGGAATACCTCTCCAGTCAGGAACTCAACGCCAAGCGCGCCTAAGGCCACCCTGCGCCCGTGCAACGGGCGCCATAACCACCATGGGCCGGTTGATTCCAGGGGCGAATAGACTTAACGTCTAACCCCACGATATCTCGCCGCGAACCGATGGAATGGCCATGAACACGCCCTGGCGCCCCCACTTTCAACTACCCTCCTACCGGGCTCCCCAGCTTTTCTTTCGGCGCAAGCTTAAAACTGCCCCGCTAATGCGGGCGCCAGCCTGTTGGCTTTATCCATTTCCTAAAAAATACAAAGGATTAGCGTTGTCGACTGCTGCCCAGAAAACAATACCACAACAAAGATAGTTGAGATAAATAATGGAACCCATTGCAAATGAAACCAAAAATCGATTTGAGCACATATCATTCAAAGAGGCTTTTCTCTATTGGCTGAAACTGGGCTTTATCAGCTTTGGTGGCCCAGCTGGGCAAATTAGTATGATGCATCAAGAATTGGTTGAAAAACGCCGCTGGATTTCTGAGCATCGTTTCTTGCATGCACTTAATTACACGATGGTCCTTCCCGGGCCTGAAGCGCAACAGTTGGCAACGTATATTGGTTGGCTAATGCACGGTGTATTGGGTGGTATCACTGCTGGAGTTCTGTTTGTTTTGCCATCGCTGTTCATCCTGATGGCACTAACATGGATCTATTTAGCGTATGGCGATGTTCCAGCTGTAGAGGGTGTTTTATATGGAATCAAACCAGCGGTAACTGCAATTGTTGTGTTTGCAGCTTATCGAATTGGTTCAAGAACCTTAAAAAATAATGTACTTCGTGCTATGGCCATATCGGCTTTCGTGGCAATTTTCGCACTGGATGTTCCATTTCCTTATATTGTGTTGATGGCAGGTCTGATTGGCTATATGGGTGCGTACCTTGCACCTAAGTATTTCAAGGCAAGCGGTCAGCATACTGCATCAGGAAAAGGACTTGGCCCAGCGTTGATTGATGATGATACGCCTGTTCCAGAGCATGCCAAATTCAAATGGGTAAGGTTAATTACACTTGGAGCCATTGGTTTTGCTATTTGGGTTGTCGCGTTAGCACTACTTGTTGCGAGCTTTGGCTGGGAAGGCACACTTACCCAAATGAGTTTGTTCTTTACTAAAGCAGCGCTACTTACTTTTGGTGGGGCATATGCGGTACTTCCTTACGTTTATCAAGGAGGGGTAGAACATTACGCGTGGTTGAGCGGAACCCAAATGATTGATGGACTAGCACTAGGAGAAACAACACCTGGGCCACTCATTATGGTGGTTGCTTTTGTTGGTTTTGTTGGTGGCTGGACAAAAGAGATTTTTGGCCCTGAAATCCTGCCTTTTGCAGGCGCGGCAGGGGCTGGTGTTGCAACGCTCTTTACTTTCTTACCTTCTTTTTTGTTTATTTTGCTGGGCGGTCCAGTTGTCGAAGCCACAAGGCATGACATTAAGTTCACTGCACCTTTAACAGGCATTACGGCAGCAGTTGTTGGCGTTATTCTTCCGAGGTACCCACGACTTGTAGACACTCTGTATAGTTAGATTGACCTATATGGAGGTGCTTACCATGTGCTGTGGCCTCAAGGTTTTACGGGAACATTCGAATGGTTTTCTCTGTTAATTGGAGCTATAGCATTTATTGCTCTCTTCAAATACAAAGCTGGTGTTGTACCAATTATTGGCACATGCGCTGCTGTGGGGTTAGGTTATTCACTGCTTCTGTGAAAATTCATCAGGGGCCTAGTGGAGGTACTGAGGAGGTATTGGGGTCAAATGATATTTTCCTCGGTGAAGCCTGAACGCACACGGCAGGTATCGGATGTTTGGGTAATCTTTGCCGTCGCGGCCCAACCAGAGGTTGCACCCGGGCCCCGCTCACAGCGCCGGCTTGTTTCAACAACGGGCTCACGGCACCAGCAAACTTTGTCGTTATGCGGCCAATCAACCCAGAGGAAGGATACCCAATGTCAGCTCCCAGCCTGAAGGCGAAACTCGATGGGATCTTCAATGCCCATATGGAGGCGGAACTGGCCGGCGACCTCGACCAGACGCTGGCCACCATGGCGCCGAATCCGCATCTCGTGAGCATACCAACCATGGTTGGCGGCCAAGGCCCGCGAAGCGTGCGGATGTTCTACGCGAACCGCTTGATCGGCCAGTTCTTTCCGCCTGACGTCAGGTTTGAAACGGTGTCGCGCACTTACAGCGAGGACCGGCTCATCGATGAGCTCATCATCTCGTTCACGCACACCAGCAAGATTGACTGGATGCTGCCAGGAGTCGAGCCCACCGGGAGACGAGTCGAAGCGGTGTTTGTGGTTATCGTCGGGATCGAAGGTGACAAAGTCTCCCACGAGCACATCCTGTGGGATCAGGCGAGTGTGCTCGTGCAGATCGGCCTCCTCGATCCAACGGGTCTACCGGTCACCGGCGCAGGTGCCGCGGCAAAGCTGAGAAATCCAGCATTGCCCGATCCGTTCTTCAATGAGGGCTAGCCGCGGACCTGAAACGAGATACGAGAGCCGAGAGACATCAGAAAGACTCTCAGCTCTAGCAACCTAAGCAGCGCTTGCAACCGACGGCGCGGGTATAATCTTGCGAAAGCGCCAGGGCACTAGGGCGCCGAGGCTGAAACGCAACGTTAAAATTTCGCACGTTATGTTAAGAAATAAGAGGAAATGATGAGCAATAAAGTACCAGACGTTATCTTTAGAAACCGTATCCGTGGTGAAAGTGTTGCCGGGAGAAATCCGTTTATCTGGGTGGATATTCCAACGGAAGAGATTTTCTCGGGTAAAAGTGTCGTTATTTTTTCACTACAGGCGGCAATCACCCCGAACAGCTCCAATGCTCATTTGCCCGACTATGACGCCAGGTATGATGAACTGAAATCACTCGGTATTGATGAGGTGTACTGCTTGAGCATTAACGCGCCCTTTACCATGATGCAGGTGGCGAAAAATATCGGTATCAATAATGTCAAAATGTTGCCTGATACCCAGGGAGAATTTACTCGCCAGATGGGGATGCTGGTTAGCAATGGCGGCCGTATGGCCACATGGCGTTATTCAGCCCATGTCGTCAATGGGGAAGTCAAGAAACTCTTTTCAGAACCCGGGATGATGGATGATTGTCCGGATGACCCCTTTGAGTGCAGTGATGTTGACACCATGATTTCTTACCTGAAGGGATAGACACCGCTTACAGGTTGCCGTGGTTTTCCCGCTTTGATGGACGGCCGAATTTGACGTGATACGTCATTAGACGAAGAGGTAGCTGGTTGGCTTACTATCTGGTGAAAGTGGCAGTCACCACCGTGCTTATCGTGGCGATCTCTGAAATTGCCAAACGCAGCACTTTGGTGGGGGCGATATTGGCATCGATTCCGCTGGTTTCGGTGCTTGCCATGTTGTGGCTCTATCTAGACACAAAAGATGTCAGCAAGGTCAGTGCGCTGTCCTTCAGTGTCTTTTGGCTTGTTCTCCCGTCACTGGCATTATTCGTGTCATTGCCACTTCTTTTAAGGCAGGGGTTAAATTTCTATACCAGCATGGGCTTGTCTATCGGCATCACCGTAGGCTGTTATTTTCTGATGCTTGCCATCCTCGGTTATTACGGGGTGAAGCTCTGAATGACCTATAACAACCGCAGCAACACCGCCCTCGGCACACGCGGATTCGGGACTCGCTTCCGCCTGGCCGTTTCCACAGAACGTTAACAGCCCGCCAGTGCAACTTATCGCCAAATATCTGGATTTGATGGAAGCGGAAGCCGCTGCCTTGCGGCTGCGCCACAGGGGAATACTGACGCACATCTCCGCAAAGCACTCCTTTTCAACTTCCGGGTATATCACCGGGGCATTTGAAGTGGGGTTGTGGGCCGTGCTGGATTCGCAATATCAGGATGCCTGCGCTTACCTAGCCGATGAAAACTATGAGATCACTTCGGGACTGCCCGAAGAGGAATTGCTGCAACTGGAAGCGGCCTCTAATCAACACGCCTATACGGTATTCAATAAAGCGTTATTCTTTACTGGCCTCATCGTGCTGGGGTTAATTCTGGCGGCCGTATTTATCGCCAAAAGCTGACAACCCACAAAAGGCTGAGACACCCGATTTTCCGAATAAAATCAGGTTTATTGGAATCTTCCCGGATTACCCCGATAATCATTGTGATGGGGCCGAGCGCCCTGTTAAGCGCCTGTTGAATAACATCACTATTTTAGGAAAGGACATTCAGTGACCCTTGCCACCATCATTTCTACCTCCGCTCTGGCCGACTTGATTGAAGGTGCATTCCAACCGGAAGTGCCGGTTGTCAGCTCTTCCGAGTCAGATCTCGGCGAGCCATTGCAGCACTTTGCGAGCCCAGAGGAGATTCTGGCCAAGGCCGCCGAGTGCGCCAAGGCCGGGGTTCACAACTATGCCTTTGGCTTCTGGTATCCGTCGATGAAGGGCCGGGTTGTTGAGCGACAGGTAACCCTTGATCCGCCCCGCGACGGCAAGACCTTTCGCTATTCCCTGGGCGGCTGGGGCATCATCCACCTGCACCTGTATTTCACGCCCCCCAACACACTGCAGTGCAGAGTCGTGGTCAATTCCGAGGCGCGGGCCATCTCCCGCCAGGAGCGCTACCCCGAACTGGGTGCGGCGTCCGAGTGGGACTGGCGCGTGGTAGAGTCCTACGCCTTCAGGCTGTCTCGCCGACTTGCGGCGATGGGGCCTACGGCACCGGTGCTGCAACACTCGACTCCCGTTGCCAATAAATCCGCTCCAGCCGCTCCGCGCTCTCCCTGGAAGCGCAGTTGAACCCCAGGCACGACGCCTTTACCAATGACAATGAGCAAACCAGATAATGAGAGTTGTTAAAATTACAAAAGAGCCCGTTGAGCTCTATAAGATCCTCAAGTTCGAAGGCATGGTTGCCAGTGGCGGGGAAGCCAAAACGGTCATTGATGACGGCCAGGTTTTGGTCAACGGCGAAGTGGAAACACGCAAAAGAAAGAAAATTGTCTCCGGCGACATCATCGAATTCATGGATGAGAAAATTCAGATTTCGCTGAAATAAGCCTGTTTCCTAACGGCTTGGCAGCAATCAACATCAAAAGGAGCAACCGTGAACACCTATAACCTCCACTGCGACTGCAACAAGGTTGCGCTGACCCTCTCCGGCGAGCCCAAAGTAAAAGCCTACTGCCATTGCATCGACTGCCGCGAGTTGCTGAACAGCCCGTTTGCCCCGGTCACCGCCTGGACGGAGGAAAATGCTGCCATCACCGCGGGGGAGGAGCATGTCAGCATCTACCAGCACCCCAGCCTGCGGATGAAAAAATACTTTTGCAGCCACTGTGGTGAAGTGCTGTTCAACACCAACTGTGTGGACTGGCGGGTGGTGCCCCAGCTGCTGATTGCCAAGAACCACGACCACCAGCTACCTGAGGAATTAACCGCCACTGCCCATATTTTCTACGAGCAGCGCGTGGTCGATATCTCGGATGATCTGCCCAAACATCTGCGCGGCTTTAGCAGCCCGCTGTTTGCCGGCTAGGCCTCACTCACTGCACCCATCAACGCGCCCCGATACAGCCGGGCCGGGCCTATGCTTGAGCTATTGGGCTAGGGCCTGTTCACACTAATTTGATTACCACTGCTGGAGGTCATTTTTGCTTCCAGCGAGGCGGAATGAGCGTGGTTTAGTTATTCTAAATGAGCGAATGACAACAACGCTGGGGGCAAAAATGGCCCCAGCCCTTCGGG